>CAYRXI010000082.1:3024-4153 GCA_964428255.1 uncultured Candidatus Sumerlaeota bacterium
TATTCCCAGCGGAACCGCAGTGCAGCAATTCGGATACCGATGTACTCACCCAAAGAAGCAGCACGGCGACTTGAATTTCGTCCACCGGATCCCTCAGCAAATCCATATTATGCCTTCAGTGCAATCTTGATGGCTGGGCTGGATGGTATTTTAAACAAAATTGACCCTGGCGAGCCGATGGATAAAAACATATATGACTTGCCACCAGAAGAGGCAAAAAAGATAAAAAAAGTTCCCGGTAGTTTGAAAGAAGCCTTAAAATCTCTTGAAGCAGACCACGACTTTTTACTCCGAGGCGATGTGTTTACTGAAGACGTCATCCAAACCTGGATAGAATACAAATGGCATAAAGAGATTATAGAAGTTGAGAGCAGACCTCACCCCTATGAATTTGCTCTGTATTTTGATATATAAGCGCTCAAAAGATTTATGCTGTAAGCAATGGTGCTGATTTTTTATCGCAACGCTGGATTTCTTATCCAGCGATCAGTTGGTTATGGTAACTCACAGCTGGCGTAAACAGTAGTAAAATCTGTAGATGCAGTAATTTATCCGATGTAATCAATAGTGTGCAAGATGATGTGGTCTCTGTGTATAGCTAAACAGACTGGAAGGTCTTAAGTGATGAGCCCGTGAGAGATGCATTGATGTTATCATCTTTTTCGCTTCAATCCAGCATACTCGGAGATTGTTACTTGCGTGGACCGTATTTTTCGGCGAAGCCCTTTTTGTCCCAGGCAGTTGCAAGTGCTGCTTCATAGTTGATCAGACCTTGCTTGTAGAGTGAACCCAGAGAGGCATTCATAGTAATCATCCCGTCTTCCATACCGGTCTGAATAGAAGAAGCAATTTGAGAGATTTTACCTTCGCGAATAAGGTTTTTTACTCCTGCGGTGCAAACCAGGACTTCATGTGCAGCAATACGTCCACGTTTACCCTTTAGCGGGATAAGGCGTTGAGAGATGATACCTTCCAGCGATACCGCCAGCTGTGCCCTTATTTGAGCCTGATGATGGGGGGGGAATGAATCAATGATGCGATTAACAGTTTGTGCCGCCTCACCTGTATGGAGCGTAGAGAAAGTCAGATGACCCGTTTCTGCAAGAGTTATGGCAGCTTGCATTGTTTC
>CAYRXI010000082.1:4163-6361 GCA_964428255.1 uncultured Candidatus Sumerlaeota bacterium
GATTGAAATGTCATTGTATCCACGCGTACCTCGCGTTGACTGATGGTTGCCAGACGTTCTTTGAATTTGTATTCAATCGGGTCTTCAATGGTAAGGATATGACAGCGCCGATGGGCATTAATAAAATCAATCATTGCCGCCAGAGTTGTAGATTTACCACTGCCACTTGGACCTGTCACCAGAATTAAGCCTTTGTTAAGATTTACAAAATTATAGCACACCTTGGGCAAATTAATTTGTTCCATTGTGGGGATATGGTCGGGGAAAATACGCACAGCCGCAGCAAACATTCCCTGCTGGCGGAATAGATTAACTCGCACACGACATATATCCGGGAAGGAATGAGAAAAGTCCAGGTCGTGCACACTTTTAAAGCGCTTTATCTGTTCTTCATCCAGTAATGAATAAAAGAAATCGCATAATTCCTGTTCTGTCGGGGTATAACCGGAAATATCGTATAACTGTCCATCAATTCTAACCCGCGGCAAGCGGTTAGCCCGCAGGTGTAAATCTGAGGCTTTTTCCTCAACCGCTTTCTTTATCAATTGTAAAATTTGCATAAGCTCTAATCCGCTAAATAAATATTAATTTTAATTGTAATTATTTAGTTCACGAATACAAATAGTTTTTATGGTTTTTTATTTACTGACCCTTTAGCACATCTTAGGAGGAATCTGCTCTCGGTAGCTGGTAGAAGCAAAACATTTTAATAGTAAGACAGGCGTCCCGTCTGTTATTTAGCGACAGGCAAGATGCCTGTACTACTCTTAAGTTCAGTTTTTTAAAGGTATTTTTGCCTTGCGCAATTGATCAGATGCCAATTACAATCATTGCTTAATAAAAAATAGAGAGTGTTTAATATCTCGTGGAAGCAATAATTAAGACATATACCAGAAAGGAAGAATTAGAACAGCTGGAGGCAGAAACACTGGCACCATATGCAGTGTTGAGTTCCAGGACCCGGGGCAGGGATTATCCGGTGACTCCTGATACGCTACGGACGGAGTTTCAACGTGACCGTGACCGTATAATTCACTCTTCGGCATTCAGGAAACTGGAATATAAGACGCAGGTATTCGTTATTCATGAGGGGGATTATTTTCGCACCCGGTTAACGCACACAATGGAGGTGGCGCAGATTGCCCGCTCGCTGGCAAGAAATCTACGGCTGAATGAGGACCTGACAGAAGCCATAGCACTGGCACATGACATAGGACACACGCCATTCGGGCACTCTGGCGAACGAGCACTCCGCAGGCTTATGGATACAGAAGGCGGCTTTGAGCATAATGAACAAGGCTTAAGGGTGGTGGAGAGGCTGGAGGAACGTTATGCAGATATCCCCGGGCTAAATCTCACCTGGGAGGTTCGTGAGGGAATAATTAAACATGCCACGGCTTATGATACTCCGAGAATAGACAAACGCTTTGATCCCCATAACGCACCAACTCTTGAGGCGCAGGTGGTTGACCTGGCGGATGAGATAGCATATAATAATCACGATCTGGATGATGCATTGAAAATGGGGCTGCTAGAAGAGGAAGACCTTGAGGCAGTGCCGTGGTGCTGGGAGATTTTTCAGGAGGCACGCAAACGTTTTGCCAGAAATGAATGGGATAGCTTTGTTAAATATCGGATGATAGGTATAGTAATAAATATGCAGGTAACGGATGCCCTGCAGGCGACCTATGCCAATTTACAGAAATATAATATACGGTCTGTTGATAATGTACGACAGCTGGGGAAGAAACTGGCGCAATTCAGTCCCGAGATGAGTGAGAAGAATCAACAATTAAGGAATTTTTTACGAGCAAATGTCTATCAACATCCTCGGACAATTAAGATGGCAACTAAAGCGGAGAAGTTTGTCTCTGAATTATTTACCGCATATTTAGAGGTGCCCGAGCAATTACCCCGCAGTTTTCAGAAGCGTATTTCACAGGAAGGAAAAGCACGGGTCATATGTGATTATATTTCAGGAATGACGGATAGATATTTACTAGAAGATTATATCCGCACTTTTGAACCCAAATTATTACTTTAAGAGAGGGACCATGAATATCAGGGAAATCAAAGCCAGTGATGGTGAGCGAATTTATCAGTATTTAGCAGAATATCCTTATAAGGAATTACAGCGGCGGGCACAGGGTTTAGACAAAACATTATTGAGTGAATATCACAAGCAACGAATTCTGGCA
>CAYRXI010000082.1:6371-10522 GCA_964428255.1 uncultured Candidatus Sumerlaeota bacterium
AGTAATGAGTCATTAATTGCCTTTGATGCCACACATCAGGTTTTAGGACTGGCTGTAATTCAGCCACGACCCTGGCATAGCAAGGTATTTGGTGTTAAGATGTGTAAGATCTCGCCGTTTTTGCTTTATAAAGGTAAACGTTCAGAACGCTCTAAATTTATCAAAGCTTTATTAGCAAAATGTCGAGCACAGGGCTACAAACACATAGAATTGAGAGTTGATGTAAATGAATGGGAACAGGTCGCACTGTTCGAACAATATGGTTTTCATTTCGTAGATTGTTCCATAAAGATGTTTATTAATCTTGAAAGCGCGCGGCTTGTATTACATCGTCTTCCCGACCGGAGTTTTAAGGTTTACCGCTGTCGGGAAACCCATTTAGCACAGCTACAGGAAATTGCCCGTCTCTCTCACCAATATAATCATTTTTTTGCGGATAGTTTTTTAAACCAGGAGCGTGTTCGGGAGCTATTTGCTCAATGGGTAGAAAAATGCTGGCGAGAGTTAGCTTACAAGATGTGGGTAGCGAGCCGGCGTGACGAGATTTTAGGTTTTGCAATAATTTTAACTAATCCTGAATTTAACCAGGCAGTTAAACAAAATATAGCCGTCCTGGACTTTATTGCTGTTCGCCCGGAAGTCCAGGGCCAGGGCATTGGACGATGGTTATTGAGCGAAATTTTGATTAGATTGCGACGCGACGAAGGTTTTTCCCAGTTAGAACTTCGCACGAGCATAAATAATTACCCGGCGTTGAACCTATATGCCACCACGGGTTTTCATTTCATCGGTGCCGATACAATTATGAGCAAAAACTTTTGATAAAAAGAATTGACAGAAGTAATATATCGGTAATAAAACATTGCTGTTATAATTAATGATAGCTGGAGAAGTTAAAAATGCCTGAAATCATTGTAAAATTGGGCGAAAACGTGGTGCATAAGTATTTTTTTGATAAGGACATTTTGAATATTGGACGTGCCCGGGATAATGATATTGTTATTGAAAATTTAGCTGTCAGTCGTAATCATGCACGTATCCGCCGGATGAATGGGAAATATATTCTCACAGACCTTAACAGCGCCAATGGGACTTTTGTTAATGGCGTCAGGATAACCAAAACCGAAATTTTGCATAATGACGTAATTTCTATCGGCAAGCATAATCTTATATTTATCAATAGACCGTTATCTGATGAAGAGATAATTAGTGATGCATTTGGTGCGGACCGGACACTAATAGTTGACCGCGCGCCCACCGCCGTATTGGTTGTTACGACAGGGAAACAAAAAGGGCAGGAATTTAAAATAACCAAAGCAGAAACCACCATTGGCCGTGCTAATGACAATGATATAAAATTGCATGACTGGTTTGTATCAAAACGACATGCACAGATAATAAAGCAGGGCAATAATTATTTCATAAAGGATTTAGGAAGCTGGCGCGGAATTTTTGTAAATGGACAATTAGTAAAAGATGCGCAGCTTAAAGAAGGCGATGATATAAAACTGGGAGCTACTCATTTAACATTTCATCTCCACAGCGAAGAAATGTTAAAAATAACCGGGCGAGTGCCCAAGGAATTAGCCTATGAAGAAGCAGAGGAGGCAGCAGAAGCCCCTGCAGCAATGTCTACTCCTGTAGAAGAATCAGTGCAAGTGGAGCTGGCTGGAATAAGTTCAGCGGAGGAACCGGAGCTGGAGGTAGGTTTTGAAAAACTTGGTGAGGAAGAAGAGATGGCACCTGCAGAAATCAGTCTCCCTGAAATAGAAGAACAAAAGATTGAGCAAGTTTCAGGTGCCATTCCAGAAGAGTCCATTGCCGTACCAGAAGAGGCAGCTCCAGCGGCTACACCACAGGAAGAGGTTGCGGTAGTAGAGAGCAAAGCTGAGGAGCAGGTGGCACAAAGTGCCGAAACAACTGAAAAATCCAAAGTTCTTAAAGAAATAGAAATATGGGAAAAAGCCTTGAAAAACAAGAGCCCCATCATTCGCCGTGAAGCTGTGCGAATGTTGAAAAAACTCACAGGTAAAGACTATGAGTATTGAGTCCCCGCAACGGATTGCCGTTTTCTCTGATATTCATGGTAATCTCCAGGCATTGGAAGCCACACTTTCCGCCATCAGGGAAGAAAAAGTGGATAAGTTATATTGTTGTGGCGATATTGTTGGCTATGGTGGTAATCCCAATGAGTGTGTAGAGCTGGTAAAGAGTCTGGAGTGTCCAGTGGTACTGGGCAACCATGATTATGCTGCCCTGGATTTATCAAACACCGATTATTTCAATGATGTAGCACGTGCAGCAATAATCTGGACTGCCGGCGTGTTAAAAGAAGAGAACATCGCCTTTGTCAGACAGCTACCGTATGTATATATAGAAGGAGATTTTTTTTTCGTACATGCTTCACCTCGTAGCCCGGAAGATTGGAATTATATTATAACTATGGGTGAGGCTGAGTTAAACTTCCACTATTTTGACCAGCGATTTTGTTTCATCGGACACTCACACCAGCCATTTATTGTGGAGAAAGATAAGGGAAACTTAAGTTGCCCCCGTTCTCCGGTGCATAAGATTAGCGAGCACGGGCGGTATTTGATAAATGTGGGTAGTGTTGGGCAACCGCGGGACCGGGATCCGCGGGCGTGTTATGCCATTTGCGACCTGAAAAAAATGACCATTGAAATAAAGCGTATGGAGTACGACATCAGCGGTGCACAACGCGCCATAATTGATAATGATTTACCTAAAGAGCTAGCAGAACGGCTGGCTCATGGGTGGTGAGAGGATGGTAGGAAGTGAGGCACGAGGCAAAGACCAGGACCTCGGACAAATAAAGAAACGAATAGAGGAGCTCCGTAAGTTAATTGAGCATCATAACTATTGTTATTATGTCCTGAATAAACCTGAGATCAGTGACCGCGAGTATGACTTACTCTTCTGGGAGCTTCAGGAACTGGAGCGTAAATACCCGGAATTTGCAGACCCCAACTCCCCAACTCAGCGCGTGGGCGAACAGAAACTGACCGGCTTCCCCAGTATCAGACATGAAATTCCTATGCTATCTATAAGCAATACCTATAATGAAGAGGAGCTTCGTGAGTTTGATGACCGTGTTCGCCGAATGCTGAATATCTCCTCGCCCATAGAATATGTAGTAGAATTGAAGATTGATGGAGTTTCTATTTCAGTGCGTTATGAAGACGACAAACTTAAATACGGAGCTACCCGTGGGGACGGATTCGTGGGAGATGATGTTACCGCAAACATTAAAACAATACGAGATATTCCGCGCTATATTTTCCATCAGGTACCGGGTAAAGGCAGAATTCTTGAGGTCCGCGGGGAAGTGTATATGGATTGGGACACGTTTAAAAAGTTAAATGAAGAGCGAGAAAAAAACGGCGAGCCCTTATTTGCTAATCCACGGAACGCTACGGCAGGCTCACTCAAATTACTGGAACCGCATCTGGTTGCTAAACGACAGCTAAAAAATTTTATGTATTTGGTGGGCGTAACTGATTGGAAACTACCACCTACTCAATGGGAAATATTGCAGATGCTGGAAAATCTGGGATTTACAGTTAATCCTTTGCGATGGTTGTGTAAAAATGTTGACGAAATTTTAAAAATTATAAAAGAGTGGGAACCCAAACGTGACACTTTGCTTTATGAAATTGATGGACTCGTAATAAAAGTAAATAAGCTGGAGTACTGGCGCCGACTGGGTACCACTGCCAAAAGCCCCCGCTATTTTGTGGCATATAAGTTCTCTGCCGAACAAGCCGTGACTCGCCTTAAAGAAGTTGTCTTTCAGATTGGAAGAACCGGAACTATTACGCCCGTAGCAAACCTTGAGCCTGTGTGGCTGTCCGGAACGCGGGTGAAAAGAGCCACACTCCATAATTTTGAGGATATACGGCGGAAGGACATTCGTGTTGGAGACCAAGTAGTGCTGGAAAAGGGCGGTGAAGTTATCCCGAAAGTAGTAAAAGCATTACCCGAAATGCGCACGGGTAAAGAAAAACCGATTAAACCGCCTACTAACTGTCCAGTCTGCGGCTCTGTCTTACAAAAATCGGCAGATGAAGTTGCCATTCGTTGTGTTAATATAAATTGTCCAGCGCAGATTAAAGAACGCATTATTCACTTTG
>CAYRXI010000082.1:10551-13321 GCA_964428255.1 uncultured Candidatus Sumerlaeota bacterium
CCCATCGCGATGCTATGGATATTGAAAATCTGGGCGAGAAATTGGTGAATCAACTTGTGGATAAGGGACTGGTAAGAAACTTCGCCGATATCTACCGTTTAACCGAGGAACAACTAGTAGCGCTGGAGCGTATGGGTAAAAAATCAGCACAAAATCTGCTTACAGCCATAGAAAAAAGTAAAACCAGACCACTGCCCAATTTTATTTTCGCCCTGGGGATACGACATGTTGGTTTACAATCAGCGAAAATTCTCGTAGCTAAATTTAAAACACTTGAAATATTGATGAAAGCAAAACCAGAAGAGCTGGCAAATATTGAAGGCGTGGGTCCAGTTATGGCAGAAAGCATTTATGAATTTTTCTCTACTCCGGAAAATATTCAGACTATCAAAGAATTGTTGAGCTTAGGTGTGAAACCCGGCGGGGAAAAAGTAGGAGTTGCAGCTGCTCATCCTGAGATCAGCGGAAAGACCTTTGTATTTACAGGTGCATTATCTTCAATGACGAGGAGCGAAGCAGAAAAATTGGTTGAATCTCTGGCCGGCACAGCGGGGAAATCTGTTACCCGTCAAACGGATTATGTAGTGGTGGGAGAGGAACCCGGGAGTAAGTTTGCCAAAGCTCAACAACTGGGGATAAAAATTCTCTCCGAGGAGGAATTCCTGCGTCTCGTCGGGAAAAAATAATATGCCAGGCAAAAGCGGTTTGGTAATTGACACGCTTACAGTAGGTGAGCTGGAGACCAATTGTTATATTGTCTGGGACACAAATACTGGCGAGGGCATTGTAATTGACCCTGGCGCCGAGGCTTCGCGAATTTTACAACACCTCAGACATCACAATATTAAAATCCTCCGAATTTTAAATACTCATGGTCATATTGACCATATTGGAGCCAATGCTGAGATTCACAAAGCAACCGGAGCACCCATTTCAATTCATCCTGCGGATGCACCATTATTAACTCAGCCGGAGCTTAATGGAGCTTTATGGTTAGGTATTCGGTATCAAAGTAAGGCTCCTGACATTTTGATTGAACATGGCGACCAGCTTACGGTAGGCTCATATAATTTAGAGGTAATTCATACACCGGGGCATTCTCCCGGAAGTATTTCTCTGTGGATGCAAGACCTGCTCTTTTCAGGTGATTTATTGTTTAAAGAAGGTGTCGGACGGTGGGATTTGCCCGGCGGGAATGAGAAACAATTGTTTGATTCATTGAGGCGAGTATTGGAATTACCAGAAACGACGGTGGTTTATCCAGGACATGGACCCAAAACTACAATTGGTGCAGAGCGAATGTATAATCCATTTATCAATAATGGAGAACAATTTATATGAGAAGAAAAGGACTAAGTGGATTAATATTTACTCTTATATTGTTAGGAATTATAGGCTGTAATACTCCAGCCGAGCGAGCCTATAAGAAAGGAAAATCTGCCGAGAGTCGTGAAGATTATGCTAAAGCGCTGGCATCCTATAAAAAAGCACTGGAGTTAGACTCAAAATTCTTCCGGGCTTACGACAAAATTGCCAGTATCTATACGGAGCAAAAGAAATATGACGAAGCCGAGCAAATACTGAAAAAGGCAATTGAGGTAGATGCGGATTATTATAAAGCCTATAGACGCTTAAGCAAAGTTTATCGTCTGAAAGGAGAGCTGGATAAAGCCCGAGCCATCTGCCAACAGGGATTAGCTAGACCTGGCTTAAAAGATAACAAAGACGAATATCAGAAACTTCAGGCTGAACTGCAAATGATTGAGAAGGCAGGGAGCAAAGAATCTACAGAAAAAAGTGAGAAAGATGAATGATACTTTACAAAAAATAATGTTTTTTTTAATTATTGCCCTCGGGTTGATAGTAACTGGAAGTTGCTCAAAGTTTAAGGCATCAGCCAAACCCGAGCCCCCTGCTGAGCAGACTGCAAAAATTCGCATTTTAATTCCTAAAATTCAGAGTGGAAAATATTATGGTTTTAACATCTATCGTTCTGAGTCTCGTGATGGTCAATTTATTAAGGTGAACAAACAATTAATTCCTGCACCATCGCCTGAGGACAAGACACCTCAATTTTATATTGATGAGCCGCTGACTAAAGGCAAAGTTTACTATTATTATATTGAAGGGATAGATTATCTGGGGAGGAAAGAACGTATAACTCCGATTACCAAGTTTATACCACAATGAATATACTCATAAAATATAAATGGCGGGCAATTATAGCCCTGATTGTAAGTGCGATGATTTTGCTTCCCAATGCAGTGTTGATCAGTCAGGCACAGGATGATGAAGAGGAGTTCAGGCGAAAATTAGAAGAATTAGCTGATGACCCGAGTTTGCCACGAGAAGAGCGAATTCAACGGCACAGACAAAAACTGGCGTTGATTCTTGAACGACGACGAAAACAGGAAGAAGAGCAACGCCGCCAGAAAGAACAGGAGGAAAAAGGTCAACCCCCTGCAGTAGTGCCTCAGCCTCCCTCACAACCAACACCCTCAATAGAAACATATAAACCTGCTGAGAAAGTTGGTGCCATTATTTATGTGGACCCGTTGAGTATACAGGTGCTTGAAGGCGAAAATTTTCTAACTCAAATTGTTTACGAAGATTATAAGGAACAGCTGATTGATGAGATTCATTTTGCCATAAAATACGATAAGCGTTATTTGCTGCCGGTTAAGGTTTTTGACTACCCTGTTCATAATTTGCTGGATGGACCACCACGATTCAACGTTAACCCGGTGCAGGGTATTATTGAGTACGGGGG
>CAYRXI010000082.1:13331-14321 GCA_964428255.1 uncultured Candidatus Sumerlaeota bacterium
AGACACCCAAGCGTCTGGCTTCACGTTCTCCATTACTCATAATTCTATGGAAGGCATTGCGTCAGACACATGGTACCGAGATTGGGTTTAAGACTGGTGAAGGCTTTACACGAATTCTAAGCCGTGGAGTTGATTATCTAGGAACAAATTATGAAGAGAAAGATGGGGTCATTCCTGCTACCGTAGGTATTCAACCTAAGACGTTGACTCCAGAGAAAGCATTACGAACTCTGGAACCCATAGCTCCGAATGAGAGTTATAGCGGAATTTTAGGTGTGGGATTAAAGCTTGTATGTCCTCGTCAGTACGTTGCGCCAGAGGAGGAATTTGAAGTTGACGTGGTATTGATAAATCCGGAAGGTGCCTTGCTGGATGATATAAGCGTTTTCATTAAGTTTAATCCGGCAAAATTAGAAGTGGTGGATTATGATAAAAAGAACTGGATAAAACGCGGCGTGAACATCTACGATGGATTTGCTCATGAAAATTATCCATTTGATTTTCATAAGGCAAACACAGTTGATAATGAAAAAGGAACAATTCACTATTGGATGGGGTTAAGTCAGCCCCAGGCGTTGCCTACCGGGACCTTTGCCAAAATTAAATTTCGTGCCCGAAAAGAAGCTTCAGCCTCGGCTTCTATCTTCTTTGATTACTCGCCTAAAAATGATCAACCTACTACCGATGCCAGATATTTTGGCACAAGTCTGCTGGATAAAAAACACGTTAGAAACTGCAATGTTATTCTATCACCCGGTATGACTTCTTCATCGCAATGAGCCTTTTGGGTAGATTACTCTTCTTAAGATTGTGAGCAAGAAATCAGGAAAAACATACACTATTTCACCCAGACTTTTAGCAACCGAGCAGTGGCTTCTCCCTAATGCTAATCTCGGACAGAGAACACGAGTGCGTGTGGCTGCCGTATTTCCTAACACTTATTATCTCGGAATGTCCAACCTTGGATTTCACTTCTTGCTGCGAGAATTA
>CAYRXI010000083.1:0-3267 GCA_964428255.1 uncultured Candidatus Sumerlaeota bacterium
AAAAATATTCCTACTACCGAAATAATAGTTCCGATAGACAAAATCAGTGCTGAAGCCAATGAGGCAAAAGTCAATCCTGGATTAGCCAGTATTAAAATAATACCTCGTTTGAGTGTTGTTGGTACTGTAAGATTACTTTTTACTAACAATGGAAATGTAAAAAATGCTGACGCGATAAATATTACGAATAGCCAGAAAAAAATGCCGGCAATCACTGCTGCAAAAATACGCAAATTGGGGGGAATCACCTGAGGATTTATATAAAAATGGATGTTAATGATTAATATAAGAACTCCGATAAAGTAAATCAGGCAGAGTAATAAACTCCGCCAGTAATAGCGTAAACCAGCAGTAAAAAAGTCAGCAAAACTCGGCTCACGATTGCTGGAGATAATATGCATAACATATAATAGTCCAGCAATAACACCGGGTATTGGCACGATTAGAATACTTAGCATTACTGCCAGTATATTCAACAATATCAATTTCCCGATGTAATCATATACATCCCAGAAAAATCTTATTAACAATCTACCCATAAATTTCAGAACAAAATTATGTACGTTTTATGTACTATACCCAATTGATTGAGTGGTTTCTTCCTTATATTCAGCGGGCTAAAACCGATTTCAAATTTATTTATTATCGCTTGAGGGAATTTTACTATTTTCTGAATGCGGGATTTTAGCTGCTATTCGGTCATAAAGAAAATCATAAATAGAAACGACAGTAAATGCGCTCGCAAGGACGGCAAAAAAGAAATATAATCCTGCAACGTCTCGTAATAACCATTTTAGCACCAGCAATTGAATAGCGCAGTATGCCCAGAAAATCAGATTCAGGAGAATATAGGTCTTCAGAGGTATAGGTCTCTCAATAAAAACGGGCTGAGGAGTTTCTTCACCGATAATTTTTCTTTTCTCTTTTTTTGCAGCTCGTTTCATCTTATCACTTCCGCTAACAATCAATAGATAAAATACATTTATGAATTCAGGCTTTTATTCGCAAGTATAACTTAATTCAGCGTTATTTTTATCTCTTGATATAAAAATGTTTTGTTACGAGAAACACTAAGCAAAAAGGAGATGACGCAGGCGATACATTGCTGACCGCAGATAGTTAAGAAGTATACGCGGAGAAGCAGCTGCAGTAATTAAGGTTTTAATAATATACTGCGGGCGAAGATAAAGTTTGAGCAAGGCGCGTTTACGCCATCTGGTTAGTTCTTCAGCACTGAGTTCATAAGAACGTACTGCTGCCTGACCATAGCTCCCGGTACTTAATGCCTGCGGTGAAAGGATTAAGTTATCCTTGAGTGCAATTTCATAAAATTCTGTACCCGGCAGTGGATACGCAATGTTAATGTCAAAGAAATCAGTATTAAGTTTTCGTGCCAGATTCAGGGTCTCTTTTAAAGTCTCGCGTGTTTCCCAGGGTAATCCAATTACAAAAAAGGCATGAGTGCGCAAGCCATGTCGTTTGCAAATTTCTACCGCTTTTATGGCTTGTTCCACTTTGGTTGCCTTTTTCATTTTATCCAGCAATAGTTGTGAACCGCTTTCAACGCCGAAAGCCACCACCCAGCACCCGGCACGTTTTAGCCACTCTGCCCGTTCGTCATCCATAGTATCTACACGGCTATTACAGCCCCAGCGAATGTTTAAGTTAGCCTCAACAATCCGCTGGCAAAGCTCAATCACCCAGGACTTACGCATAGTAAAGGTATCGCCGTGAAGTAAAAACTCCGAGATGCCAAATTTATGCACACATTCGCTCAGTTCTGCCATAACATTTTGTGGCGATCTCAGCCTCAATTTAAAATCTGACAGTCTACCTGCCGGGCAAAAAATACATTTCTCCGGACAGCCCCTATTGGCATGCACTACCGTTAGTTTATTATTAGTTTCCGGACTCCGATACAGTTCATTATTCAATAAATGGCGTGCCGGAAATGGAAGAGCATCCAGATTTTCCACCAGTGGTTGTTCTTGACTGATGATTATATTACCATCAGCTTTGCGCCAGATTATTCCTCTAATAGTTTCATCCAGACCCGCACTCAAAATATGCGCCAGCGTTGGCTCAGCTTCTCCTAGAAAAATAAGGTCAAGTTCTTTGAATTTTTTCAGCACCTCTTCGCCCAGCACTGACAGATATTCACCTTTCGCCGCTGTGATAATTGACGGATTTAATTCTTTGGCAATACGACAGGCACGCAGGTCTCTTTCCAGTGTGGCTGCGGTTATATCAAGAATCAGTAGCTGAGGACCAAATTTTTTCAAATCATAAATAAATGCATCCCACCCTTTATTCTCAGCCGGGTAGTCGCTGATACGACTCTCCACATTATATTGTTCAGCCACAGCTGCGAGATAGGCAAGGTCTATGGGGGGGAAGATTATCCTGACGGTTTGTTCTTCAACACGTGACTGACAGCGGTCATCACGCCGATATAGACCGGATGGAGGATTGATCAGTAGGATTCGCTGTATTTTTGAGGGCATAACTCTATTAACAGCATCTAGAACTACAAATATTAATTATAATAATTTTAATGCGTAAAAAGTGCAAATGAATTGACGCTACAGAATGCCCTAATACCTTCCTAATTCATCTACTAATTCTGAGATCAACCCGATGCGGTTAATATCTCCATTAGGGGGAAGTTGGTCGCCAATCCCAAGCACAAAGCGGGGATTATCTTTCATAAGTTTTAAGTATTCAATAATATGAAGTCTAAGCTCTGACTCCGGAAAATGGGGAATTAACATTGCACCGGGGACTCCGCCCCAGAGTATTAGTTCCTCACCTGCAAGTCTCCTTAATTCTTCTATTACAACATCACCCATAGGCTTGGGAGTAATTGCCTCGGCACAGTCAATTCTACTCTCTGCCAGTAAAGGCAACAAACCGCGTAACAAACCATCTATATGCACCAGGGTATATTTCCCCCCCCGTCGCAAAAACTTAGAATAATAGCGATAATGTTCCATAGAGTAAGTTCTGAATAAATTAGGGCTGATTAAATTACTGGAAAGGTTGTCCGGGAACATAGCAAAACCTGCAGGGGCAGTCGCAGCCAGTTCATAGGCGGGCTCTGTGGTGACTTCTATTATCTTCAGGAAAGAACTTAATTTTTCAGGTTCCTCCAGAGCCATCAGAAGAGTAGTCTCTGCGCCAGCAAATTCCACCATAAGACGTGATAAGGGCACACGGGGCAAGCAGATGACAGCTATCCCCTGGTCTCCATAAATTCTCTCGCGCTCT
>CAYRXI010000083.1:3277-8755 GCA_964428255.1 uncultured Candidatus Sumerlaeota bacterium
ATATTTTGGTGGGCTGGTTGAAAGACCTGACTCTGTAGTAAGAACTCAAAGGCTGGTATGTCACTCGCTGATTTCAATAAATACTGTTTGGTAATGTAGGTAAACTGCTCGGGGACAAACTGGACCACTTGCTGTAAGTTGCCTCTTGGCGTCTCGTAGGTTGTGATTATCAGATTTTCCTGTTGTTCTACACGCTGAGGGCAATCAAATTTAAAAGTCCAGGGCTCAACCGGCTGTAAATATATCCCACACTTTAATTGCCGATGCAAGGCTACTAATCCCTCTATCCCTCTCCACTCCAATGGAAGAGTGCCCTGATACTGATGAGCACTGTGCCACCAGGACAAATCTGCAAACCACGGCACACAATCAGGGATTTCACCTCTAAAAACTGCTATAACCCGTCCACGCAAACTTAATGTTCTATTTGTCATTTTTTATTCTCTCAATTTGACAGATAATCGCAAAACAGAGAAAAATATATTTTTAGAATTTTTTTTAAACTAATCAAATTTAGAGTTGAAGGTTAATATAAAACAACTAAAAAAGCTTCTGGAACGTATTGTTCCGGCTTTCCTCCGGCGGCGACATCGGCGTATCACACTTGAAGGCTTGATGTTTATTGTACTTACTATGGTTATAGGTTTAGCCGCACTGAATACTGGAGCTAATTTACTGTATCTTATCCTGTCAATGATGCTCTGTCTTTTGCTTTTGTCAGGTGTAATTTCCACACTCACTTTGGTGGGGCTCAGGGTAAAACGCACTGCGCCGCATCACGCTATTACCGGGCTCCCACGTCTCGCAGAACTGGAAATCACCAATCTTAAACCCTTACTGTCCTCGTACTCTTTACGTTGTGTTGACTGCAACAGTAATGACGAAGAAGTAGGTGCCGGTTATATTTTCCGTTTACCTCCAGGTAAAACTCAAGCAGTTGCATATCAATTAGTCTTTCCACGACGGGGACTTCAGCAACTGGAATACATCAGAATTAGTTCACGTTTCCCTTTTGGATTTTTTGAACGTTCAGTTGACTTTAAACTCCCGCATCAATTGCTGGTATATCCTCAGATTCTTGATGTTCGCACTTTAGTCCATGGACATTCAATTGAGAGCGGAGAGACTGAAAGTGGAAGAAAAGGATTAGGCACCAGCTTATACGGCATAAGAGAGTATACACCGCAGGACAGTGCGCGCTTGATTCACTGGAAAGTCAGCGCGCGTGCCCGTAAATTAATGATGCGGGAGTTTACAAAAGAAGAAAAGAAACGAATAACTATCATATTGAATAACTATGTGGGTGAGCAATCCTCTGCCGAGCAAAAACTAAGCGATGATTTTGAGCGGGCAGTGATTATTGCAGCATCATTTGCACGTTTTTTGCTTGAACAAGATTATATGGTACAACTATTGACTGCTTCCGGAAAAGTCCCTTTTGGCACTGGCCAAAGCCACTTACATCGTTTATTACGCGCACTGGCAGTGATTGAATTGACTACCACGCCGCCCATGACCACTTTAGTTTTAACTCGGCCTGAAGCAGAAACTGCAGTGATATATTTAAACTATCGCAATGGCACAATACCTGCTTTCTATGGAGCACAGCTACAGGTCATTGATGTGCGAAAAGGAGAAATTCAGGAATTAATGAAACAAAGCACCCAGTTATTGTTACGTGATATCCTTACAGTGTAAGTTTAATCTGAAAAGTTAACGCAATTTTTAAGTCTCCTGTTAAAACACTAAAGGGCGGTTGTAGGTTGACACATTATAATTTTTTTAGTTTTTTAATGTCATCTTACGCTATTCATTAACAGAATGTTAACTTGGCGCTTTGAGATTGCTCCACCGATTTTACTTGGTTTATCTGAACAAAAGTAAGTATAATTAAGGAGATTTTTTTAAGTGCTGCGATGATTGAATCCTGGTATTCAAGCTATATTTTTCTGGGCTTATCCCTGACAATTGGGCTGGGAGTATATCTGCTATATCGGGAGTTTAAACGCCGGCAAACAGAGCGACGGAAACGCAGCGCCTTACACGAGTTAGAAGAGCAATTTCTCAAGCGCAGACTCTCTGATGTGAATGACAAAAAAACTGATAATGAACGAAAAGAAAAATAAAGACCAGAAAGTCAGACGTGCTAGATTATCCATAATTTTGCCAGCCCTGTTGTTGTTATTTACTATTGGTGTCGGAATTACCAATTATGAAGTGGCGCAGTTTTTTATTGCTGAGTCAAAAAATCGTGAGACACAGCTTTTGCTCCAGAATATCTCGCAATACATATTAATCTCCTCATTGATAATTACGTTTTTTGCATTACTGGTAGGTGTAATTATAACTATCTCCATTATTAAGCCTTTGCGTAGAGTGGCACAGAGTGCCGAAATGGTCGTCACGGGAAATATCCCCCCCAAAATAGATATCGCCATAACAGATGAAATGCGACAATTAGGCTCCAGCTTTAATCAACTGGTTGATTATCTACAAAATCTGTTTGAAGAACGTGACCATTACATTTTAAACGACGCCACTGGCGCCGTCATTCTACTGGATAATCAGAATAGGATAAAAGCACTAAACTCTGTAGCCGAACAAATCTTACAGGTTAAATCTGAACGTGCCATTGGCAAGAAATTTGAGGGGTTAAAAAGCGAGATAAATGTGCATTTGTTTAATGAATTGAAAAACATATTGCAAAACAATATTGAATCAAAAACTATACGCTGGACTGACAGCAAGGGTAAAAAGTCCGCGTTTATTTTAACTACTTCTATCCTGGGAGATAAGACACGTAGCACAGCTGAACGTATTATTAATATCCGTGATATAAGTGCACTTGAAAATTTTTATGCCGATTTACAGCGTGCTGACACACTGGCAACTGTTGGGGCTTTAGCCGCCGGGGTTTCTCATGAAATTCGTAATCCTCTAGCGTCAATAAAATCACTTGTGCAACTGATAGCTACCAGATTGGATAACAAAGAAAAAGTGAAAGAATATCTGGAGAAATTAAGCGAAGAAGTAAAACGGATTGATAATGTGGTAGGCGCAATTCTGGAAATGGCAGAACCTAAGGCTGACCCTATGGAGCGATGTGACATAAATCGTCTGGCAGCAGAAGCCTTGATTAGAACAGCCAATAGTAAAGTAGGTGACAAACGCCGTTCATTGAAAATTATAGAAGACTATTCATTATTACCATATGTGATTTTGCCTCCCGAATCAATGATTCGCGCCCTGTTTAATATTCTGGAAAACGCCATTGAAGCCACACCTGAGGGTGGGACAATTAGAATTAAGACCCGACAAATTAATGAGCAGGAGAACGGAGCAAAAATAAAAGTAAGTATTTCTAACACTGGTTCGTATATACCTGAAGAAAATCGCCAGCGTGTGTTTCAGCCATTTTTTACGACCAAGCCTGGGGGGAAAGGATTGGGATTGAGCATCGCTTATCAGATAATTACTTATAATGGGGGCACAATTTATGTAGATAGCAATGACCGGGAAACGACATTTACCATTGAATTTCCAGTAGAAAAAATCATTGCCCAAAATCAGGATTAACCACAAAATATATTACCGAATTTTTTCGGGTAACTGGAGAATTAAAACGTGGCTCGCGCAAAAATATTAATAGTGGATGATGAACCCGGAATTAGATATGTAATTCGTGAAGTCCTTGAAGAAGATGGATTTTATATTGATGAAGCCAGTGATGGTGAAGAAGCACTTAAGAAACTGACACATTCATCTTATGATTTAGCAATTGTTGACCTGGTGATGCCCCATATAGATGGCTTTGAGTTTCTAAGTAAGGCGCGAAATATACAACCGGATTTAATAACAGTAATAATAACTGCCCATGGCTCGCAAAGTGTGGCTCTTCGTGCCATTCAAGAAGGTGCGTATGATTATTTTACCAAGCCGTTTGATAACGAAGAGCTACGGATTGTTATCCGACGGGTGCTGGAAAAACGACGTCTGGAAGAAAAAGTAAAACTACTTGAAGAACAACTGTTAAAACAAAATTTACAATTTGGCGAGATAGTTGGTAATTCCGCAGAGATGCAGGAAGTATTTACTCTTATTAGAAAAATCAGCAAGTCTGATGTAACAGTACTGATTTATGGTGAGTCAGGAACTGGTAAAGAATTGGTAGCACGTGCGATACATAAAGAAAGCCTGCGCGCTGACAAGCCTTTTATCAAAGTAAACTGTGCTGCCATACCTGAGACCCTGCTGGAATCGGAATTATTCGGGTATGTGCGGGGTGCGTTCACTGGTGCATATTCTAAAAAAGCTGGAAAGTTTGAGGCTGCTCACACCGGGACGATTTTTCTGGATGAAATTGGAGATATGCCTTTGTCTATTCAGGCAAAAGTCCTGCGAATACTGGAACAACGCGAGTTTGAACCTCTCGGGTCCACTGAAACCACTAAAGTGGATGTGCGAATTATTGCAGCAACGAACAAAGACCTTACCGCAGCAGTAAAGGAAGGCAAGTTTCGTGAAGACCTCTACTTTAGAATAAATGTCGTCCCAATATTTTTACCACCGTTGCGTCAACGTAAAAGTGACATTCCGCTTCTGGTAGATTATTTCATTAATTTGTATAAAAAAACTCTGGACAAGAATGTTAAAGGAGTGACTCCAGAGGTTATGGAAATTTTTAAGAAATATCACTGGCCCGGAAATGTCCGTGAACTGGAAAACGTTATACAGCGCGCTTTAATTATGTCCACCTCAGATTTTATCACCGCAGATTGTCTCCCAGCTGAATATAAGGCGCCCGCTACCTTTTCTGGCTTTGTCTCTATAGAAATATTTGACGATTTTTCACGTCCATTAACAGATAAAATCCAGACAGTTTCAGAACAACTGGAAAAGGAAATAATTAAACGGGCGCTGGAAAAATCAAATTACAAACGGCAGAGAGCTGCTGAATTGCTGGGGATAAGCCGGAAAAGTTTGCATAATAAAATGGTCAAATATAAATTATTCTGATTACTCATACTGAAATACAGGCGTCAGGCTTTAACGCTGGACTTAAAAATTAAACATTTATACTTGCATTAAAATTTCAACAAAATATATAAGATATGATTATGTTATTTACTAAGGGAGATTAAATAATTCCCTTAATATTAGAGGTGTAAAAACAGGATGTTACGCGAAAAAAATGCTTATGCAATTTTGAATGTGCGAAAAGGTGCAGACGAGAATGAAATAAAAATGCAATATATTCAATTGGTTAAGAAGTTTGATCCGGAACAACATCCTGAACAATTCATGGTAATTAAAGACGCCTACGAACGCCTCCGCGACCCCAAAAAACGTGCCCAGGAAGACCTCTTTACCTTCAATCCGGTTGAAGGCGAGTGTATGTTCAGTGCTGAAGAGCAGAAAGAACTACCAGACAATGAAATCATCCAGAAGCTGAAAGAACTTGAAGAACGGCATCGTCAA
>CAYRXI010000083.1:8765-14313 GCA_964428255.1 uncultured Candidatus Sumerlaeota bacterium
GGTAAAAAAGGAACTAATTTTGGCTTATATGCGGCGGAGCTACAAGAAAGTTAAACGCAAATTATGGTCCGAGGCAATTATTGATTGGCGGCAAGTTCTTAATCTGGACCCAACACATCACAGAGCACGCCATGATTTGACTTATGCATACATCCATCTGGGATATTCTTACGCAACTCATGGATTGTATGAAGAGGCGTTGGAACTCTGGGAACAAGCCTTACAGATGAATCCCGACAACACACCTTTACTGCATAACATTGCACTCGCTTACGATTTGTGCGGCAAAAAAGACAAGGCACAAACTTACTGGATGGAAGTAGTTAGGCGCTGGCGAGCAGAATTAGAACTTCATCCAGATAATGAGTATCTCAAAAATTTAATCATTGAGGTCCATAAGCATTATGGCTCCTTAAGTAGCGGTGAGAAAAAGGATAAAGAGGCTACAGTTCAGCAATATCGCGAAATCCTGAAAATTAAGCCGGATGACCCTGAAGCTCATTATCAAATCGCAGTGACCCTGATGGATGAACAAAAATGGGAGGAAGCTATACAGGAGTTAAACCGATTACTGGAGTTAAATCCCAAGAATCTTGATGTGTTGAATATGTTAGGCTGGGCATTGCTAAATAGTGGTCAGGTTGACGCAGCCTTTAACACCTGGAAAAAGAGTTTGCAGATAGACCCCAAGAATAACGTCACACGCGATAACATAATCCGTGCACATCTAAGTCTGGGCAAAAAATTACGCGAAAACGGATTGTACACTCCAGCACTCGTGCATTTTAAGGCTTTACTTAAATATTTACCAAATAGCCCAGAAGTATATTTTGAAATTGGCTCTACTTATTTGATGCGCGGAGATCTGGCATCGGCTTATCAGTCATTAAATACCGTGCTTAAATTAGACCCACGCAATAAATTAGCCAAAAAGACGCTGGCAGAGCTAAAATTAAAAAGATAAATTTTACATTGACAAGTCTGCTGGTTTTAAAGTATAAAATTATTAATGTTAAATAAATTTTACATCAAATTCCTGACAAAAAAATTCCCGTCGCCTGAAAATGTGACTCAAGTTACTACCAAACTGAGCGATAATAATAAAGATGTGGTTTCTATTGTAAGCGAGTTGATGCGGGAGAGGGAGGATTTAAGGGAATTAGCTCTCAAATTCCAACTTCGCCGGGATGAGAAAGAAAACGAAGAATTAGAACAGCTATTAAAGAGTATTTTGCCGTTTCTGGACGGACTGGAACGCCTAATGAAAATGGCGAGATTGCAGAGACATTCTGAAGAAGTTGCTAACTGGTTAAAAGCTATAGAAGGCTTATATTTCCGCTTAATAAATATACTGGAAAAACAAGGGTTAGAACCAATTGACTCTATTGGAAAGCCTGTTGACCTCAACTTACATGAAGTGGTAGAATATATTCCATCTAAAGATTCTCCGCATAATACAGTGATTGCGGAGCGTCAACGAGGCTATATTTTTCGTGGTAAAGTAATACGTGATGCAAAAGTTGTGGTTTCATATAAGGAAGGGAGTGAATAATAACTATGGCAAGAATATTAGGCATTGACCTGGGAACCACCAACTCCGTAATGGCAGTAATGGAGAAAAATGGCCCTATGATTGTGCTCAATAGTCTGGGCGAGCGATTGACTCCATCGGTAGTTAGCTTCACAAAGAGTGGGGAGATTCTGGTAGGTAAAAAGGCAAAGCGCGCAGCTATTATGAATGTGGGGCGAACAATTTTCTCCATTAAGCGCCATATGGGGACAAATTACCGTGTAAAAATTGATGGCAAAGAATATACCCCGCAGGAAATCTCGGCAATGATTTTGCAGAAATTAAAACACGATGCTGAAGAATATTTCGGTGAAGAAATTACACAGGCTGTAATTACGGTGCCTGCTTATTTCAACGATGCTCAACGCCAGGCAACCAAAGACGCCGGAGAAATTGCCGGTCTTAAAGTTCGCCGTATCATTGATGAGCCCACTGCCTCAGCTCTGGCTTATGGTCTGGATAAACAGCAAGACCAAATAATACTTGTCTACGACCTTGGTGGTGGAACTTTTGACGTCTCCATCATAGAGGTTATTTCCGGAGTCTTCCAAGTGCTTGCCATTCAGGGTAATACTCATCTGGGCGGGGATGATTTTGATCGCCGCATTATGAATTATCTTGTAGAGCAATTTAAGAAGAAACATAATATTGACCTCTCTGAAGACCCTGTGGCTATGGCACGCCTGAAAGAAGCAGCAGAAGAAGCCAAAATTGAACTCTCGGAACTCAAAGAATCACACATACTCCTAGAAGCCATCACGATGACAGAAAAAGGACCATTAACTCTGGATGAAACACTAACCCGAACTCAATTTGAAGACCTGATCGGTGACTTGGTCCAGCAAACAATTCCTCCAATGATGCAGGCGATTGAAGATGCCCACCTGGATATTAACAAAATTGATACCGTTCTGCTGGTTGGTGGTTCTACGAGAATACCTATGGTTCAACGCGTTGTTAAAGAAGCACTTAAGAAGAATCCTCATCGTGACATCTCGCCTGAAGAAGTTGTTGCTCTGGGTGCAGCGGTGCAAACTCTTGTTCTATCGCCCATTGAAGGCGAACTGGAAGATACTCTTGCTACTCGTTATGGACGTGAAAAACCGGTTATAATTCATATGACGCCCTTCTCACTGGGTGTTGGATTAATTAATGACCAGTATGGCGTAATCATTGAGCGTAACTCTACCTATCCAACAGAATCCAAAGATATCTTTACCACCACTCGTGATTTCCAGGAGGCAGTTTCCTTCCCAGTTTATGAGGGCGATGAACCCCTGGCTTCTGAAAATACCTTTTTAGATTTGCTACGGATTGAAGGGATTACACCTGCTCCTCGTGGTGTGCCACGGATTGAAGTAACCTTTAAACTGAATGCAGACCGTATCTTAGAAGCACGAGCCGAAGATCAGGCAACCGGTGTGGAGAAAAAAATAACCATCGCAGCTACGGGCTCCAAATTGAGTGACGCAGAAAAAGCACGGATGATTAAAGAATCTCGTGAACGAGTAACAAAAATGTTGAGAGTTAAAATTAAGGAACGGCTGGAAGAGGAAATTAAAGATATCCTGAGTCGCGTGGAAAAGACACTTGCCAGTGGCGGTGCACAACAGCAAGCTGCTGAACTTCGCGCTAAAAGTGAGCAATTACGTAAAGCCGTCTCTTCAGGTGATGAAAAGTTAATGGACACCTTAATTGATGAACTCTTGCGCTTACTTACTGAAGTTGAAATGGCTGAACGTTAACAGAGAGGCACTCTTAATACATCTTTACTCTCATAAGCTTATGTACAATGCAACGTGGCCACCAGCATCACTGCTGAAGTTAACTTTGGTTAATAAATTTAATTACTCTTTATTTCCTCTCCGCGAAGACGACTTTTTAGCCGAATAAGGATATGAAGATTATGATTTGCCCTTATTGTCGGACTATCAATCGCGATGACCAGGATATTTGTTACCATTGTAATCGCGATTTGAGTATGCTCCGGCTCATTGTCAATAAAGCCAAGCATCATTATAATATCGCACTGGAACATGCAGAACGCGGACGATATGCGCAGGCTATAACTGAATTGCAAAACGCGCTGGATTTAGACCGACATAACAAAGATGCGTTGGTTGTTATGGGCACGGTCTATGCCCGGATGGGACAGCTTGACAAAGCCAAGGAATATTGGACCGAGGCTCTAAAACTTGAACCAATCCTGTATAAAGCTCAGGACTATTTGCGCCGCGCCGAGAGTATTAAGGCAGTTTTACCTCGTCTTGACCTGATAACAATGTTAGCCCTTCTTCTGTTTTTCTCCTTAATTGTGAATATTGCATTAACTTTTTACTTCACCACACCGCGAAAGGAAGATCTCAGTATTCAAAAGGCCTGGAATAGCTATCTCGGGCGTGATTATAGTACAGCTCTTTCAATCTTAAACAACCTGGAAACGGAAGCTAAGAAACCTATCGTTAAATCTGCGAGCGGAATAGTAAAAGAAAACATAAAAAATTACTTTAACTGGCAGATTCAAGCCATAAAACAAGCAGAAGCCGAAAATAAGCTGTACGACGCTATGCGACTTGTAAGAGAGACTTTGCGGCGGAATCCCCCTCTGCCTGTTAGAGATACTTTAATCACTCTTAGCGCAGACTTACGCCAGGTATTAATTCGGCATATCAATAAAATTATTGGTGACTATTACAATGGACAGGAATCATTTGCCAGAGCTACAGCGGAAATTGATAAATTTATGGCTGCATTTTTTGATGACCCGGAAGCAAAAAATATAGAGAGAAAACGCAAGGAAATAGAAGAAGATTATTTTAATAAATTGTTGGAGAATCTCAATGCTTTGGCAGAAAGTGGAGAAAAAGAGACTGCCATCCAGGAGGCTCAAAAACTAAAAGAAAAATTTACTGCCTCTCAATTTTCCAACAAATTAACTGAATTTATTGACCGGACAAAAAAGGCAATCCTCAAAGAATTAATCATTGCCATCAGGACTGCTATTGAAAATGAAGACTTTATGACCAGTGATAAATTACTGGTAACACTTCAGGAAAAATTGATTGAATTAACACCAGAATTAAAAGCTCAATTTCAAGAACTATTAACCAATCTGAGGCAGGAGCAGACAAAAAAATATCTGGCAACATTGCAAAGACACTATTTAAATAAAAACTATTCGCAAGTTCTGGCTTTAAATGAGTTGAAAGAATTGATTCAACTGACTCCTGCCCAGGAAAAAATGATAGAAAAACTACACGATAACAGTTTGCAGCAATTAGTGCTTCTCACTTATAACTGGTTAAGGAGTAAATATAAAGATTATCGCGATTTTTCTCTCACTGAAGCAGATGCCCGCGCCACCATTGATACTTGTTCCAGAGTAATGGAAATTATTAATACCACTGCCAGCCAAAAATATGCTAATAAAATTCCCTTTATTATGTTTTGTTGTGGAACTTCCCATTTAAAATTAGGAGATTGGGAATCTGCCGAGCAAATCTTTACTGACTTGAAAGAAAACTTTCCCCGCAGTTTATACTCACGTCTTGCTCAGGAGCTATTAGTGAAGGCATCAGCCCCTGCCTCAGCCACTGCTTTACCAGGTGAGACTCAATTACGAGAAGAGCTGACTACCATAACACTTCCTATCTCCTCTGCTGAACCATTGACAACAGCCCCAGTTACAGTTCAGCCTTCAATTGTCACAGTGTCAACACCAACTCCACCTATTACTTCTACCATAATTGTTACCTCGCCTACAATTGCTATAATATTTTAATTCTTCACACCCTTCATATTATGTAGAAGTTAAGTTTTACGTAATTGACATTACTGCAAAACTCATTATAAAATTTAACTTGTTTTGTTGCAAAGTTAAGTTCTTTGACATAGACTAAGAGAGATTTTACCTTCTGGTGGTTGGTCAGAATGGATGCTTCTCAATTATGGCTTATCCGTGTTTTGAAACGAGGTTAT
>CAYRXI010000084.1:0-4151 GCA_964428255.1 uncultured Candidatus Sumerlaeota bacterium
TCATAATAGCTTTAGGAGTGGATTGGCCATGAGAGACAATTGCCACACCATTAACTCCTAATAAAGGTGCGCCACCGTATTCAGCGTAGTCCAGTTTGCGGGTCCATTCTCTAAAAATGGGTTGCAATGGAATGGAATTAACCGCGGGGAGAGGATTATTGGCAAAAGCATGTCGTATTTTAGATAAGATTAATTCAGCAGCGGTTTCGCCAAATTTTAAAAGAACATTACCGACAAAGCCATCACAGACAATCACATCAAAATTACCTGAGAGGACATCGCGTCCTTCAGCATTGCCTTGAAAGTTTACGGGGGCATCAGCCAGAAGAGCTTGCGTCTGGAGAGTGAGGCGATTGCCTTTACTCAATTCCTCACCAATGGAGAGCAAACCGACACGTGGATTTTGGCGACCAAGTACTTTTTGCGCATAAATGGAGCCCATAATAGCAAATTGAAGCAAGTTTTCCGGGCGACAATCAACGTTTGCGCCAGCATCAATTAAAACTACTGCATCTTTATTTGTTGGTAGCAATGCTGCAACTGCCGGGCGCTTAATCCCCGGAATCGTACGCCAGGAGGTAAGCGTATGCGCCAGAGTAGAGCCAGTATTGCCAGCGGAGACAAGGCCATCTGCAATTCCTTCCTTCACGAGCTTTGTGGCAACAGCAATAGAAGAGTGACGTTTTTTCAAGGACTCTTTGGGGGTTTCACCCATTTCCACCACTTCACCGGCGTCTACAGTGGAAAGCCGGTCTCTGGAGTAGCCATTATTTTTCATAATTTCTTGCAGAACTTGCTGTTTGCCAACAAGAATTATTTCCAGATCGGGCAAAGCCTCAAGGGCTGGAAAGGCTCCCTGAATCAAAGTCTGGGGTCCTAAATCACCCCCCATGGCATCTCAGGCTATACGAATTTTAGTCACGCTCATATCTGTATTTGATGATTACTTAGTTACAACGACGTGATACACTGTGCCTTTATATTCCCCACAACTGGGACAAATGCGATGAGGTAATTTAGGTTCGCCACATTTGGGACATAAGGCTATATTAGGTGTACTCAGCTTATAATGAGTACGACGTTTATCACGACGCGCCTTTGAATGTCTTCGCTTTGGATTAGCCATTTTTTACCCCCGTAATAAGTTCAATCAAAAAAAGCGAATGATTGTATCAATTCTTTGTAGTTTAAAGTCAACGCATAACTTATTAATAATTATAATTTTATCTGTCGCAAGACCTGCTTCCAATCTAGCTGTGTTTTGGTGTCGGTTTTGGATTGCTGTGGACAGGAGCAAGTACCGTTATTTAAATTCGTTCCACAGCGCTGGCATAGTCCCTTACAATCTGGTTTGCAATAAGCCAGATACGGAAGCTCCAGCATAATTAACTCTCGCAAGACTTCTTTCGGGTCAATAATGGAACCATCAAAATAATTTATTATTTCGGCAGTTGGGTCAAAGTCCAGCGGAGGCTCCAGCAATTTAGGGTCATTTTCAAAGACTAATTCTACTGGTGCATTCAAAGTTAAGTTAAACTCCTCTAAACAACGCACACAATGGGTATAGACTTTTGTTGACAGCCATCCTTTTGCCAGAACATTTTTACCTACTAAGGTAAAGGTAACTTCGCCAATTATATTGTCTCTGAAACTAAATTCATCATCTTCAATTTCAAAGAACGCCGGTTTATGATTAATCTCTAACGTTACCGGATGTTCTTTTAAATCCTGGATATGCACAATTAATGACATTTTTGTCCTCGGTTATAAAATTAGCTACTATTCACGTGCAGATTCTCCCACCTCCCTGCCGCGGATAATACAAAACAATGGTGGGTGATACAGGGGTTGAACCTGTGACCTCCAGCATGTGAGGCTGGCGCTCTGCCACCTGAGCTAATCACCCACCGGAAAATCAAATACAACAGATTATATCTAAGTTTGTCATTTAGAGTAAAGTAAAAAATACTAAGAGGATAAAGGATTACATAGAAAAGTCATTTGTATTTAACTGTAAAGTCTAAATATTGAGAACAAAATTTAGAGTAGCTTAAGCGTTGAAGGCATCCTGGATTTCTGCCATTACATTACTGGGTATAATTTCGCCGTACTCAATTTTATCAGCGAAACGGGAAAAGTCCAGATGCATCAACTCCCACTTACCGGAAGTTTTGTGAGCCACAATCGGACCATACTGGTCAGCTCCCCAATAAACAGCTTCCCAGGAGCGGTTACCATAATTGATTTTTATTTTTCTCCCACGAACCAATGTGGGCGCCTGTGTGTCCGAACGCTGATTTTCCTTTTCTGTCTCTTTTTCAACTGTGGTGCTTTGTCTCGTGGTGACACCCGAATTGGTATGTATCAGAGTTTTCTCCTCAACTGGTGTAGTTACAGTAGATTCGCGGTAATTTATCTGGGGAATTAAGTGAATGTATTCAAATTTATCCAGATAATAGATGATTTCTTCGCGCATCCAGCGCATTTTACTTTTAATATGTTTCACACGCTCTTCTGGTAATTTACCAAGAACCGCGTGTTTCATAGAATACAACGCAATGCCACGAGGCTCAACTATGCCACTCTCATTAAGGCAATAGATAATTTCGTATTCTTTACCGGGCACTTCAGAAATATAAATAGCAATGGTTCCGTCTTCAAACCTGATTATTGTCCCTTCTTCATAGGTCCCGGTTTTCGGAGCCGAGGGTTTGGTCTCGGGTTTCAACCCTACTGGTTGCTGTTGCGAGATGCTCAATGTTTCGGTCTTCTGTTCTCCGGTAAGATTTTGAGCTCGTGGCATATGTTGTGTAAGCTGGAATTTTATTGGCTCTTCCTGAGTCTCTTCAGTCTCAAGTTCCTGAAAGAGTTCTTCGTCATTCTGAATTACGTACTCTTTTTGAGGTTCTTTATTTGCCTTTTTTACTATGGAGTTATAAGTCTCTTGAGGTGTGGTGATTACACCCTGTGTTGACTGTGATTTTCCCGAATTTGAAGACCTATCACTGAATTTAGCAAGTGGATTTTCGCGCAGATTCAATATATAATTAATCAACTCTTCGCGTTTCTGGGGTTTATCGGGAGTATCTTCTATTTGGTAAACTCGCTCCTTTTTGCTATTTTGACCAGCAGGAGTAAAGGAAGGTAAATCTTTTCCCCGTAAACTACTGCGTAAATAGTTCAAATAATCTTCTTCTATTTTCCGCAGGAGTTCTTTTTTACGCTCTTCACTTAATTCCGTCTTATTATTGTACTTCTTCATTTGTATAAGGAAACACCAAATAAAAAACAAAATTCCTAAAAGTCATTATATAGCTATTGTGTGGTAAATGTCAATGTTGCTGTGGGACAAATCTGGTTTTCCAGCTCAAGAAAAAATTAGTTAGCTCCTTTTAGTTAAAACCTGCTCAATTCTCTCAAGTCCGGCTTTTATCTTATCTAAACTGGTGGCATAAGAGAGACGAATGCAACGGTCATCACCAAAGGCAACTCCTGGCACTACTGCAACTTTTGCATACTCTAAGAGATAATCGGCAAAATCCAGCGACCCTTTAATTTCTCTACCATTCAACTTTTTCCCGTAGTAAGCACTCACATCCGGGAAAACATAAAATGCACCCTTGGGAACGCGGCATTTTATACCACTAATAGAGTTAAGTTTTTCCACCATGTACCGTCGTCGCTCATCAAATGCCTTTAACATCATCTGGATAAATGATTGGTCTCCCCGCAGGGCTTCAATGGCAGCATTTTGACAGAAACTCGTAGGATTAGACGTGCTGTGGCTCTGGAGATTGGACATAGCCGCAATAATCGGTTTGGGTCCTGCTGCATAGCCAATGCGCCATCCTGTCATAGAATAAGTTTTGGATACTCCATTTACCACAATTGTCAGCTGTTTGATCTCGTTGCCCAACGAGGCAATGCTATAATGTTTCTCTCCATCATATATTAGATGTTCATATATCTCGTCAGAGATGACAAACAATTTTTTTTCTACTGCAATTTCTGCAATTGTCTGCAATTCTTCGCGGTTATAGACTGCACCCGTAGGGTTAGAAGGACTGTTTAAAATTAATGCTACTGTTTTTCTGGTAATGGCTTTCTTCAATTGTTGCGGTGTCATTTTAAAGTCGTTGTCAATAGAAGTT
>CAYRXI010000084.1:4161-8211 GCA_964428255.1 uncultured Candidatus Sumerlaeota bacterium
AAAAACAGATTTTCCACCGGCTGCCTTTACCTGTTCCGGATATGTTAACCAGTAAGGCGCTGGAATGATAACTTCATCATCATCGTCCACCATAGCGAGGATTGCATTGTAAAGCACATGCTTTGCTCCGCAGGAAATAATAACCTGGTCAGGTGTATATTCAAGATTATTTTCCCGCTTGAATTTCTCACAGACTGCCTGTCTGAGCTCAAGAATACCATTAGCCGGTGTATATTTGGTAAATCCCCTCTTTATATCTTCTATGGCTACGGCTTTTATGTGCTCAGGTGTATCAAAATCTGGCTCACCGGCGCCAAAGCCTATAACATCAATGCCTTCTTTTCGCATCTGTTTTTCTTTAGCTGTTAATGCTAAAGTCAAGGACTCAGTAATATGGGCAACTCGTTTAGAAATTTTCATTTTTTATCCTCTAATTATAAAAGAATTGAAAGAAAAATGGTTATTCATTTATTAGTTGCAGGTCAAATTGTTTTTGTAATTTAAGGTTATCTGAAATTTGCAGCTTATTCTGTGCTTAATAATGCAACACAGGAATTAAAAAAAATGGTTTGCAGGAAGATTAATGAATTATCGTCCGTTTTTTATTGACCTACAATAACAAACTGAGAGAAGGTATATAGTATTATTTGTTTTATTGACATAGATGAGTGAAGGCGGACAAGAGTTTTCGTTTCTGAGAATTGCAAAAGTTGGCTGGCGGTTTATTTTATTAAGTGCTTTTTGTGCGTTAATTTTTTTTCTTCTGGGATGGACAATCATTGCTGTTTTATTTCTTGTGTTGTGTGCGGGATTGATGTATTTTTTCAGGGACCCGGAGCGCCATCCACCACGCATTCCAGATGCAATTCTCTCGCCAGCTGATGGTAGGGTCCTCAGCATTGAAGATATAGAACTGAATTTACTTTACAACAATGAACAATCTGAACAGAGGCGTGGTGGGGGCTCAGCTAAAAAAATTGTTATTTTTATGTCGCTCTTTGATGTGCATATTAATCGGAGTCCAATTGATGCTGTTGTGGTAGACCGCCGGTACCGTCCCGGTAGTTTTTTCACTGCTTTTTCGGAAAAAGCATCGGAAAAGAATGAAGCCAACTTCCTATGGCTACAGAACGGAAAGTTAAAGCTGATAGTCACCCAAATTGCTGGAGTGATTGCGCGGAGAATCATCTGTCCTATACAAATCGGGCAAGAGCTAAACAGAGGAGACCGTATCGGATTAATTGCACTCGGCTCGCGAGTAGAAGTAGTATTACCACCAGAAGTTGAGATTAAAGTGCGACCCGGTCAACGACTCCGGGGCGGAGAATCAGTGATTGCATTAATGCCTCCCTCTGACAACAACGCATCTCAATTTCAGCAAGAGAGGGAAGTGTAGTGAAAATGTCAGTAAAAGCAGAAATGGATCTCTGGAGATTCACTTCCCGCTTCACTGCTGGGAAATTCAGGGAGGAGAGTTGAACACTGGAAAGGAGCAATTTTATAATGCGTAGTGCTTATATACTTCCCAACCTTTGCACCAGCGCCAGTTTGGGCTGCGGAGTAATAGCCATAATCAGTGTGTTGCAGGGAAATTTAACTATTGCCACCTGGTTAATACTATTAAGTGTGGTGCTGGACTCGCTGGATGGAAAAGTGGCGCGGCTGACCCGGACTCAAAGCACATTCGGGGTAAATTATGATTCGCTATCGGATATTGTGGCATTTGGCGTGGCACCAGCCATTTTGATTTTTTCTTATCTAACTGCAGCTGGTGTCCGAGAGGAGTTTGCTGCAAGTGTAGTTATTTTATATGTTATAAGCGGTGCATTACGTCTGGCACGATTTAACGTGCTCGCGGTTCATAGGCCACAAACCTCATTTGTGGGATTGCCAATCCCTGCTGCGGCAGGAGTATTGGTGACCAGCTTTGCCGTTTTTCAGCGGCTAAGTCCTATCTGGACCTTGAAAGTTCTACCGATGATTCTGGTTGGTGTAGCATATCTAATGATTAGCCGTATCAAATACCCCAGTGGCAAAACCATCTACTTAGACCCCATTGAATTTATTCTTATTTCTTTGACCGTAGCTATAGCCTTTGCCTTATTTTATCCCATAAAGGAATTATTATTATTTGCTATTTTCTGGAGTTATTTGCTATACGGGATTGCTCAACATGCAGTATTCTTCATTAATTCACTACATCGGCAACCCGTTGAAGAAATAGCCGAGTCAGATATAACCGAAGAAGAAGTTGAGGAAGAAACGAAGTTTTAAAGACTTCTTCGGCACTTTCGCAATTTAATGCATCTTAACTTGCAATAAATCCCGCAAAACTTTCTTCCGTATTAAGTTATAAATTACAGGCACCAATTATGACAGTTCCCTCGCAGTGTTTTCCTGCCTAATTAGACACATTCTAAAAATGAAATGCCTCAAGATTCCAGATGTCCCTGATAAAAGTGCTTTTAGAAAAATCAAGAATTCAGCTTAAGAAGAGAATGAAGCTATTAGCAGACAATATCGTCATTAATTACCACGGAGCAAATTCGTCATCATAAAACCGCCGATATTTTCTGCTGGATTTTTTAAAGAAAAAGACCAGAAACATACCGGCAACGAATCCACCAACGTGTGCCCACCAGGCAATATTTTCCATTTGCCCTCCTAATCGTAGCAGGCTCACATAACCACTAAAAAACTGCATTACAAACCAGATGCCAAGAAAGAAAAAAGCGGGTAATTCAAAAAAGAAGGGTACAAAAAATAGAGGCACCAGCACAATCACGCGGGAGAGCGGGAAGAGTAGAAAATAAGCACCCATCACTCCTGCGATTGCACCGCTGGCGCCGATTGCGGGCTTATCTGAATAGAAATTAAGTCGTAAATGAATAAGTGAGGCAATAACTCCGCACAGCAAATAAAAAATAAGATAGCGGAAATGTCCCATCCGGTCCTCTACATTATCGCCAAAAATCCACAGAAACCACATATTGAAAATCAAGTGTACCCATCCGCCGTGTAAAAACTGGGAACTTATAAATGGAATCAATTGTTCATATAAGGTGAAATGGGCAGATATTAAAGGATTGGAGTATCTTAAAGGAACGATTCCATAGTATAGAATAAAGCGTTCCAGATGAGCACCCAGAGCAATTTCATAAAAGAAAATAAGCACATTGGCAATAATTATCCCCAGATTCACAACGGGAAATGACCGAGAACGAATTGTGTCATATAAAGGAAACATTATTTTTGCTGTTCAAATTTTGTTTTTAACAACGTAGTTTTATAGAAAGTTTTGTTATCAAATTCGTATGCCAGAATTTTTCCGCTGCGTTCAAGTTTAAATAACTGTTTAGAGAGTTCTGACAGCGGAACATTAAAAGCACGGCTCAATTCAGAGGCGGTAGTGGGGCGACGCTGCAGGAGATTAAGGATAGCCTCATCTGATACCATTGAGGTTTTTCGTCCCTTTTTACTGGGCGGATAGCCGATAATTTCTGCTCTGTCACCGAATAACCTGACAACCCGTTCCAGAAAAGAAGCCGTTACGGGCTTAATACTCTCCTGTGCTGGTGGACGCACCACTGTGCCGAGCTGAACTTTATGTGGCTGTATACGTTTTGCAGCTGATACCAATCTTTGCACTTCATTTTCGCTATCATTAATTCCTTGACAGAATAAAATCTCAAGCCAGAGTTCACCTGGGAATTCACTCCGAAACTTTGTAATGCCCTCTATTATAGTTTCTATTTTCAAGTGTTGTGCGGGAAGATTAATGCGTTTAAACACCTCCTCGCTGACTGCGTCAAGTGAAGGAATGACAACATCAGCTGCCATTAAATCTGCACAAACGTCACTTTGCCAGAGTAAAGAGCCATTTGTCAAAACTGCTACACGAATAGGTGTGAGTTGTTTTATCTCCCTGATTACCCAGCCGATATCTTTATTCAAAGTTGGCTCGCCAGAACCTGAAAAGGTGATAAAATCCGCGTGAATTTTACCCTGCAGGAAATCCTTAATTTCATCCAGCACCTCTTCTCGCTCATA
>CAYRXI010000084.1:8221-14072 GCA_964428255.1 uncultured Candidatus Sumerlaeota bacterium
CAGCTCTGCCTTTCTGTTATCAATTTTGTAGTTGGTCCACACTCGCAATATACACAATTATAAGTGCAGGTCTTAAACGGAACTATATCCACACCCAGTGATAAGCCCAGGCGCCGTGAGGCTACAGGACCAAATAAATATTTATATCTGGATAACATCGCCATTATGAATTAAAGGCAAAATTGTATTATGTGGCGTGATTTGAATGCAATGGCGATTAGCCCACAGATTAAAGAAAATAAAAACTATTATAACATCCTCAAAAACAGCGCTGAATTCTCTCATTTTTTTTGATTCGCAAGTACAAAATTAAAGATGGCTATCAGGAAATGGAATTGAAGAAGTTCAAATAATGAAAAGAGGTTTATTGATAACGCCGGTGTTTATGAGACTAAAAATTAGCTATGCTCGCTCAACATATTTCCCGTCACGTGTGTCTATGACAATAACCTCCCCCTCTTCTACAAACAGTGGAACCTGCAGTTCATAACCGGTCTCAATTGTTGCGGGCTTGGTCGCAGCGGTCACTGTATCGCCTCTCACACCCGGAACAGTTTTTATAACTTTGAGTTTCACTTTGGGTGGCAGTTCCACACCTATAGCGCGCCCTTTAAACCAGATAACCATAATTTCAGAGTTTTCCTTCAGAAAATGCGTTGCATCGCCCAGGAGCTCAGAGGGTAAACTTAATTGTTCATAGGTTTTCATATCCATAAACACATAATCATTGCCTTCCTTGTACAGGAACTGCATAGGTTTACGGTCAATCTCTGCTCGTTCCACGACTTCGGTAGAAGTAAATGTCCGCTCCAGCACTCTGCCTGTAGAGACGTTTTTAATTTTTGTTCTAACTACCGGGCGCCCTTTCCCAGGTGTAATATGCAAAAAACTTACGACCTCAAAAACTTCTCCATCTAACTCTAATCTTGTCCCTTCTCTTATTTCTGTAGCCTTTATTTTCATTCTGCCTCACTATGTGCAATTAAAAAGATTGTAGAGAATTAGCACAAAGTCTACCTGCGGAGTCAATAAAAAAATATACCCCCCTCACATCCATTTAACTAAAAATCTGCCATAAAAAATATAATCACATTTCTAATGCCAGGCAGATTATCCAGCATGCCATTCATCTGACCTCTTCTGACTGCGATAAATATCGCCGGCACTTATAGTTCCATTGGTAGGGTCATAAGAGGCGCGATTCCAGCCGCCATCATCATAGTCGCCATTTCTCCCCGGATGATTTTGATACCAGGTGTCTGGTCCTGCACTACGAATAACCCATAGACCATAGCGATTACACTGGGCTCTGTATGTGTTGGGTGTATCCTGATACGGTAACAAATAGAAAAATGAAGGCAGATACATTATTTGATAAGACAACTTGCTGGGGAATTTATGAGCCCGACGAAAGACATCCTGCAGTGGAGCATCACTGGAAAGATAGGCTACGGGTGTGGTTAGTGTACCGGGATATACTTTCCAGCGTTCAGGCAGGGTCCAACTTCCATTAGTTGGATTCCAGGTAGTAGGTGGATATGTATTATAATCAGTCATATAAGCTTCTAACGCAGTCGCCGCTGTGCGTAAATTTGCAGCCATATTAGAAACCTTGCTGCGGGTTTGTGCTTCAAGAAAGTTGGGGACAGCAATTAGTGCCAGAATGGCAATAATAGCCACAACAATTAACAGCTCAATCAGAGTAAAGCCAGTCTTTCTTGGCATAATTTCACCTCCTTAAAAAAACAATTGCGGTTATCTGTAAAAAAAATACATAAAGTAATATCTTTATTATAAGCTTTGTCTGGGATGAACGGCAATAACAATATTTTTCACCCTAAAGTAAACCGGACATTTTTAATAATAAAGTTTTTGCTTCTCGGATTGATCATCCTGGGCATGGAGATTTCTCTGGGACTGGTGTGTGGTATCTCACCTCGCGTGCCAGCTCTGACGTTGTTATTAACTATATATTGCGGGATCCGCGGAGGTACAATCGCCGGTATACTGGCTGGTTTCTGGTTGGGACTCACTGCCAGTATCATCCGCTACGAAGTCACTGGTGCCAGCATATTAATTGGAGTCATTACTGGATTTTGTGCGGGCTTATTTTATGACAAAATTTCTCTGGGGCAATATCTGGGATTAATTCTGACGGTGGGATTATTACTGGTTTTAACTGAATTACTTAGTGGCACCATAATTTACTTTTTATTTAATTTCTTTCCCCCCCCTGATTGGCTGTGGATTATTATAAATATGGGTTGTTGCTTGCCATTATTCTTCGTGTTTGAAGTGATTCTGCGCCCTGGTACTCGCTCACGCTATTTGATGCAGGTAAAATAGTACAGTTTTTCAGGGGTGTTTAGAGAACTTGCCGCCAAAACTTATATGCTACCGGTTAACGCTTAAGGTAAAACCTGTTAATTTCTTAAAAATTAAGAAGCCCCAATAGTTAGCTAATCTAAAGTAAATTCAATGATTTTGAAGACTTTTAAATTTTAAAGGGGAGATGACCTCTAAAATTGAATCTCCCTTGAGAGCAACTAAAAGATAAATTCTTGATTTTACGAAGACTGATATTGTAGGAATTCTTTGGTTTTTCGTTTTCTACTGAAATTCTGAGGTAATAATCCATTAATCTACAATGCCACATTTGACTGCCATAGTAAAAGGAAGAGTTCAAGGAGTTGGCTATCGGTATTTTGTGTATGACATAGCACAACAACTGGGTTTGAAAGGGTTTGTCAGAAACTTACGTTCCGGAGATGTAGAAGTCCAGGCAGAGGGTCCGGAAGAAGCATTACAGAAACTGATTAAGGCACTCTGGCGAGGACCGGCGTTTGCTCAGGTAATTGACGTTCAAACGCAGATGTCAGAAAAGGAACAGGGATTTACCGAATTTCAAATTACATTCTGATTTTTTATAGCAAATGCTATTTTAGACTTTAAAAATACAACCATTTATCTACAAGACACTTATACTATAAAAAACTTTCATTCTTGAGTTAATTTTCGTTACAGGAGATTAATAAATAAGGTCGGAGATTATTACTAAAATTAAGTACCCTATAACCAGCAGGTAAAATTGAATAATTTTTTTGAAAAGCTTGAGGAGCTGACCAGAGCCAATAATTCACTGTTGTGCGTTGGCCTTGATAGCGATCTGGAACACTTACCTAAAATCAGCTTACTTAAGAAAAATCCACAGATATGGTTTAATCAACAAATAATTGAAGCTACCAGTGATCTTGTGTGTGCCTATAAGGTAAATTTTGCCTTTTATGAGAGTTTGGGTCCTGCAGGCTGTGAGAACTTAAAACTCACACGAAAGTTAATCCCCCCCCATATTCCTGTCATCGCTGATACCAAACGAAATGATATTGGCAATACAGCACGGCATTATGTGAAAGCAATTTTTGAGGTATTGCATTTTGACGCTACAACTGTTAATCCATATCTGGGATATGACTCTCTTGAACCTTTTTTTCAGTTTCGGGATAAAGGAATTTTTGTTCTCTGTCTGACATCAAATCCTGGTGCCTCTGATTTTCAGCTTCCTAATGACCTGTTTTTACAGGTGGCAAAGAAATGTCGTGCCTGGAATGAAAAGTCTGGCAACGTAGGCCTTGTAGTTGGTGCTACTTATCCAGAACAATTGCAAAAAATCCGTCAGACATTTCCAAAAGGCTGGTTTTTAGTCCCAGGTGTTGGAGCACAACAGGGCGACCTGGAGGCAGTTGTTCGCACAGGACTGAGAGTTACAGATAATCGCGGCTTAATCATCAATGTCTCGCGCTCAATTATATTTGCCTCTGCAGAATCGGATTTTGCTCAACAGGCTCGTGCTGCTGCAGAAAAACTCCGTCAGCAAATTAATTCAATTAGAGGTATGATAGTATGACCATTATTACTCAGATTGAACCACGAAAACGCCAAATTCTGGAACAGACCGGTGCTTTACTAACAGGCCATTTTCGTCTCTCATCTGGATTGCACAGTCAGTATTATTTTCAATGTGCGCGTTTGTTTCAGTACCCGGATATCACCGAGCAAATCGTGGCTGAGCTGGCTCCCTCTTTCGCTGGTGAGCGACTGGATGTAATCATCACGCCTGCTGTGGGTGGAATAATTTTTGGCTACGAACTGGCACGAGCATTACTCTGCAGGTCAATGTTCACCGAACGCCAGCAAGATGTTATGACCTTGCGGCGTGGTTTTGAACTTCAGCAGGGAGAAAAGGTGCTGATTGCCGAAGATGTCATTACCACCGGTGCTTCGGTTCTGGAGATAAAACAGCTGGTTCTTTCAAGCGGTGCAGAAGTTAAGGGTTTTTGCAGTGTAGTTAATCGCAGTGGTGGAAAATTTTCCCCTCCGGAGAAATATGTAAGTCTGGAACTGGAGACCTTTCCACCTGACAATTGTCCCTTGTGCCAGCAAGGACTTCCTCTGGTGTACCCCGGTAGCCGAAAGGTGAATAATTAGAAATCCCTTGGATTCTGTATAAACACAGGGAAGTTTTCTCTCTTCTATAAAAAGCTGTTTTTTCAATTTAAACGCTTTCCCTTCAGCCTCAACAGATTCTTCTCTATGGGCAACTGAATAGTTAATATAATACTGAATAGTTAATATAATTTAGTGTCCTCTTTATAAGATTAATGACAGGCAGTCTTTTAAAACAGCGGACGCTCCTGTAGACTCACAGCGGTGAGGTCATTATATCCTCCACGGTCACCTTCAAAATCCATCCCTTCGTAGACAAGCGAGAAGTTTGTGCCTGAAGCTGCTTCAAAATACAACGGATACTGTGTGACGCCTGCAGAAGGCACGGTTGCACCATAAAATCTATATCTTGCTGTCCAGTTGTAATCCGTACTCGCCACACGTACTCCCCCCAGAATAGTAGAAGCTCCGCTCGGACTACTCAAAGTAAATACTGCACGATATAACTTACCAGCTGTCCACGTCAGCGTAGACGGACTGCTCCAGAAGCCAAAACCATTAGCTATAGCGGTAGTAGACCCTAACCGCAAGTAGCCAGATGCCTGCGCCGTAGTCGGCAATGAGGTATAAGGAGAGATGTTATTCACCAGTGTCCAGCTGGTGAATGCCGGCACAGTCATAGTTGTCCAGCCCGTAGTAGGAATCTCTGTTCTGGAGATTTCCACCTCTTCCAGATAAACAGTCCCGAAATCAGTGGTATCATAATCATAGACATCAAAGGTCAGGATGAAGCCCTGGGCTGTAAGGGGCACTATGTATTGATTATAAGTTCTGGAGCCTGAAGTCGGCGGTGACATTGCACCAGTCACAGAGGTTATAACCATCTCATGAGAATAAGAGAAATCGCTGGCATTCAACCTGAAGCGGATTGTCGGCATGGCAGTAGCAGTAGCCTGATTGGTACTGCATTTCCACGCCAGCTTATACAGCTTACTGGCTTCGTAAGGTATCGCCGTAGGATTACTCCAGAAACCAAATCTATTGGTGCTGTTGTCCGTCGTGATTCCAAGTCTGTGACTGTCAAAAGAGGAAGTAGCGCCGGTGCAGCGATTGTCGTATTGGTTTATTGCCGGACCCGTGAAGGTATAACCATCGGTGTTACCCTCAAAGTCATCCAGTCGCGAGCTTGTCCATACCGGGGTTGGCGTTGGTGTAGGTGTTGGCGTCAAAGTTGGAGTGGGGGTGGGTGTCGGCGTTCGGGTAGGTGTCGGAGTTGGTGTCAGAGTAGGTGTAGAGGTCGGAGTTGGTGTCGGTGTAAGCGTCGGCGTCGGTGTCAGGGTAGGTGTCGGAGTTGGTGTCGGTGTTGGTCCGAGTGGATTATGCGGTGGTCCCTGATACAGGTCATCTA
>CAYRXI010000085.1:0-358 GCA_964428255.1 uncultured Candidatus Sumerlaeota bacterium
AGTAATACTGCGGGAACCCCTCAGCAGTAAAATCACCCTGGACACTATCTTTCTCCGGGCGCTGTAATTCAAACTCGTGCAACAATCGCTCTGCCAGCATTGTAGCGGTAGTTGTAATCTCAGCTTTGTGCGTTCCGCGAATTGACACTGAAAAAGAACGCAATATGGTAGCTATTGTCAGTCCAACAATCACCAGCGAGATAATTACTTCCAGCAAAAGAAATCCCCTCTGTAACTTACTGGCACAATAATGTCCTCGCCCGAATATCTCTCTATGTATTACGCTGCGCATCGTATTTAATTTACTTTACTCCATTCATTAACCGCCGGTTTTACTGGCTGAGTCTGCTGTCTCAAT
>CAYRXI010000085.1:372-4352 GCA_964428255.1 uncultured Candidatus Sumerlaeota bacterium
CCCGAACAATTCCGGTTGCTGGTGGAACATCAATAGTCATTTTATGCCCTCGTGTATTGGTTAACACAATGGTGGCTGCAGTAGCAGACCCGTTCGGGAAAAAAATTACTCGTCCTACGCGTCTGGCTCTTTCCAGCAACGGTGCGTCCGTAGAAACCTCGGCAAAAGCCACATCCCGCGGAAAATACCGACGTTGTTCCCATTCCCGTTTGCGCTCATCATAACCCGGATAATACTCCTTGTTCTGCTCGGGAAGCTTAGGCAAATCCAGCCAGTAACTTCCTTCATCTACATTCAAATACACCACCACCGGTTTTCCATAATACACGGCGGCTGAATGTGCCAGCCTCATAGTAGCAGATAACTCCCGCGTGGCCGCCTGAAGCTGATTCTTGATAAGAGTGCCTTTCAGACGTGGCGTTGCCAGAAAAATGAGCGCCGTTACTATAGTTATGACAATTAATATTTCAATGAACGTAACACCACTTCGTTTCGCACCGCCTTGTTTTAGTGTAATATCTGCTACTCGGATGTTCATCGCCTGAATCCCATTTTAGAGCGTGGGGTCAAGGTTAAATATCGGCAATAAGATTGAAATCACTATAAATGCCACCACCACTCCCATTGTTAAAATTACTAACGGCTCAATCAATGACGTCAGCATCTTGAGCGACCGGTCCACGTCTCCTTCATACGAGGTGGCAACTTTACTGAGTACCTCTGGCAATCTGGCAGTTTCTTCGCCAACCGCAATCATATTAATCATAATCGGTGGGAAGATTGTGCCGGTACGCATCACTTTTGACATACTGCTACCCTGTGTGACTTCAGCGATAATCTTATCTATCTCAACCGCCACCAGTTTATTCGTTGCCACTTCTTTAGTAATGTCTAATGCCTCCAGGATAGGAACACCATTTGCCAGTAATGAACCCAGCGTGCGAGCAAAGCGCCCGATCTCCTGCTTTAACACTATCATTCCAAACAGTGGAATCCGTAGCTTAAAACTATCAATTTGCCAGCGACCCTTTTCACTGCGCGAAAAGTTCCATACCAGCAGAATAACCCCGGCGATGCTCAGTATAATTAACCACCAGTAGTTACTCAACCACCAGGAAATAGCTATCAGAATTTGTGTGGGTAAGGGTAGTGTCTGCTGTAACTCTTGAAAGATGGCGACTATTTTGGGGACAACCACAGTCATCAATACGATAATCGCACCAATACTGGCAATAATCATAACAGCTGGATACATCAAAGTTGCCTTAACCTTTGCCTTGAGGTCCTGTTCTTTTTCTGCCAGGTCTGCCAGTCGTTGCAAAACCACATCCAGAAATCCGCCACGTTCACCTGCCTTTACCATAGCACAATACAGCTTGTTAAACACCTTCGGGTGTTTGCTGAGGGCTTTTGCCAGCGTATCGCCTTCCTGAACATCCTGCAGAACTTTTTCTACTATCTCTCGTAAGAAGGGATTATGCGTCTGGTTCACAATAATTGTTAATCCCCGCACCAGTGGTACACCAGCACTGATTAAATCTGCCAGCTGCCGGTTAAAATTCACCAGTGCATTCAAGGGGATTCGGCGCCTGATAACACGGGCTAAGCTTACTCGCTCCTTCTTCAGCGCTGACTCGTCAATGATTTCCACCGGATAGTAGCCCATTGCCTGGAGGCGATTTATCACGGCTGTATTATGCTCTGCCTCCAGCACACCCTGCACCAGATTGCCTTTCTGGTCTTTAGCTTTGTATGAAAAAGTTGCCATCGCCTGTGATACTTATCCTGAATTATACCTTTACTTCCTGTTCCTTGACCTGCTTTGTCAGGAATTCAAAATGTTCTATTAAGAACTCGTCTTCCAATGTCACTCGCAGGACTTCGTCAAGCCCTGCTTAATCTTTTTCCATCCATCCAGTCGTAGCGGGCGCATTCCATGTTTGATGGCTGCCTGCCGAAGGACATTTGCGGGTGCACGTTGCATAATCAAACTGCGTAAATCATCATTCATTCTGACCAGCTCGTAGACTGCCGTCCTGCCGCGAAATCCAGTGTAGCGACACTTTTCGCACCCCACAGGTCTGTAGAAAACCACGTCTAAATTGACCTGCATTAACTTGTCTACAGGTGGCTTATATTGGGTTTTACATTCCGGACACAACACCCTGACCAGTCGTTGAGCAATTATGCCAAGCACAGAGGACGAGATTAAAAATGGTTCTATCTCCATATCCAACAATCTGGTTACAGCACTGCAGGCGTCATTGGTGTGGAGCGTGGAGAACACCAGATGCCCGGTTAACGCCGTTCGTATAGTAATTTGAGCTGTCTCCTGGTCGCGAATCTCACCTACCATTATTACATCCGGGTCGTGACGCAAAATAGTGCGCAATGCACGGGCAAATGTTAATCCAATCTCCGGATGTACCTGAATCTGCGAGGTTCCGTGAATTCGGTATTCAATTGGGTCTTCAATGGTGATTATCTTCTTATCTACCGTATTTATCTCGCTCAAAGCTGCGTACAGGGTTGTGGATTTTCCTGAACCGGTAGGTCCAGTGACGAGAATAATACCATGGGGTTTGGTAATTAACTCGCGCAATAGCCGTTGATGTTCCTCATCAAATCCCAGTCTGTCCAGACGGCACAAATCCGAATCGCGACTCAAAATACGGATGCCGATTGATTCACCATAAGGAGTGGGAATGGAAGATACGCGCAGGTCATAATCCTTATCACCCATTTTGATTTTTATCTTCCCATCCTGCGGGAGACGATGCTCGGCAATATTCATATCTGCCATAATCTTAATTCGGCTGATGATGGCTGATTGAAACTGCTTGATGGTGGGCGGAATGGCAGCCTCATACAGTACGCCGTCAATCCGATACCGTATCCGCAACTCTTTTTCCAGCGGCTCAATATGAATATCAGTGGCACGGTCAGCAAATGCCTCGGCAATTATCTGGTTCACAAACCGCACTATGGAAGCGTCTTCAGCCATCTGTTCAATATCATCTATGTCACTTTTTTCCACCTGAACGGTCTGCGCCTCTTTCTCGCCATCTATCAATTGCTCCACTGTGTCAGCGCCAATTCCATAAAATTTCTTGATTGCCTCGCGAATCTCTTTACTTGTGGAAATTACAGGTTCAACTTCTTTTTTCAATACCAGGCGGAGGTCATCCAGCAAATGCATATCCAGGGGGTCTGACACCACTAACTGCATCACATTGCCCTTGCAGCTCAGCGGGACGAAACCATAATGTGTGACCAGTTTGGCGGGCACCGAAGAAATAACCTCTTGCGGAATCTCCAGCTCACTAACGCGCACATAGGGGATGTTTAATTGCTTCGCCAGTGCCTGGAGCACTTCCTCCTCCGTTGCCAGACCCATTTTTATAAGCACTGTGCCGAGACGTTCGCCACTCTTATGATGTTCTCGCAGTGCCCGGTCCAGGTCGTCCGGGTCAAGGCGACCTTCTGCCACTAGTAATTGTCCTATTAATTTAGTATCTGGATTTATCATTGCACAACACCTTAAAAGAAATTCTATCTTTAAATAAGGAGCAAAATCCTTGCCAGAAGATTAAATATCTAAAATGTGCTGTATTTCATTGTATTTTTTAGAGTTCTGCACCTCCACCACACTAAAAAGATAAATTCTCATCACACACAAATTGTAATTTCACACCTGATGAGATGTGGTTTTACAATTGAGATTAATCAGGCAAGGAATTTTATACTTCTACATATAAAAGATTGATAATTGAACTGAATGGTTTGATAAATTTTTTATTAAGTTTTCCTGAAAAAATACACTACAATGTAGTATATTAATAAGACTGGAGTCTCGCCTGTTATTGAGTGACAGGCAAGATGCTTGTTTTGCTTTGAATAACAGGTAATATGCTTATCCTACATTGAGTGACAGAGCAGAATTCATAGTGATACTTTGAGTGAAAAGCGAGATGCTTGTC
>CAYRXI010000085.1:4362-13481 GCA_964428255.1 uncultured Candidatus Sumerlaeota bacterium
GAAATTTTTGTATGGCATCCCCTCCGTTTTTCTAAATAAAATTTTTACGTTAAGGTAGTTTGGGGCAATTTTTAAGCGAAGGGTAGTGAGTTCTCTTACTACCTTAAATTACAACACATTATGATACGATACATTTCAAACTCCAAGTTCTAACATCATGGATGAGCCCTATGGTTAAAAATTTTGGTTGCAAACCATCTCTCTTTCAAAGTAAGTTATAATCGTTATGATAAAAAAGGAGGTGAAGTGTGATGGTGATAGTAGCCCGGATAAAAAGATACCTGGAGGAGCAGGGCGTTGACTATAAAGCCACTGTGCATCCCACTGCCTATACGGCACAGCAAGTAGCTCAGGCGACGCACACCAAGGGCAAAACAGTTGCCAAAGTAGTAATGCTGAAGGCTGATGGCAAACTGGTGATGGCGGTATTACCCGCCACGCATCGCGTAAGTCTGGAAAAGGCAAAAGCGGTTTTAGCCGCGCAAGATGTGTCTCTGGCAAAGGAAGAGGAATTTAAAGACCTGTTCCCTGATTGCGAAGTGGGTGCCGAGCCACCGTTTGGCAATCTTTACGGCGTTGAGATGATTGCCGATTCCGTGCTCTGGGAAGATGCGCAAATTACCTTTAATGCGGGCACTCATTCTGATGCAATTACCATAGCCTTCACGGATTGGCTCAAGTTGACCAATCCTAAACGTGCGGAATTTGCCGAGTTCAATCCACGCTAAGCGGACCTTCATCATGGCTGATGCCACAACACACAGCGCTGAAGTCCACTTAATACCATCTGCTCTGGATGACATACAGAAAAAAACAACGATTCAAAAAACTTGCAGTTAGGTTACCCGAGCCATCCCCCGTCATCAGGCTAAAAAAACTGCCACTCAGTATTTTTCATTGGGTTCAAACTGCTGAAGCCTGTCTTCTTTTAGCTATTGGAGAGGTGGCATTAATTTTCCGCATTTATAATTTATACGACCTCGGGCTCACCCACTTTGATGAAGGGATTTACGTTGTTATCGGGAGATGGATAGTCGGGAGGCTGATTTCTGGTCAGCGCTTCTGCTGGCGGTGACCAACTTTCATCTGGTCTTTTAGCGGCTTGCCTTGACTGATGTATTGCTGACTTTTTCTTTGTTGTGGGGCTGGGGCTTGGTTTGCTGGCGTTTAGCCAGCAACGGCTCTGGCAATTCATCGCACTGGGCTTATCTGGTGCTATCGGCTGGAACATCAAGTACAATGGCTTTATCCCTTTGTGTTTTTGCTCTCCTACTTCGCCCTGATTATAGCTTACGAGGGCATCCTCTTTCCACCGCTTCAAACCAGACCTGGAATCGCGGAGCTTTTCAAACAGGTTATACAAAAATACTGGCGTTTTCTGGCGGGACTGGCGGGTGCCGGGCTAATCACGCTGGCAGGTGCCGTCTGGTGGTACCTCCTGCGGGTTAAATATAATCTACAGCACCAGCTGGTGGTTTCTCACCAGAATTATGCCATCCCTCTCAGCCAGGCAATTCAAACCTTCCTGCGCAACCCGGCATACTTTTTTAATTACTTAACCCGCTGGGCAGACCTCGTTTTTTATCTCACTCTGCTGGGGAGGCTTCTCTCTGTCTGGCACTGGCGTAAGGAAAAACTTCTGCTCTTCGGCTGGGCAGTCGGATATTATTTGTTGCTTTTTCAGTACACTCACTATACCAGCCTAGCAGTCCCGCTAATTCCCGCATTGTGTCTGTTTGCCGGAATCGCTATTGAACGGGTCTTCCGCATTGTAAGGCTTCTCCTGCCAGGCTTTCAGTCACTGCAGCTGGCGCTGAAACTTATTATCGGCTCCGCGCTTATTATCTTCGCCTTGGTTCTTGAATATCCGGTGCTATTGCTGGATACCAGTACGTATCGTCAGGCAGGTGCAGTGGTCCTCAGCACTGCTCCGCAACGTTCTCTCATCTTTATAGATTCGCTCCGCAACATTACGTTTTATCTCCCTGAGGCTGTGTATCTGATTCCGGGTCCAAAATGCAACTCTCTTTTGAAGTCCAATATGCCAAAAATCTTTGTGTTTGAAGCACGAATGCCCTGGAATCGCACCACTGCGCAATTCATAGAAGCCAATCAGCACAATTTACGCCTCATTCGGAAGATTCTCAATCCGCGCTACGAGCAGATACTTTTTGAGCCGGCAAATATGGCAGAACTGGAGAACGTAAAATGTCAGCCAGAGAAATACGACAATTTACTCCACATTTATATCTATCAACTCTTCGGACCAGCACAAATCCCTCCAGAATGGAAATAACTTATTAAGGTATGAGTTCCCGGAGAAGTGTTTTAATTGCGGGAACGTTATCAGCATAATAAAAGTAATCCGGCGCCGGAAAGGGAAAATGAGGGTTAAGCGGAGGGGAAGAGTCCAGCAACTTCATAAATTCGGCAATAATCGGCAGCCAGGCAGGGTGGGCAATAATTATCGGGCGTGATGGTCTAATGAATCGCTTATTGATTAATTCCCACGCCAGACAGAGCTCCACCAGTGTGCCAGTTGACCCGCACATCACCACATACGCCTGCGGTAAAGTCAGTAAGTATTGCAGGCGTTCAAATAACGAGCTGGTGACAATAACCTTTGTAATCCAGGGATTAGGAGGACCAAATTGCTTGAGGATGACGCCGATGACTTTGCCGTTTTCCTGCCGAGCACCCTTCGCCACTGCCTCCATCACACCGCCATAACCGCCACAACAGATGGTATAACCTTCAAGCGCCAGTTCCCTGCCCAGAGCTATAACATTCTGATAATCATGACCTTGCGGGTCAAGAGTGCCACTGCCGAACACCGACACTATTTTTTCATTAGCCATATTAATTATTCTGCTACAGAATCACACGGAATAAAGTAGCACAAGCATCCCTGTCTGTGATTATTGTAACACAAGCATATTGCTTGTGATTATTGTATAACAGGCATCCTGCCTGTGGATATTGTAACCCAGGCATCTTGCCTCTGATTATTGTATCGCAGGCGTCCTTGCCTGTGAATGTTGTAGCACAAGCATCCTTGCCAGTGAGATTAAGGCAAGCATCTTGCCTGTGATAGTTCTACTCAAGTCAGAGGCTTGAGTTACTATCCGGTCAAGTGCTAATTTCTTTCTTATGAAAAGGTCTCTGTACTTTTCAAAGAATTCTTGCGTTACTACCTCAACATTAAAGGCTTCTTCTAAATCTTCCTAAGTGGGTCTGAAATCGTCATTTTCCAGGATTGGCATGAATCTGCTTTGTGCGGTGTGGCTCTTTTCATTCGCATTGACAAGGAATGACCATCGGCGCGCCGGGGTGAATTTCTCTTTTGCTGTGATTCTGCCTGAAGGAGTTTCCTCAAAGTGGTAATCCATTTTTACCAGCGAAAAACGCCAGTCTGCAGTGTCGGGTGCTACAAAGACGACAAGCGCCGCATCTTTCAGCTTTCCACCTCGTGAGCCCTTCAGATACCAGGCAATAAAATTGCGCTGCATCGTTCGGGCACGTTCAAGGGAAGCTTCCTTTTTGAGCTGGACAATTAGTAGGTCAATTTCTTTGTCGTCATAGGTATATTTGCCAACACGCTCTAATAAAGTGATGTAAGGAGCAAAGGCATCTGGAATATAATTGCCCTGATAGCTTAAGGGGCCTTGTTCAAAGGATTTCAGGAGATTCTTGAGAAAACAAATATAGTGGTCTTTGTTAAAGGGATTCTCAAAGATATTAACTATTATGTTTTGGGGTTGCTCCCTTTTCATTTCTTTTCTTCTGTACAAAAAAGTGATAATATAACTTCTCTTTTCCCTTCCGGTATAGCGGAAATTTCTGCATAGTGACTTTTGAGAAAGGCGGAAGATATTTCCTTTTATAAAACGGCGACGACATTCTGTGGGCTTCGTATTCCAGCGAATTTGAACTTCTGAAGAGATTTCAAAACTCTCTGGACTGTCTTTTTCGGCAAATCTCCCGCTTCAAGATGATGGATAACCTGTCTCATCCTCAGTGGTTCAATATCCATCATTTACTTGTGGCTTTTATCAATATCTCCCTTTAGCCCATCATAGGTTCGTTTTGTGGTTATAGCAGTAATAATCTGTTCTATTGCTTGCCTCTTAGAAATTTTGGACGATACTCTCCTTCCTATGCTGAGAAATAATTGCAAATAAAAACTCTTTTGAATATTTATCTTGACTTAGAACAATCCGTAACTCATTCTCAGATAACTGCATTAATGTATCAATTTCCCTTAGAATATCCCCTTTTATTACAGGAATAGGCGGTGATTTTGTCTGATGCTTTTGCGATTTGGTTTTAGAGATAATAATTTTTGAGTAATGGATTTCGTTCCAGAATAAAACGTAGTTGTTCTAACGCATTTTGCGCCTTTTCAGCCTCCTCTGATGTTGGTAAATTACTTAAAGAATTTTCTGTCTGCTTTAAAAATTCCATAAGATCTCGAATTGATTCTAATATCTTATCAAGATCTTCTTTTGAAGGTAAAGCTTTAAGAAATTCTTCAAGCATACTAATTGTCTTATTCCATTTTTTATAATTACTCATTATGGGAATCTCCTTATAAACTCATTAGTAATATTTTAGTATTCCCTTTTATTCGCAGCTCGTCTTGCATTAGGAGTATCGGCAAGCCAAATTGGTACTCTTTGTTCTGCTGCTTCACTATATCCGATCAGCTCGGTAGTGTAGTATTCAAAACATTTATCAGGTTCTCTTCTCCTTACGTTTTGCATCTGAGTCACGTGCTGAGTGGTTACAATGCTTCCTCCAACTCTAACTTTTAAAAAAATGACACCGCCAAAATTAGGGACATTTTCCGTATTTTTGTGAGTCAATTTTGCAATTTTATTAATCTCACTCATTATATGATTAACTTTTCTAGTGAGAATTTGCAGTCCAATAACTGACAGATATTCAGGAATTACTGTAACAACATACCAATCTGAGGCAAATAATGCATTTTTAGTCATTAAATAAAGATTGGGAGGACAGTCAAGCGATATATAATCATACTTATTCTCCACCTGGGAAAAGGCTTGCATTAAAAACTTTCAGCGTTTAAATGTATGTTCAGCTTGAATTCTTAACGCTTTAAATGGATTTTGAGAGATGATTGAAACAGGTGACATTCCGCCCAAATCTTCTGCAAATAAGTCCAAATCACCAGGTATAAGATCGAGATAAGATATCTTGGTAAACCTACTTCCCATAGGATTTTGCCATATGTAACGACTCGTATGAAAAACTTTTCCTTCTAAAAATAGCTGGCATCGTAGAGATTATTCCGTTATTTTGTTTAAACCTTTTCCAAGAGTCATAATCAACACAAAGAAATGTCAAATTGCTCCGCGGATCAATATCAACAATTAAAACTTTTTTGTTATGATGATAAGCTAAACTACAGCCTACATAATACGTGGTTGTAGTTTTCCCCACACCCCCCTTTTACTGGCTTTTGGCATAAATGAACCTCCTTTTTTATTTAGTAATATAAAGAAAAACTATCCTCCCCTTTTTTCAGTAGCCACTGTGAAAGTGTCCACATAATGGCTATTTAAAAATATACGTGATACTTCCCCTTGGAGAATACCAATCACTTTTATTGAGTTCTTTATTTCTTCAATCCTGCGTTTTTGAAGGGCATTTAATGCCAACTGAAGAGTCTTTTTGGGCAAAGCACCGTCTTCAAGACGGACTATAAATTTTCTAAGATACTCTTCTTTCTCTTCAGTTAATTGTTTACTTTTTGGGGGGGGGCTGAGTATTTTTGGCGCTATCCGAACTCCCTTTTCTTTTAATTTCAATCAACTCCTCAAGGTAATGTCATAAAAGTGGTGGAAAATTGGCTCACCACATAAGATTTGGTATGTTTACAATTTTTCTTCATTTTAAATTACTGTTTCAACTCCCTCTTTATTAGGTCACTCTTTTTCGCCGCAGTCTAACATATTAAGTCGGTTATCTATGGCCACTAATCCGAGTTAAACGGATTATTTTGCCTGCCAGCATTCCATAGAAGATAATCTCCGCACTACTCCTACCAGGCAAACTCCCCTGAACCTTTAGCCGGCGCCGAAACTCCTCTATCAACCGCTCTGTTAGATTCGTGGAGTGTAAACTCTGGCGGCACTTCTCCGGATAATCAAAAAATCTAAGCAAATCATCTCCAGCTTCCTTCAGCGAATTTACTACTCGCTCATCTATCTTTTCCCGCTTGTTTATTGATCTTTCTTGCTTTCTCCGCTGGGGCCATCAGTTTGTATAACCACGGCATTCAGCTTTCCGAACGTCTCTTACCGCTTTAAGTGCCATCTCTAATTACTCCTCTATTATCTACACAATCCAGATTTTCAATTGCTTCCTTATAGTCTTTTATAAATTTTCCTTTGACGTTAGTTTAAACTCTAAAAGGCTTGCTTTTCCTTAGTTTATACCTTTTCTTTAATTGATAACAATTCAAAACTTATAAGGATAAGCCTTATTATCCACTAAATTCATAACACTACTGATTTTTTCCTTGTAGTGCTTTTTGTAGAATGCGGGCTAATTCTTCCGGTGGGAAGGGTTTCTGCAGAAAGAAAAATTGTCCCTCTGTCTGGTGGTTACTAAGTTCATGCATTACAGAGGGGCTGAGTTCGGAAAATCCGCTGGTAAATATGATGGGGATATTTTTGTCAAGATTCCGAAATTCTTTAAAGGTGGTTTCACCATCCAGTTCTGGCATACTCATATCCAGAATCACGGCTTTAATGGAGTCCTGATGTTGTTGAAATGTGGTCAGTGCCTCCCTGCCATTGCTTGCTTCCAGCACCGTGTACCCCAATTTCTCCAGCCATTCCCGGCTCAGTTGGCAAATATTATCATCATCATCCACGAACAGGACTGTTTCTTTGCCGCTGAAATCAAATTTCAGGAGTGAAGGCTGTTTTGCCACACTTTCTGTAGCTGGTTTCAAGACCGGGAAATATAATTTGAAAATTGTGCCGATGCCCGGTTCACTGTAAACATAAATGTAGCCTCTGTGATTCTTAACGATGGCGTAATCTACTGCCAGACCCAGTCCTGAAAGGGCAAAATGATTTTGGGTGCTGAAAAATGGCTCAAATATGCGGTCGCGAATTTCTTTAGGAATGCCTCTGCCAGTGTCTGAAACACTCAAATATACATATTTGCTCGGGATAATCTCTGGATGATAACGACAGAAATTTTCATCCAGCACAACGTTTTTAGTTTCCAGCGTTAATTGGCCCGTTTGCTGACCGGACATTGAGTCAATAGCGTGCAGTCCGAGATTCAACAAAACCTGCTCTATTTCTAATGAGTTGCCTTCAATTTTCTCCAGATTATTATCCAGAACTGTTTTTATTTTTATTCGGTCTCTGACAGCAGACTGCAGCAGTGCGGAAATTTTCTCCACCAGTTGATTAAGTACAATGGGTTCGCGTTGAGGTTTTCGCTGATGGCTAAATCTCATCAGGCTCCGAACTAAATCGGCACCGCGCTGGGCAGAATCTTCAATAATGGTCGCATATTTTATTACTTGTTCATCTCGGCCAATGGATTTCAGGAGTGAGGCGTAGCCCAGGATACCTGCCAGCAAATTATTAAAATCGTGGGCGATGCTTCCTGCAATGGTCCCGATGCTCTCCGTCCTTTTTGCTTAAAACAAGGCGCGTTCCAGTATCTTCAGTGTCGTTACATCGCGGCATATTACCATTACTTTGTCCGGGACATTGTTTTCGTCAAAGATGGGTGTGAGTGTTATTGCAAAATAAAGAGTCTGTTCTTTACCTGAGCTGTTGGTCGTAGTTAAAGTTCGTTCAAATTGCAAAGACTTTTTCTCTTTTAAGACTCTTTCAACAAAGCACGGCTCTTCATTACCGGAGATAAATTTACAGAACTCGTGCTGGGAACAGGTTGTGCCAATTATTCGTTCGCGACTTAGCTGATGGCGCTCCAGAAAGCGCTGACTTGCTTCTAAAATCTTCCCCTCTTTATCCACTATTAATAATTCGTCCTGAATGTTTGCTGTGATGTTCTCAAGGAGTTGTTTCAACTCGGTCAAAATTTTCTTATGTTGTTTAAGAACTTTTTGAAAGGCTTCAGTTGTCTCATTGAGTTTTTGTGTATGCCTCTCTATATCCCGCCCCATTATTTCTATCATTCGTCCGCGTTCTTTTGCTACTAAAAGGCGGATATGTTTCTTCATATAAATCAGCAAGATAACTCCAAACAAAATAATTATGAGTATTGCTATTAGCATAAACTCCTGAGACATATCTATTCTCTGGAGCAAATATTTTTAAAACACCATTGATGTAATTCTTAATCTGAAAATAGAAATTAGCAAGTAAAATTTATTCTTTAGTTTTGAATTTTTTAAAAATTAAAAAAACAGCTGCCATTAAACAGAGAAAACTGAAGACTAAAACGGGGGTTAACCAGAGGGGCAAATAATATATTTCTACCTGTTTCGCACCCGCTGGCACATATATTCCAAGAAACATTAAATCTGCTGGAAATGTGAAAGTAGATTTTCCGTCAACATTTGCTCTCCAGTGCTTGAAATATGCCTGGCGCACCACTAATAAAGCGGGGGCGTTAAGGTTCTCAACTTCTACCTTAATATAGCTCCCTCTGTAGTCTAAGCTGGTAATTTTCGCCTCCGGAGAAAAGGTAAGATATCTCGCATTGCCTATTTGCCGCCAGATATCTTCAATTATCACGGTATCTGCCGAATTATGACCAAGTCCTGCCAGAAGTTGTTCCGACTCAGTCAGCGAAGAGGCAACCATAGCGCTGCGGGCAAAGCTGATTACAGGGAATACATAATCCTGCAACTCCCAGACAGCACACGACAAGTTACTATCTCCAGAAATTAAGGAAAACTGATTGGGCGTATCTTCAGGTTTAAAGGCAAGATGATATAGCCAGACGGGGTGGCGCTTTGAAAGATTAACTACCGAGACGGCTGCGCAAATCATCGGTTTTTTCGACTCAAGCTCCCACTTATATGTGTGAATTTTTGAGCCAGGTGAAAATGGCTTGGAGGTAAATGTTCGGTTAACTATTTCTCCCTGTCCTTGTAC
>CAYRXI010000086.1:0-3011 GCA_964428255.1 uncultured Candidatus Sumerlaeota bacterium
GGAGGTGGAAGAAAATCAGCGCTGTCTCCTTCTGGAAGCAATTTTACTTAATGTCGCCCAGTTAATTCCTTCAGCCACTGATTCTTATGATGCCGAGACCAAATCCTATCTTGACACCACTCAGTCTTTATGGGCTCGCTTTGCACCATATTTTAAAGACCGTATAATTCCTTCAACTAAACAATGGTTCACAGGTGTACGTCCGGTCAATTTTCCGGCTCGGCGAATTGCGGGTATGTGCCATTTATTATTACGATTCTGGCAGAATGCAACTAATCCGCTTTCATTTTTTGCTGGTTTGTTCAAAGACAATGCCAAACTTGCTGATAAAAAGAAGGTGCTTAATTTTTTGCGATATCTACAATCTTTATTTGTCGTTAATGACCGCACAGACCTCTGGAGCTGGCATTGTAATTTACGTACTCCACGCTGGAATAAACCGCAACCACTGATAGGAATCAGCCGTGCATTAGCAATGGTGTTTAATGCTCTTCTACCTGTTATGATATTATATGCGCGGGTAAACGGCGTTCCTGAAATTGAAAGCCTGTGCTGGCGTTTATTTGACAATTTCCCTCGCTTACCCGATAATGTGATAACACGTTTTATGCGTTACCGCCTGTTTGATGATGCAGAACTGGTAAAGTCTTTGTTTATTAATGAATGCAGACAACAAGCACTATTTCAAATATTTTACGATTGTTGCAATAATAACGAGATAAGCTGCGAAGACTGTTATTTCCTGCGGCGGTTTGAGTTTATTGGGGAGGATGATTTAGAAGATTGAAATCCTGTTCTGTATAGCTTCGTAAGAATCAGTAATAATAACTTGACTTCAAACAAGATGAATTTCTATAGTCAATTTTAACTTTAGCTGGAGGAAAACCAATGCGTTTGGGAGTAGCCATTTTAGCCATAATCTTGGGACTTTGCTTTATTGGGGGATGTGGGGATAAAAGACAAAAACTTTCCGAGGAGACCGAGCGTGATATTGCAATTATTAACGACAGGATTAATGATATAGACCGGCAAATGCAGGATTTACGACGTGCTGTGGAAAGTATGCAGAATGAAATGAATCTAAAAATGATAGAGATAAATAATGCAATTCTGCGTCTTGAGACCAGCCGTCTGGAAGCAAAAGCAGCTCTGGAAAATATTCAACTACGTGTTAAGGGTGAGAAAAAACTCTCCACAGCTGAACGCAAAGTTTTACCAATTGGAGTACGGATAATACTCGTAATTATAATTATTGTCTTGCTGGTAATTTTAATCAAAAAAGCAACTATTCGGCCTGCGGGTCTGTCTCCAGGTGAATAAGGCAAAATGCTTAATGGTTCAATACGCCTTAAAACAGTAGCATTCCTCATCAATTAGTTTACAGCTTTCAAATAACCCCTTAAGAATTTTATTAATTATGACTGATTTTTTTCAGTAACTTAAAATCAATATGGCGTTTTTCTATGTGTACCCGTTCAACCATTACCAGAACCCTATCGCCAAGTTTGATCTTTCTCTGTCGCCGTAATCCTGACAATATCAGTTCTCGTTTGTTGTAACGATAGATATCATCCGTTAGACTGCGTACCGCAACCAAGCCTTCTACTGGGTACAAATCAAGTTCCACGTAAAACCCCCACGGAGAGACTCCTGAAATGGTGCCTTCAAATTCCTCTCCTAGATGATGTTTCATAAACTCCAGACTTTTCACCAGAAAAGCTTCACGCTCAATGTCTTCAGCACGTTGTTCACGCCGTGTAGCGAGAGAGGCAATTTCCGGCAGCTCAGCCTCCCATTGCGCAATGATTTCACCAGCCGGGCGTTTGCCCTTTATTGCTTCACGCAGTATGCGATGTACGATTAAATCCGGATAGCGCCGAATTGGACTGGTAAAATGAGTATAGCAATCAGTAGCAATGCCATAATGTCCCTTGTTTTCTGCAGAATAGACGGCGTGTTTGAGTGAGCGCAGAATCAATCGCCTGACAATCCATCCCCAATTCGTGTGCTCGGAAGCAACCAATACCCGCTGTAATTTATATGCGGTTAAAGTTTTAGTTCCCCTGCCGACGTCTATCCCAAAAGTTAAAAATATTGGTATTAGCAATTCCAGTTTTTCCTGGTCTGGTGGCTCATGAACGCGATATATACAGGGTAGATGTAATTCGGTAATATGACGAGCAACCGTCTCATTTGCCAGTAACATAGCTTCTTCAACTACACGGTGACTGAACAAGCGTGGTCGTCTGCGGAGGTCAATGACTTCACCAGCCGAATTAAAGATGACCTCACCTTCCGGAATATCAAGGTCTAATCTTCCCATTTGGTCTCGACGTTTAATTAAAATGGGTGTTAGCTCAAAAAGATATGTTAATTCTTTAATGATATCTGCATATCTGGAGGTTATCCAGCGGTCTGAACCATCATAGATTGCCTCTACCTCCTCGTAAGTTAACCGATGCGCTGACCGAATTATAGATGAAATCATTTCACTGCGTATCACTTCACCATCAGGGGCTATATTCATAAATACTGAGAAAGTGGCGTGGTCTTCCTCGGGACGTAAACTGCATATATGATTACTCAATTGCTCGGGTAACATTGGCACCACCCGGTCCACTGGATAAATACTTGTCCCGCGCTCACGTGCTTCTTTATCCAGCTTTGTCCCGGGCTTCACATAATAGGAAACATCAGCAATATGCACACCCAGACGGAATATTCCCCCTGGTAAACGTTCTATAGACAAGGCGTCATCAAAATCTTTCGCTGTGACAGGGTCAATGGTAAAAGTTTTTAACTTTCTCAAATCTTTACGCTCTGCAATTTCCTCAGCCGTTAATTTTACAGGTAGCTCTTTTGCCTCATGCAACACAGCCGGACTAAATTTGGGCTCAACACCATAGTCCCGAATAATCAGATAAATGTCTACACCCGGTTTATCTTCCGCACCAATTACTTCTTTAATCTCACCAACAAGGGGCTCGGGTGCCACGGGATATTCAACAAGA
>CAYRXI010000086.1:3048-13203 GCA_964428255.1 uncultured Candidatus Sumerlaeota bacterium
TTGCATTTAGGGGGAATATGTCTGATTATTACATTGCGTTTTAGGCGGGTGTCTCGTGGAATCACTATCCCTGAATTGCGATTATAGAATTGAAATCTGCCCACCAAAACCCTACGCCCACGTTCAACCACCCCGGTAACAATAACTTTTAGAGGTGCATTTCGTTTTCTGCCTCTGATTAACTTAAGCGCAACTTTATCACCCTGCATTGCACTCCCGATTTCGCTTCTTCTGACAGGTAAGACTTCAGGCAGAGTTAAATCCGGTCGAGAGATTAATCTTATCAGCGTATTGTTGCCACTGAATTCTACAATACCAAGTATTTCTTCATCACCTTGACGGGGTAAACCATAATGCTTGTTACGATATAAGGCTATTTTCCCCTCTCGGACCATCCGCTTCAGAACCTGCCTCAGCTGTCTGCGTTCGCCTTTATTAAGCTGAAATTGCCTGAGTAGTTCATTTAGGTGAAAACTCTGGCGGGGGCTGAGACGTAAAAAGTTAAGAATTTGTTCTTCCAGTTTCACCAGAGTATATTCCCTTAAAAAATCAGCCTGCGGCGGAAGATAGCCGGGATATCATATTCACTCTCTCCTTTTTTTTCAGCCTTGTCCGCTTTTTTTTCTGGTTCAGGAAGTTTTGTCTCCTCTGGATTGCTATTCAGGGGGGTTACGGATAATGTTTTATCGTCTTCAATAAAAATGTTTGATTGTAAATCATTCTGTGTGCCAATGTTCAGTCCAACGGATTTCTCCTTGAACAGTGGCTTGTCAAATATTGGCAATTCCACATCCTTGTCTATTTGAATAGATGGCAAATTGGGTGTTGAATCTGACGTATCTACATTAGTCACTCCAGGCTTTTTCACACGGGCTGTTTTACGAGGCTCTTCTTTAAACCCGGTGGCAATAAGCGTAGCTTTAACTTCATCCTTAAAATTTTCACTCGGCACAACCCCAAATATGATAAGTGCATCTTTATCAGCTGCTTCTTTAACCATAGTAATTGCCTCGTCAATTTCATATAATGTAATGTCACGCGGTCCAGAAATACTTACCAGAATACCCTTTGCACCCTCAATTACAATTTTATCCAGCAACTGATTTGAACAAGCTCTTTTCACTGCTTCAACAGTCCGATTTTCTCCCTTTGCCACACCTATACCCATTACTGCACCACCGCTTATTCCCATAATTGTACGAATGTTTGCGAAATCTATATTAATATACCCGGGCTGTGAGATTAACTCCGAGATACTTTGCACTCCTTGTGCCAGAACACCATTGGCAACGTGAAATGCCTCCATAATTGAGGCTTTGTTGCCTACCACCTCCACTAAACGCTCGTTAGAAATTACCATCACGGTATCACAAATCTGACGTAATTTTTCAATCCCTTCTTCAGCCAGCTGCATTCGGTGATTACCCTCAAATCTAAAAGGTCGCGTCACCACAGCCACGGTTAGTGCTCCCTTTTCCTTTGCCAGTTTCGCTACTATTGGTGCGGCGCCGGTACCTGTCCCCCCTCCCATTCCCGCAGCTATGAAGACCATATCCGCACCTTCAAGAACCCCCCCCAGGACTTCTTTTGAAGTTAGAGCTGCCTGTTCTCCAATCTGGGGATTACTCCCAGCCCCCAGACCATTAGTTAATTCTTTGCCAATCTGAATTTTGTTCGGACACTTGCAGGCTTTTAGTGATTGCACATCAGTATTAATTGCATAAAACTCCGCATTGTAAATATTCATATTAATCATATCACTCACTGTATTACAGCCACATCCCCCCACTCCAATAACTTTAATACGTATAGGCTGTGGAGTTTCCTTTTCCACTTCAAATGAAGCCATTGTCCACCTCCAAAAATTTATAAAAACGTTGATTTATTATTTTTGCTCTGACGTTGCAGGCCAGCTTTGTCCGAACACATCCCAATCCACAAATTTCCTAAAGATTTCCAGCAATCTGGTAAATAAATTTCGCGTGCGCAGAAGAGGAAAGTCTTGATTACTATTGCCATAGATAATTAAGCCAATTCCTGTAGCATAAATTGGGCTGGCAACCGCGCTGGAGATGCCTTTTAATCCCTGAGGCACACCTATCCGAACCGGTAACTCAAAAATTCGCTCTGCAAGCTCGCTTATTCCCTCAAGTAAAGCCGAACCACCTGTTAAGACCACACCACTTATGACTTGGTTAATCTGCCCGTGTTCAAGAGACGGCACTTCGGCTTTCTCCAGCTTCTCTTTGGTCAATAGAAAGATTTCCTCCAGCCGTGATTGAATAATTTCAGTCAGGCGACGCCGGTTAATTTTTTGAAGTTTATTATTCAATCTGGTCTTTATTTCAAAGGTTTCTTCGGGATCAACCGTAGATGCAAGCGCACAGCCATATTTTTTCTTAATATTTTCTGCATCATAAGTAGGTAACAGCAGACCCCTTTTTATGTCAGTGGTGATATTATCCCCTGCAAAGGGCACTGTAGCTGAAAAGCGGACACATCCGTTGTAAAATAAGGCGATATCCGTTGTCCCTCCCCCAATATCAATAAGCAATATTCCTACATCTTTTTCTTCTTCGGTGAGTACAGCCAGCGACGAAGCAAGTGACTGCAACAGTAGCCCGCGTACACGCAACCCGGCGCGTTGAACACACCGTGTTAAGTTCTGCGCCGCGGTTATTGCCGCTACCACTAAATGCACCCGTACCTCCAGCTTGGAACAGCTTATTCCAAGTGGATTTCTGATGCCGGGTTGATCATCACATATAAAATCTTGTGGAATAAAATGAATGATTTCGCGGTCAAATTGTGCCGTAAGTTGCTTGGCTTTTTCAATTACGCGGTCTATATCCGCTCTGGTCACACCGCGCGGCGGATTGGATACCTCTACCATTCCGGAAGTATTAAAGCTAGAAATGTGTTCGCCCGAAATACCCACAAAAACATCTCTTACGTGTACCTGGGCTTGTTCTTCGGCTTTGGAGACTGCGAGGCGAATTGAATCTACGGTATCATCTATATCTATAACAATCCCACGTTTTAGCCCTTTTGAAGGGGTAGTGCCTAATCCCAGCACCTTTATCACATTGGTGCGTGGCTCTACTTCGCCAATAATCGCACAAATTTTAGTTGTTCCAATATCCAGTCCGGTAATTATCTTTCTCTTTTGGCTCATAAAATCCCCTCTTTTAAAACAAATTTATCTTGTTACGTAGACAATCTGGTCTTTAAACCTGAAGTCCGCATATTTTAAAGTATTAGTGTTCTTAATCCGATTAAGAAATGCCTCCAGAATTGCCAGTTGTTTTCGCACATCCTGGCGATTCAACCGCAATTCTGTGCCATTTGATAAAATCAGGATTAAAGTATTCGGGCGTGAAATGTGAATCTCAGATAGTTGTTGTAAAAGAGAGTAATTTGTTTTCTGCAGAACAAAGAGAATTTCCAGCGCAGCAGCAATCAGTGGGTCATTAAGCTGAGCCCCTAATTTTATGTCCTTTTGATTGACTCCTGTGATAAATACTAAATCCAGCACATCCTTATTGGCTTGCTTTACCTGCTCAATTATTACACCCTCTTTGTCCATTAAATACAGGTTTTTAGCACTGATATAAACAACTGGCTTTCGTTCTCTGGCTGTTATAAAAATTGTAGCCGGATAAATTTTCCTTATCTCAATGTCGGTCAGTTTGGGTAAATTTGTGCTTAATTTTTCTTTCAGTTCGCTAATAGATACGCGGAAAATGTTTTTTACCAGCAGTCCTTTTTCATCAATAACAGCCGCAATCTCTTCCCTTGTCTGTTTCTTCACTCCATCAATGTTAATCTCTTTTATACGAAAATACTCTGACTCCAGAAGATAGAAATAAAACGCACGAACAATAAAAGCAAAGATGCCAATAATTAATAACGCAATTAGCAGACGCAAAAATGATACAACAATATACTTAATCCGTCTTAACCATACATAATTCCGGGTCTTCTTATCCGTGTCCTCATCCTGACGGTGAAAAACCTTGTTAGGTTTAAGATCTTTATGTTTCCAGTAAAAAGCCATTTATCATAAAGTAATTAAAGATTATTACCTATCAGCCTCACTTCTGGCTCAAGCCAGACCCCGCTATGTTCAAAAACGCGTTGTTGAACAAGCTTTATCAAATTAACCACATCTTCAGGACGTGCTTGATGACGGTTGATAATAAAATTGGCATGTTTTTCTGAAACCTCAGCATCACCAATCCTGATTCCCTTCAATCCTGCAGCATCAATTAAAGCTCCTGCACTTTTCCTGGGAGGGTTTTTAAAAATACAGCCGGCAGAATATGCGCTGGCTAAAGAAGGCTGGTTTGCACGAATGATTTTTACTCTCTGTAAACTGCTCCAGACCTCCTCGGGCGCTGTCTGTTTACTCTTCAGCTTTGCGGAAATAACGGTTCTATCTCCTAAATCGCAGTAACGATATCCCCACTTCAATTTGCTAATGTCCAGTTGATTAAGTTCACCCGTAGGTTCTAATGCAGTAATCTCTTGCACATATTCGCAGATAGATGATTGCATTGCTCCAGCATTTCCTCTTATTGCCCCCCCCACAGTCCCGGGAATACCCCAGAAATTAACCAGTCCCTGTAGCTGATTACGCAGGGCAAATCCCACAAGCCGGGGTAGGGGAGTGGAGGCACCAATCTCCAAAGTGTTAGCACCCGCCGAATAATTTATAAAATTAAAAGTTCGTCCCAGTTTTATAATAAACGCCTTAATAAAAGATGTGGTAAAAATAATATTTGTTCCCCCCCCGAGTATAAACCATTGCAAGCCTGTACTCTCGGCATAATCAATAGCAGCTTTTATTTCCACAATAGAGCAGGGCGCTGCGAAGTAATCTGCCTTAACCTGAAGCCGCATTGAATTGTATCGTGTAAGATCAAAATTACGCAGAATATTTAATCGTGGCTCTTTTGCTGTTAACACGATATCTTTTTGTATCTGGCTCATTATTAATCGCATATTATTTTACTGCTTCACAGGTTACCTTGTTGCTTAAAGCAGCTATGACTTTTTCGCCGATGGTCCAGATATTGCCTGCACCCATAGTAATCAACACATCATTTTCCTGTAACACGCCGAGTAATTTGTCCGGCAGCTCATCCATTTTGGGCACGTACTCTACTGTGGGATGACCATTATTTCGAACTGCATTGTAAATTATTTCACCACTAACACCCTCAATTGGTATCTCTCCCGCAGAGTAAACATCAGTTATGAATACAATGTCAGCGCTATCAAATGCCTCCCCGAATTTGTCTCCGAGATAATACGTTCGGCTATATCTGTGAGGCTGAAACACAGTGATCAAACGCCCACCTCTCTCTTTTGCCACTTTCTTGGCAGCCAGCAGAGTTGCCTTCACTTCTGTTGGATGATGTGCATAATCATCAATCACAGTTATACCCGCTGTATGCCCTTTTACCTGAAACCTGCGTGCCGCTCCATGAAAATTAGCCAAAATATTTGCCATTTTTTCGAATGATAAGCCGAGAATAAATCCTACGCTTAATGCGGCTAAGGAGTTGGAGATGTTATGTATGCCCGGTACAGATAATTGCACACTTCCCATCAATTTTTCTTTATAGACACACGTATATTCAGAACCCCAGGGATAAAGTTGTAAGTCTGTAGCATATAAATCAGCTGCATTATCATTGACCGCATACGTAAAGAACTTGCGATCCACCTTATCAATAATCTGGCATGCCCCATAATCCTCCAGACATACCACCACAACACCATTTTCCTTCACATTTTTGATAAATTGAATGAAGAACTCCAATTCGTGTTTTAAATCCATATAAAAATCTCTGTGTTCCTCTTCAATATTTGTAATCACGGCGATTTCTGACCTTAAATGCAGAAAAGAACCATCGCTTTCATCTGCTTCAGCCACTACAAAGTCTCCTTTTCCGAAAACGGCATTCCCCCCTACATCATTAACCTCTCCACCAATAAGAATGGTCGGGTCCAAACCCGATTCTCGCAAGATAAGAGAAATCATAGAAGTTGTAGTTGTCTTGCCATGAGTACCACTAATTGTGATGCCACGTTTGTTATTTAACAAATATCCCAGCAACTTAGCCCGGTGCCATACCGGCAAATTGTGTTTCATAGCATATTGTAATTCTGGATTATCAGGTCTAATTGCTGAGGAAATGACCACCAATTCTGCCCCAACCACGTTTTCGGCACGATGCCCGATATATATGATAACACCAGCGCTTTGAAGTCGGGCAGTCAGTGAATTTGCCGATATGTCCGAACCTGAAACAATATAGCTCATGCCCACGCCGCCAATACCAATAAAATGAATACGCTTAAAATTTTGCATAAAGATTCACCTCTACTTTCCGGCGGATGGTGATCCACCACACCTATTCAAAAATTTAACAACTATTTTTCACATCTTAACTGACTGATTAACTCCGCTGCAATATTATCTGCTGCGGCTGGCTTGGCAAATTTGCCCGCACTTTCTCGCATCTCCTGTAACCGTGCAGGACGTTTTATCAAATCAACTATCTCCTCGGCAACGCGTCTACTATTTGCACTGTGTTCTTCAAACAATATCGCGGCACCTGCCTGCACAAACTGTTGCGCATTATAAAACTGATGGTTATCTTTCGCCTGGGCTAAAGGGAATAATATTGCTGGCACACTCCGACTTGCGAGTTCTGCAATAGTAGAGGCACCAGCACGTGACATAGCAAAACTTGCCACAGCATATGCCAGATCCATTCGTTCAATGAAAGGAAATGCTCTAATTGCAATCCTTTCCAGGCGAAGATCCTGTAAATTTTGTGTTATCTGTTCAAAATTTGACATCCCCGTACTCCACAACACCTGCAGTCGTTGATTTATTTGCCCTAACAAGCGCTCTATCTCTTTCAGTACTGAAAGAGTAAACTGGTTCAAAAACCTTGCCCCCTGACTGCCACCTAAAATTAAAAGCACAGAATTGTATTCACTCAGCTCAAAATAACGCAATCCTTCATTTCTTGCTCCCCTTAGAATGCTCTCTCGCACTGGCACGCCCACAACCCGGCACTGTGCCAGATTGAACTTTTCTTTTGTCAGGGCAAATGCACAGAATATCAATCTAGCTTTTTTGCCAAAGAACAAATTAGTTCTGCCCGGAATAGCGTTTTGCTCATGCAAAAAAATCGGTACCCGGAGCATATGTGCTGCCAGCAGCACAGGCGCAGAGACATAACCGCCCATACCCAGAACCAAACCCGCTCCCCGCTGAAGTATAACCGTTGCCTCTAAAATTGAACGGGCTAATTGGGCAGCACCATATATTTTTAAGTCTAATCGTCGCCGCATAGGAACAGCTGAAAGTCTTTTTGGCTGGATGCCAAATTTTTCTAATAATTCGGCTTCCAGCGGCTTTGAACCACAAATTACTGTAACCGGCACCTCCGGCGCCATTCGGGAAAGAGATTCTGTAATCGCTATTGCAGGCATTATGTGTCCTCCAGTCCCGCCGGCTGCTATCACTATTTCTTTTTGTCTGCTCATTAAGCATATTTAATTTCGTCTTTCAGGTTTTGGGTAATATCTCGCGCAAACGAGCAATATTCATTAACACACCAATTGCTATACAATTGGCAACTAAGGACGAGCCACCATAACTGATAAAAGGAAGTGCCAGACCTTTGGCTGGCACCATTTTTACTGTGACCAGCATATTAATAATTGCAGGTACAGCTATCATTAACACCATACCGGCTGCCAGAATACTGGAACGGAAGTCCATAGCTTCCCAGCACACACGTAATCCCACCAGTAATAGTGTTGTAAATAACAAAATAACGCCAAGTGTACCTACGAATCCCATTTCTTCGCCTATGATAGAAAAAATAAAGTCAGTATGTGCCTCGCTGAGGAAATGATATTTTTGAGCGCTCATTCCCAATCCTCTGCCAAACATACCGCCAGAACCAAGTGCAATCAGAGATTGTCGTATTTGATAATTGACATGTTCTCCGCTTTCAACCGGGGAGATAAATCCTAAAATGCGATCAATCACATATTTAGAAGTTAACGCTAATGGAACGATAAGTATCGCACCAATCAGGCAAATTAAAAGTAAATGCTTAGTCTTTACTCCGCCGATGAACATTAAAGTAAAAGCAAGAAAACATAAAACCACTGTGCCACCAAAGTCAGGTTCACGAATTATCAATAGCGAAACAATACCCAATGGTATAATTAAGAAAATTAATACACTCCAGAAGCTTTTCACTCCCTCTGGTTGCAATCGGCTTATTTGCGTCGCAATGAACAATAATAGTGACACCCGGGCTAATTCCGAGGGCTGAATCCTTAACCCCAATGGTAACTGCAACCATCGTGTCGCACCATTAATAGTTACACCCAGACCTGGCACAAAAACTAAAGTCAATAACACCGTTGAACCAATCAACATACAGATACTCAACTTATAAAAAGATTAACCCAATCCCTATAATTGTCCAGAATAACTGGCGTTCAATAAAATAGGTGCTGTGATACATAGAAACCAGTGTCGGAGTTATATCCGGCCCGGGGATTATTGATTTCTGTTTAGGGTTCTTAACTGTTAAAGCTGCTGATGAACTATATACCATCACCAGCCCTATTCCCATAAGGCACAACGTAATTATAAACAATGCAACCGTATTATTCAGTCGTCTGAGTAGAAACATCATTCCACCTCGTTATTCCCACAATTTCTGCATTAAAAAATTCATCACCTGGTTTTTAAAATCTGCTCCGCGTTCTTCAAAGTTTTTGTACATATCGTAACTGGGACAACCCGGCGATAATAGCACCACATCACCGTTTTCTGCTTTATCAATTGCGCATTGCACAGCTTCACTCATAGAATTTACTAAGATACATTCAGTAATCTGGTGCCACTCTGCGTAGATACTCTTTGCCGTTTCCCCCAGTAAAATTGCTGTTTTCACCTTTTCACTTACCAGTGGCACCAGCTGCCGAAAATCTTCTCGTTTACTTCTTCCGCCTGCAATTAAAATAATCTGTTTATCAAAAGCATTAAGTGCTTTTTCCAGCGAGTTCAGGTTGGTTGCTTTAGAGTCATTATAAAATTCTACTCCATTAATTGCCGCCACAAACTCCAGTCGGTGTTCAAGTGGCGAAAAACTGGTAATTGCTTGCTTAATAACTTGGGGACTCACTCCCATAATCAGCGCTGTAGCCACTCCAGCCAGGACATTTTCTACATTATGCATTCCCCGAACCTGCAGTTCGGAAATATTACATAATTTGTTTTTCTTGCCTGTGGATTTTCGTTCAAAAATTTCTTTGTTATCCACCCAGACTGCCGTTTTATTCTTGTAGCCTTGAGTGGAAAAGAGTACCACTTTTGCCAGTGTTTTTTCTGCAAAATCACGGCAGATATCATTATCCGCATTAGTTACCAGATAATCATCCGCAGTGAGATTCATTAGTATCCGCCGTTTTGCTTCAAAATATTCCTCTACAGTAGCATATCGTTCCAGATGGTCACAGCTCAGGTTTAACACCACAGCAATATGCGGATGAAATTCTACAATAGTTTCCAGTTGAAAACTTGAAACTTCAATCACGAGAATGCTGTTTTCTTGCTGTGCCTCTGGAGTCAGACAGGTTTCACATAAAGCATTGCCCACATTTCCAGTCGCCACAGCCTTATAACCAGCCTGGCGCAGAATATGACTGATTAGATGAGTGGTAGTAGTTTTCCCGTTAGTGCCAGTTATGGCAATTTGCGGTGCCCGACAAAAATGATAACCTAACTCCAGCTCGCTTATTATAGGAATTTTACTCTGAAGAGCTTTCTGGCAGAGCCAGTGAGTAAGTGGAATCCCCGGACTTAATACTACAAGGTCAATCCCGCTCAAAATATCTGGCGGAATTTTATCAAAGTAGAATGGTACTCTCAGTTGCTGTAACATTTCAACTTGCTGAGTGAGATTCTCTGGTGGTGCATCATCCACAACTCCGCAGGGAATATTGTAGTGATGAAGCAATTGTACAGCTGCCACACCACTTCTTCCCGCTCCTAAAATTAGCACCGTGGAGTTTTTTATTTTATCTTTTAAACTCATCCTGTTATTA
>CAYRXI010000087.1:0-4114 GCA_964428255.1 uncultured Candidatus Sumerlaeota bacterium
TAAGCGCTGAAGAACGGATTAAACGTCAGGAATTAGTCTATCAAACTCGTCTGGATGGCGTCTATGGACAGCGGTGGCAGAATGAGAGTGTGCCTTCAGTAATTAAGCGCAAGTTTGGAGATACAATACGCAGTATTCTGGAGTCTCGTAAAAAGATTGAGGCATTGCTCAAGGGGTTAGTATATAACCTCTATCGTCTATTTTTACCCTTTTATGTCAAAGAACAATTGTTAACCAACGACGTTTTCCTTATAAATAAATATTAACTTTGCAACAAAGCAGTGCAATCTCATTAAAGAAGAGTTGAAATTCCGATTGATATAACCTTTAACTTCCTGTTAAGCTTTCAACAAATTTTATTTTTGAGAGACTAAAATGAATAAAGGAAATATTGCTATCTATGTTATTTTTTTAACAATTATATATTCACTTGTTAATTTTGCTTTTAATGATACTGAGGAGATACAAATTATAAAAGAAATCACTCCGGGCGAAGTGGGAGGACAGCTGATTGTTGGCTCTATTAGTGACCCCAAGACATTTAACATTATTCTGGCAGGTGAAACTTCCTCTACTGATATACTTGACCGAATGTATGCTGGCTTGGTGGAGTTTGACCTGCTTACGCAGGAATACAAACCCGGTCTGGCAAAATCCTGGGAGCACTCTCCGGATTATAAAGAATGGACTTTTTATCTGCGCCGCGGCATTCGCTGGTCTGATGGCAAACTCATCACTGCTGATGATGTCGTTTTTACCTTTGATGTCATTTACAACCCCGATATCCCCAATTCTTTAAAAGACCTTTTAAAAGTTGATGGGAAAAATTTCACGGTAACTAAGATTGATGATTATACCGTAAAAGTTACTTTACCGAACACTTATGGTCCGTTTCTGTATGTAATTGGTGTCCCGATTTTGCCCAAACATAAACTGGAAAAATCTGTTGCCGAAAAAACTTTTAATCAGATTTACAACATTAATGTAAACCCAGAGGAACTTGTGGTTAACGGACCATTTTTACTTGAAAAATTTGTCAGTGGCGAAAAAACCGTTCTCAAACGCAACCCTTTTTACTGGAAGCAGGATATTAAAAATCAGCGCCTGCCCTATTTAGAAAACATAATTTTTCTGAACGTGCCCGATATTAATGCTTTAATGTTGAAATTTCAGGCAGGCGAAACTGACTTATACGATGTGCGTGGCGACCGTTATCAAACCATTAAAGATGGTGAAGCAAAAGGTAGTTATACAGTTTATGACATCGGACCCGGACTGGGAACGGAACATCTATGGTTTAATCTTAATGCTGACAAAAACCCGGAAACGGGAAAACCATACGTTGACTCAAAGAAATTAAAGTGGTTTCAACAGGTTGATTTTCGCCGTGCTGTATCGCATGCCATTGACCGTCAGAGCATTGCCCGTGTAGTATATCGTGGCCGTGCGATACCCAATTATGGGCCAGTCAGCCCGGCAGATAAGCGCTGGCATAATCCGGATATCCCAAAATATGAATACAATCTGGAAAAAGCCAGAGCACTGCTTGATGGACTTGGCTTCATTGATAGAAACAATGACGGTATACGTGAAGACCCGGAAGGCAATAAAATTTCTTTCACCATTATCAGTAATCAAGGCAACAATTATCGCGAGAAAATGGGAAATATTATCTGTGATAGCTTACGACAAATTGGTCTTGATGCCCAATTAAAACTGTTAGACTTTAATACTCTGGTGGTGAAGCTAAATGATAGCTATGATTATGAAGCCTGTTTGCTCGGGCTTACCGGTAGTATTGAACCTGTGGGGGGGATGAACGTGTTCCTTTCGTCCGGGCGTATGCATCAATGGTATCCCAACCAGAAAACACCGGCTACACCTGCTGAAGCCAGGATTGATGAGCTGATGAACAAATATCTTAAGGAACCTACTTATGAGAAACAGCGAGAATATTTCTTTGAAGTTCAACACATCTTAGCTGAGCAACAATTTATGATTTACACCATAATTCCTAATATTTATGTGGCAGTGCGTAATAAGTTTGGAAACATCCGTCCCACTGCCTTAACTCATAATAGTGTTTTATGGAACACTGAGGAAATCTTTATCAAGCGTACACCATAGTAAAGAAATTTATATAAATGTTTAATACAAGGAGCACAGGATGAGTAAGATAGAGTTAATACGACAACTGGTTCAAAAAACTGACACCAAAATTGTTTTTCTGGTAATGGATGGAGTGGGGGGGATCCGTACTCCTGACCGCCCCAAGACCGAATTAGAACTGGCACGCACTCCAAATCTGGATATTCTGGCAGCAAATTCTATCTGCGGTCGCTCTATGCCAGCCGGCTTTGGCGTTACTCCAGGTAGCGGTCCCGGACACCTCGCCCTGTTTGGGTATGACCCATTAAAGCCTGAACACGAAATTGGCAGAGGTGTACTGGAAGTTCTCGGCATTGATTTTGAAATTCAACCCGATGATGTCTGTGCCCGTGGCAATTTTGCCCTGAAAAATCCTGATGGGACACTTGCTGACCGTCGTGCAGGCAGACTTTCTACAGAACGCTGCACTGAACTTTGCAAAAAACTTCAGGCTGAAATTCAGGAAATTGATGGAGTAAAGGTTTTTATTCTTCCCGTTAAAGATTATCGCTTTGCCCTGGTATTACGCGGGAAAAATCTCTCCTGTGCCATTACTGATACTGACCCGCAAAAGGTGGGTAAGAAACCGCTTGACCCCCAGCCTTCTGCTGACACTCCCTCTGCTCGTCATACAGCTCAAATCGTGAAGAAAATTCTGAATAAGATGTTTGCTATTCTTGAACGCGAACCCGATGCTAATTCAGCGCTGGTGCGGGGTTTCTCTAAAGACCCCTGTCTGCCCAAAATGCAGGAGCTTTATAAATTGACACCCGCTGCCATCGCTACTTACCCCTTATATCGCGGCGTTGCCAAATTAATAGGAATGGATGTGTATCGCCCACAGGATGAGACCATTGCAGCTGAGTTTGATCTCCTGCACGAAATTTACCACAAATATGACTTCTTCTTTATCCATATTAAGAAAACCGATTCCTACGGCGAAGATGGCAATCCTGAAGGCAAAATCAAAGTTATTGAAGAAACAGATCGCGCCCTCCCCAGATTGCTGGAGCTAAAACCCGATGTGATTGTTGTTACCGGTGATCATTCTACACCCACACAATGGAAAGCCCACAGCTGGCATCCAGTGCCTCTGATGATTTATTCACCATACTGTGATATGGATGATGTCAGGGAATTCAATGAGCGGGCTTGCGACCATGGCTCACTGGGCATCATACCCGCTACTGAGATTATGCCACTCGCACTCGCTAATGCTGGTAAACTCCTTAAATATGGTGCCTGATGCCAAAAATGTGCTGATTTAAGGTCAGTAAAAATGCAAGCGAAGGAGGTAGAGTCTTTAGGTTATTTGTCAGCTATTCCGCTCGTGGCAAGTAATCTTTGCAGGTGCTTTCTCTCCTGAATCACAAAGTTGTGTCCCTGTTTTGTATAAGCAAAAATTATCCGATACTGGCGTAAAATCTCATCAGTTAGTTCAGGTTCATCCAGTAATAATCTGAACTTAAAAATCCCTTTTTGCTGCAGTTTAGATATCAGCTCAATATTCTCTCCTGCAAGATGCTCCGTAAAAATGCTGAACAATCGGTGTTGCTCTGAAACGGCTGCCCAGTTAGCAAATGAATCAAGTTCGCCATACGTGGCATCAAATAAATAAACCTCCTGGATTTTATCTGCCAGTCCGCCGTGAGTTAATATTTTTCCCATAACCCGATAAGCACCACTATGACCCGACAGAATAATTTCCCCGATTTCAGCTGTTGGTAATATTTTGCTCTCGGATGTCAGAAAATCTTTTGCCTCTAAAACAAATCTTTCAAAGCCCGAAGGTTCTTCTAATTTGCCACACCCGGAATCAATTGCCTCTTTAGGTCCTTGCGGAAACAACATTATGAGATTCTTACCACTGGCATTTAATTGTTGGGGTAATTGAAACATTTCTGTGGCTTTTCGCACATTGTTAGTATGCCCGTGAAAGTGCACGATGAAATCAACAGTCTCTCGC
>CAYRXI010000087.1:4124-5456 GCA_964428255.1 uncultured Candidatus Sumerlaeota bacterium
TGGAATCATTATAATGTGCTTCCATCGGGAAAAAGTCATTCTTATAACGATAACCATCTTTTCGGCTAATGTGTGGATACGGGGCATTTTTTAATGGTGCAAAACATTGCTCACCAAACTCTGTCTCCTGCCACTCGGCTGAATAACCGGGCATTATTATCACTTTGCACAGAATCGTAATAAACAAGTAACGGAGAATATTAGACATTTTCAGCTCTTGTTATTTTATCTTCGTTCTTTTTAGCAAATTTACTTTTACCCAACTCCAGTTCAAATATAAATGCAATACGGCAAACAACGTGAGCAATAGTCCTCCCCATAAATGTATTTTGGCAAAAACTTCATAGGGTATTAAATGCCGCCCAATTGCCGTTATAAACTGCCATACGATTAATATGGCAAGAACGATGACAGTCAGTTTTAACAATTTAGTCCTGAACATAACACAATAACCTTTCTAACTATGAAATTTAGTAAATTTATTATAAAGATTGTATAACTTATAAAATACTCAATTTTAGTGTCAACCAGACGATGCATTTTTAAATCACAGATTTTATTATCAAAATATTCACTTGAATTGGTTATGTCAGCTTAGATAAGTGATATGATTTTTGATTAGCTTTAATTTTGGGGAAGGAGGAAAAATGGCTAAAACAAAATCAGCAACGAAAACAAAATATATCTGTCATGTCGTCTCACATACGCACTGGGACAGAGCCTGGTATTTACCATTTGACCAGTTCAGATTGCGCTTAATTGATGTAATTGATGAACTTCTGTATATTATGCAAACCGATAAACGATTTCGCTGGTTTGTACTGGATGGTCAAACCATTGCTCTGGAGGACTACCTGGAGGTTAAGCCACAACAGGCTGAAATTTTGCGCTCGTTAATTAAACAAGGACGGCTGTTTGTCGGTCCACTTTATACTCAGCCGGATGAGTTCTTGGTCAGCGGCGAAGCATTGATAAGAAATTTGTTAATTGGTAGTGACCTCGCGTCTCAATTTGGCAGACGGATGAATATTGGCTACTTTCCTGATTGTTTTGGCCATATTCGTCAGCTGCCACAAATTTTAAATGGATTTGGTTTGGACTCTTTCATTTTTACTCGTGGAATGTCAGATAACATTAAGGAACTCGGGCTGGAATTTATCTGGGTGGCACCTGATGGCAAAAGCTCCGTGCTGGCAATTAATCAATTAAACGGCTATGGCAACTTTCATTCGCTGGGAGTTCCATTTGGTGACCCGTGGCATTTTAAGCCTGAATTACAGTTAGCTCTTGAAAAAGCTGATTTTGAAGTAAATTCTCTCAGCCAGTTTGCCC
>CAYRXI010000087.1:5466-5929 GCA_964428255.1 uncultured Candidatus Sumerlaeota bacterium
ACTCCTTTGCTTTTGCTGAATAACGGCATTGACCATCATCCACCGCAACGCGAAATTATTGACCTGATTAACTATATAAACTCTCAGCGTCGGGAATATAAGCTGGAACATAGTAATTTTGAGCGCTATGTTTCACAGATTAAAAAATATAAACAGCGCTTTAAAAAATTTACCGGTGAATTACGGGGGGGATTTCGTCACTGGGTCTTAAGTGGCGTTTCTTTATCTAAAACAGGAGAACGAAAAAACGCAAACCCTGTTAGCCAATCTCCTGGAGCCGATTACTACCTTTCTCTGGTTATTTGGAAAAGACTATCCTCAGGAAATCATATTACATTTGTGGAAAACACTTTTAAAAAATCATCCCCACGATGATATTTGTGGCTGTAGTGTGGATGCGGTCCACAAGGATATGATGATGCGGTTTGAACAAATTCAGCGTGTAGTTAATTACCTCTTCTGG
>CAYRXI010000087.1:6029-8334 GCA_964428255.1 uncultured Candidatus Sumerlaeota bacterium
TTATACAGAAATTGAAGTGTTTCTTCCTGAACAACGGGTCAAAAAGAATAATCTCTGCCTGGTGGATAGTGCTGGTGAACCTGTATATGCTGTTTTTGAGCCCGGCAATACTGTTGTTAATAAGCATCTCTGGGGCGATGAGCCAGTTCAAAAAGTCCTCGTTAAATTCTATGCTCCTGTAATTCCTGCAATGGGTTTTGAAACATTCTATGTAACAGAACTAACACACAAGCCGCAACAATCAACAATGGCAATCAACCTGCCTGCTTTAAAATTGCTCCAGCAAGGAATGGAAAATGAATTTTATCAGGTCACGATAAACTCCGATGGCACATTAAATATCCTTGATAAAGAATCCGGGCTGACGATTCAGCGCACTCATTGGTTTGAAGATTCAGGCGACAAAGGAGATGAATATGATTATTCACCAATACCCGACGATATTCCCCTTACCACACTCGGAAAACCAGCGGATAAAATTGAATTACTGGAAGCACAACCGTTTCGTATTTGTTGGCGCATTACACATAACTGGAGTCTTCCCACTGAAATTTCTCCTGAACGTAATGCTCGCAGTAAGACGACCACTCAGTTACAGATTGTTTCTGATGTGACTCTATGGGATGGAAAGAAGGAAATTGATTTTCGCACCCGTGTGACCAATAATGCGAAGGACCATCGCCTGCGCTGTGGTTTTACTATTCCCTTTCCTACTGATAGCGTGTATGCCGAAAGCAAATTTGACTTAATTCAGCGTCCCCATATTACGACAGCAGAAATTCAACGCCAGAAACAAGCCGGCTGGCAACAGCCAGCTCAGCCCACTGCACCGCAGGAGAGATTTGTTATTTTCAACAATAACAAATACACCTTAGCCTTTATTAATCAAGGCTTACCTGAGTATGAAGCTGGCTCCACTGCCGTTGAATCATACTATTACCTGACCCTTTTACGCTGCACAGGTTGGATTTCTAAAAATGACCTGCTGACGCGGCCTGACCATGCCGGTCCAGAATTTCCTGCTCCTGAAGCTCAATGTCTCGGCACTTACGAAATGCGTTACGCATTCACTTCCTCGGCAGCTAACAAGCAAAATATCTTTGACAACCAGCAACTTATCTCCATTAACAGGCTGGCGATGGAATTTACAGTTCCGATTTTGACCACTGCTTATGAGAACCGCTTCAGAGGTCAAACCGCACAAGCCGTTTTACCTGAACGATTTTCGCTTCTTGAGTGCACTTCTGACTCACCAGTTCTTATCTCAGCCCTCAAAAAAGCAGAAAAACGAGACTCAGTAATTATCCGTCTATATAATCCTGCTGAAAAAGACGAAAAAATAAAGCTTAAATTCTACAAAAAGGTTAAGAAAGTTTATCTCACTCGTCTGGACGAAAAACGAGAACAATTGATTACAAATCAACTTTCGGATTCAATAATGCTGAATATCCCGAAGAAAAAAATAATCACCTGCGAAGTCATATTTTGAAAGTTTTTATCACCACATATCTGAACTGAATAAATTCAAAATCTCCATTGACTTCTTATTGTAAAATTAATAATATTGAGGAATAGTCATTTTAGATACCAAAAGAATTTGTTGGTAAAAAATGCTCTTTGAAATACTCAATTTCTATCGCAATAAAAACAATCAGGTGCAAAATGTTTATAGCGGGCGACAAGCCAGCACCACTAATTGATTAGAAGAGAGCACTATTTTACACGTTCCAACTCTATTCAAAAGCATCTTGCATAAATGCTGTAAATATTCTGTTCCTGAATAGGATTGAATTAGTTAAGCGATTTTTTACTTACATTACGTGATTGAGCTAAATTACTTGGAATGGTGTCAAGAAAGCGATTTGAGGATTTTCGGGAAAGCTCACTAACTCAGATGAAAAGAGGTGAATAAGATGCTGAATAAAGTTTATAGAGTTTGCCTATTTTTTGGATTTGTGGCACTGGCTGCTCTTAGTTTTGCTCAAGAAACGCCCCCGCCAGACCTTATTATCTTCCCTGTGCCAGAAGAAATTGAGTATAAGCCTCCGCCCCCCGACCATTACCCAACTGGCTTTCGCCCCAATTTTGCCCAACCTCCCACCTTAGGTCCCGGTAAGGGAGCAGAACCTCCTGCAAAACAACCCCCTGTATTCAGCTGGCGCCCTACAGGTGTTACCTCCGTCAAGAATCAGGGAAGCTGGGGGACCTGTTGGATTTTTGCCAGCGGCGGCGAATTTGAAGCAAAAGTTAAAATCAAAGAGGCACCCGCTCCCGAGCCAGATTACGCTGAAATGGACATCCTGGA
>CAYRXI010000087.1:8344-10363 GCA_964428255.1 uncultured Candidatus Sumerlaeota bacterium
GGAGGGAGTGACTGAGGGAACGCGTCCGCCCTCCAGCTCCTTGCATGGTGGCCATACCAAAGAGGTAGCTAATCACCTCTCTAAATATGGTACTCTGACAGAGAGCTCCAATCCTTATTCCACAGGAGGGTCATTTCCAAGCCCACCGATTACCAATTACTGGAATCCTCCCAAAGGTACGCCCCTTAAACAGGCTCGCGAATGGCATGACCTGGGAAATCTGGACCAGACCGGTCAGGTATCGTTATTAAAAAACATTATTCTTAACAATGGTCCTGTAACCGCAGCTGTAAGAGTTGATACCATTAATAAATGGTCTACCAGTCCTTCAGGTCCCGGTGTTGCATTCAATAGTATGTCCTGGAATAGCAACTGGGTCGTTCCATATTTGCCGACTTATTACTCTCCTGACCACGCCATATTGATAGTTGGCTGGGATGATAACAAGATGTGGTATGGTGGCGGTGGTTCTGGTGCCTGGCTGGTTAAAAATAGCTGGAGTACCAGCTGGGGCGCGCCCAGTCCGGATGCCGGTTATTTCTGGATTGCGTATGGCTCTGCACGTATTGGCTCTCAGGCTGGGTATTATCCTGTCTCTGGCTATGTTAACTATCCAACGAACGAAACAATTTTGTACTACGACGAGTTTGGCAGCTGGGGCTCTGCCGGCTGGACAGGCATTTATGACATCTTTATGTTGAATGTTTATTCCCCCCCCTCAAATGGACAAATCACTCACGTTGACTTCTGGGCTACCTATCAGAATCTCTCCTATGATATCCGCATTTACGACAACTGGTCTGACACAAGTTCAAGTCCAACATTGCAACTTGGTAGCCGCGAAACCGGAACTCTGTTAGATGCTGGCTATTACTCCATTCAGCTCTCCTCTCCAGCCAGGGTTAATGCAGGTGATAATATTTACATTCTATTACGATTAAGAGAACCCAATCAGACTTACAACGGCTTAATTCCTTTAGAAGTAGATGCCAGCGATACCGGCTACTCGTGGCTGTGGTTCCCCAACGCCAAGAGCAAACAAACAAATAAATGCTACGTGCGCTATAACACTAACAGCTCCTGGGCATCAATGAATGCGCTGGGTGACGTCGGAATTCGTGCTCGCCTTGCTCCACCTGCTCTTGAAGTTAACGATTGGCGGATTTTTTAAAGCCAGTTAAAATGGAATGTTTTAATAAGCAGAGGTGTTTTCCCCTCTGCTTTTTTGTTTCTACCTTACTTACTTCGTCTATTTACCTGCAGAATTTTCGCTTAACTTCAGCCAATTCCCCAGCAAATAAAAGAATACACCCGCCATTATTCCTGCTGGCACATCCACAAAATAATGCTCTCGGAGATATACAGTGGAAATACATAGTAAAATCACCAGAGGAAGCATTATCCGGAATATGAAACGCTCATACTTTCGGGCACATAGTAAAATTACAGTTGCCATTGCCACGTGCGAGCTGGGAAAAGCACCATTAGAAATTCCCCCATATGCCAGAATTATATCCATTAGCCATTTAAATAGGTATCCGTTTAAGTCTCCGCGGTCATTCGCCCCCGGGAAATAACTCTTAGGACCTGCAGTGGGGAAAACAATAAAGAAAACATAGCAACACAGCATAGTTATCGCAATCTTCAATATAAATGTATCAAATTCTTTTTGCCTCCCATTAAACCACAACGGCGCACCTAACATTGGAATAAGAATATAATATGAAAAATACCCCAGATGCATTATTTCGCTAAACCACGCACTACTAAATCGGCGAGAAAACTCCACGGCAGGCTGAAAACCCAGTATTAATCCATCCCAGTATTCCAGAAAGGGGTCAAGATACAGACGCCTCTGCCACATCCAGCTCATCCTTCCGACAAAAATATCTGCCCAGCGTGTGCTTACAACATCAAAATATAGCGGAATAACGAGTTGATTCAGTGGCTCTGTTTCTTCGTAATAATATATAAAAAATAAAGGAGTATACCAGTCGCGTAACAATCTCCAGAAAAATT
>CAYRXI010000087.1:10373-12394 GCA_964428255.1 uncultured Candidatus Sumerlaeota bacterium
CCCCCCACCCAACAGTTTAAAATTATTATACAACCTCCAAGTACAATCCTGATGCCTATATATTTCTCCCACGCTGGCTGGTGTTTGCTTAATGTAATTATCAACAGCCCTGTAATTATTAGATAACTCAGATGGAGAAGGTCAATTGTGCGTAAATGACACCGCTGGCACCAGCGCTGAATAGATTGCCGTACTTTAATTATTAACATTTAACAGATTATAAATATCCCTACTGGCTGAATTTTTTACGTTTTTGAATCGCTGAAGTAATAAGTCGTAAAATAATTGCACAAAAAAGATAAATGCCTATCCCATACATCCTTGTATATGTTACAGGACTTACTCGTGAAGCCCATCCCCCGTAAAAATCTATGTAGGCTTCAAAATTTTTTGTTGGTAATGGTATTTGCCAGGGGATTTTGTTGTAAAGAAACACAACTAAAAGCATCAACAAGATTTCGCCATAATGTATCCTCTGATTAAGTAACATAGCAATAATAATGATTTGTGCACCGATGGCATACGAAACAAAGTAATAAACATTCGTCCCCCCATATATGGTAAGTAACAGAATTAATCCTAAATATATTACAATATAGAATCTTAATCCATTCAGCTCTCGCCACAGCTGTTTAAACCGTCCCGGTGTAATAATTAATAATGTTGGTAACCAATAGCTTAATAAACTATATACAATGTTAATGTTCCTGAATTTGTCTTGAGGGATTTTCAGGAGTTTCTCCAAGAAGTGAGGAGCATTAAAAGGGTCAATTGCCTGATCAGTCAATTTGACCGGCAAAAATAATCTCGGCACAAGAATTATTACAGCACCAGTAACTATTACACCAAGTAATGTAAAGAGGGTTTTAATTGAACGCGCAATCAAAAAATTGTGTGCCAATTTCAGGACAAGTAAAATAAGAGGTATTATTAAAAATTCCTTAAAAAAAAGACCTATACAGCTGAGAACGAAGCACAATTCATATTTTTGCTTTACAAATGCTAATATACACAAAACCATTATAGGGTAGGCAGCTACGTCAACCAATGAGAAGAAAAAGATTGGAAATTTTATATGGTGAGCGGAAAACGCCACTATTGCTACAGGTATTAGCGCTTTCCCGAAATCGCGTGTGAAACATTTCGTTAGTGCAAAGGAAGCTACTAACGTCCCTACAGCTGCTATATAACCCACCAATTTAAAGGCAGAGTCTAATGGTAATGAAAAAATCTTCCAAATATAGCGTGCCAGCAATGGCATCCCGGGTCTATACGCAAAGGGGGCGCAAAGGTCCGCATTCCCAATGATTCCATTTAAAGCTATATTCATATAATGAAATCCATCCCAGTTGACTGGCATGGTGGTTGTGCTCAAAGCAATCACCGTCACCCAGCTTATAGCCAGAATTAGTACCACTAAATATTGTCCTGCGGTAGAGTGAATGACTCCAGGGATTTTAAGCATTTTAGGGTTTCCCTGTTTTTGATGAGACTCAATGTGAGAAAAAAATGCGATATTAAACTCTATCCGTGCTTTTCAGCAAGATTGACCAGCATCTAAACTTCTTGCGATCTCTTCTTTGTACAATTGATGAATAAGCACTGTGTATTTTCCCGGAACTTTTCCTTGGTTAATTAATTTCTGGTCTATACTCCGAACAGGTAAAATTTCTACAGTTGTACTGCTTAAAAATACTTCGTCAGCAGTCAAAAAATTTTCCAGAGTCTGTGGTTGCTCTATTACTTCCAGTTCGGCGCGGCGCGCCAGCTTCAGAATGATTCCGCGTGTTATTCCGGATAATATGCTGTTCTCTGCTGGGTAAGTGAACAAGGTTTTTTCTTTTATATAATAAACGTTGGTGGCGCTGCCTTCTGTAACGTAACCAGCTTCGTTGACCAGAAGTGCCTCAAATGCTCCCGCACGTGTCGCCCGTTCTTTTGCCAGCACATTTGCCAGCAGCGCGATTGACTTTATGTCACATCGCTTCCAGCGTTCATCCAGCAGTGAGATTGTGTCTACA
>CAYRXI010000087.1:12404-13101 GCA_964428255.1 uncultured Candidatus Sumerlaeota bacterium
CGTTCTTATACCATTCAGCCGGATAGTTCTTAAACTCACGAATATAAACTACTATGGTTGGCTTGACATCAGGGGGGGGAAAATTATGTCGCCGTGGATACACCCCACGTGTTGCCTGTAAATAAAGCCACGCCTCCGCATAGCCACTTAGGCTGATTAGCTCGCTACAGATATTTTCCAACTCTGTGATAGTGTAGGGGAGTGCCAGCAATATTTCACTGGCGCTGCGCTCCAGCCGCTGTAAATGTTCCTTCAAACAAAATGCCTTTCGCTGATATACTCGCACCACTTCATACACTCCATCCGCAAATTGAAAGCCTCGGTCTTCCACCGAAACGCAGGCTTCACTCAACGGTAAAAATTCGCCATTTAAAAACGCCACATCGCTCATCTGTCTTTTCCCCTCTCTAAATTAAATTAACTAAATATTGGTAGCATACGTGAAAAGTTAAAATGCTGTCAAAATAAAAGCCAGCCCTCAGAGGCTGGCAACTTCTCCAGAATTTTAATTTTTACCTTACTACATTATCTGGCAAATTTTAATTAAAACTGCATTCAAACTTTTATGATAACTGGTAGCGGTAAGGGGATTTGAACCCCTGTTACCGGCGTGAGAGGCCGGCGTCCTAATCCGGGCTAGACGATACCGCCATAACGCATCTATCCAAATAATAATTTTCTTGCATTTTGTAGCTCA
>CAYRXI010000088.1:0-699 GCA_964428255.1 uncultured Candidatus Sumerlaeota bacterium
ATTGTTAACCAACGACGTTTTGCTTATGAACAAATATTAACTTTGCAACAAAGCAAAAGCAATAATGAAATGTGGCATTGCTGAAAAGGATTTCAGATTTTCCAGTAGATGTTCTTTTTGTTAAACCAGAGGATAATGACCCAGAGCAAAGCGGTCCACATTAAGCCATAATACATTCCGGTCCAGCCGCTGTGTCCAACAAGGTATGTTCTAAAGCCGAGTGCAGTGGTAAAAATGCGGACAACGGGTTGCATAAAATAGCCTAATAGGGCATTAGCGCCAAAGACTGAAAATCCCCACGACCATTTCTGGTAGCCCACAATGTCCATAATTACGTAGAAGATTAAAAAGGTAAAGGCGCCAATTCCAGCGGTAAAGAGTGAATAAGAGGCGGAAACGGTGCGTTTGTTCATTGCGAACTCGGGCCAGTGGTAACGATGGAGTAAATAACCTACGATGCTGAAGACAAAGCCGATCAGGAGGGACTGAAGGATTATTTTTCTGGGAGAGCGTGTTGGAATCACATCGCCAAGGAGTGTGCCAATGATGGTTATAATTCCCCAGGAGATAGATGCCCAGGGAGTGCAATGAGGGGTAAGGGGCAGTAACGGGTCGCCCGCCAGATTTTCAATGGTAAGAGCCTTGGAGAGTGGTTGGGGGTCAGTAAGATGTAGCCACCAGTGAACGTGGCGGGAGAGA
>CAYRXI010000088.1:709-3849 GCA_964428255.1 uncultured Candidatus Sumerlaeota bacterium
TGAATGGCGGCAATGACAAAGACGCTAATCCAGCGAGCCCAGGCTGGAAACAGCATAAATACGGAACCCATAAAGTAGGCTACGCCAATTGCCTGCAACACTCCCCACCAGTAGGAAAATTTGAAGATAAGAGAAAAATATAACATTCCCAGAAAGATTAGCATAAACGTTCGGTAAAACACGTGCTTCCACCATTCAATATCTCCACGGCGTTTTTTGCTGAGGGGGATGCACATTCCGACGATGAAGACGAAGAATGGCGCTACGAGGTCAGTGAACGTGAGACCTCGTCCGCCGACTTCGTCAGCCTTTTCGGCGGCTTCGGCGTGATGAAACTGCGAGACAGGTGCACTGCCAAACCACGAACCGGTGAGGGGGAGGTTCTTATAGCCGGCAACCTGAATTACAAAAATCATTGCGAGGACGGTGAAGCCGCGAAAGGCGTCAATTGCTGCGACGCGCTTTTTTACTGGCGATGGCTCCTCTGCTACTCCCTGCAGGGCAGAATTTTTGCTGGTTGACATCAGTAGCTCCTCCTGAACTCAAATGCTTTTTTCTCAAATCTAATTCTATACGTAAAATTTCTGAAGTTACTATTGCAGTAAAATCTTTACTACTTCGTCAAAAGTTTCTCCACTTAGCTCGTGAAAAGGTGTTGGGTTTCCTGCAGGCGTAAAATATGGTTATTTTCTTCAGTGATGATGTTTTCAAGAAGTTCCATGGCTCTCCCGGAGACCAGTTCTCGGAGATGTTCGTAAAATTCAATGGTTTCTTCTTCAAATTGCATAGCAAAATCAATGATGGTCTTTATGTCTCTGGTTGCCAGGATTTTATCTTTGTCTCTGGTGAACTCGTTCACGAATTCAAAATCCACGAAGGCTTCGCTATAATCTTCAAATTCTGCGGAGGGTTCAGACAGTGGTTCCAGTGGGAGTTGGGGCTTACTCATATTATATAGAGTGGTGAAATCAGCTATGTGTTTGATTTCCTGCTCTTTGAGATAGCGAAACAACAATTTTGCACGGTCATCAGCAGCTAGTTCTTCAGCTTTAGCGTAGAAGTCCCGTCCGTTCTTTTCTGCCACAATAGCAACATTAAACAGCTCAACTGGAGAGAAAAAAATACTCATTATATTATCCTTTCACAAGGCGTTAACAAAAAACCAAAGCCTGTTTTTTTTAAGTAATTGTATTTTTGTTTATTCTCCCAGCAATGTCTGGAATTGATAAAGATGCTCTTCTTCGTCAGCGAGAATTTTTTCAAAAAGTTTGCGCGTAATTATGTCTTTTTCAGCATCAGCCTTATCAATAATCTTACGATAAAGCTCCACGGCTCCTTCTTCTGCCTTGATGTCTACTTTAAGCATTTCTTCCAGTTTGTTGCCGATGACGGGCATTTTGGGCATCAAAGGTGGCTTTCCGCCGAAGAAGTCCAGCCGTTCGGCAATTTCCTCAGCGTGCTTCATCTCCACAATGGCGATTTTCTTAAAAATGTCGGCAATGGCTGGTGAAGCTGGTCCGCTGACAGCAATATGCTGCCAGAGATACTGAATTGACACCTGCATTTCGCGTTCAATGGCTTCTACCAGCATTTTCTGTAATTCCTTACTGGCTTTCATAACTTTCCTCCTTCATCGTATTACATGTGTAAAATAGTTAAGTTTGTATATGATAAAAGTATAGTCAATCTTAATCAATCTTAAAAACAGTAAGCAACTAAATCCAACAAAGATTTAAATTAATAGCCGTATTTTCCTGACAAAATAACTTTTCATTATCTGGACTAATGATAAGTAGCCGAGAACAATCCCCAGCAGGCACAGGTAATACAATGACGGCAGCTGGACAAAGCCAAAGGATTTAGCCAGCGGTGAATAAGGCAGGCTCAAGCCAATCAGAATAATAACGATAGAAGTTAAGAGGAGGTATCCACTTGCCATACTTTGAAGAAAGGGTATTTTGGCAGTGCGAATAATGTGAATAACGAGTGTTTGGGCAATCAAGGATTCGGTAACCCAGCCGGTATGGAAAAAATAAATGGAAGCACGGAAAACAAATAACAAAATGGCATAAGTAACAAAGTCAAATATGGAGCTGATAGGACCAAAAAACAGCATAAATTTTGTGATTGCCTTAATATCCCACGGTTTGGGTTTAACCAGATGTTCTTCATCCACCTTATCGCTCGGGATAGCCACCTGGGATACATCATATGAGGAAGTTATTCAATAAAATCTGGATGGGTGTCATTGGCAGTAACGGCAAAAACAGACTGGCACCAGTCATACTAATCATATTGCCCAGATTAGAACTTGCACCTATTCGGATGTATTTAACGATGTTCCCAAAGGTTTTACGTCCTTCAACGACACCATCTTTAAGCACCATTAGATTTTTCTTCAGCAGGATTATATCTGCGGATTCTTTGGCTATGTCAGTAGCATTGTTCACTGAAATGCCAACATCTGCGCCGGTGCATCATTAATGCCGTCGCCCAGATAACCCACAGTATGATTATTGTTGCGCAGGACCTGGATTACGCGTTCTTTTTGTAGCGGGGAGAGGCGGGCAAAGACGGTTGTCTCTGCAGCTAATTTTTGCAGTTCGGTATCGCTTAAATTATCTAATTTATCGCCAGTGACTAATCCCTTAATATCTAAACCTACTTCGGCACAAATTTTTTTAGTAATCAGTTCATAGTCACCGGTCAGGATTTTAATATCAATGCCAAGTTTTTTCAGGGCAGTGATGGCTTTTCTCGCCTGCGGTTTGGGCGGGTCTAAGAATGCCAGATAGCTCTTCAGCACAAGTTCTGTCTAATCGTCTTTGGTATAAACTTCCTTGTAAACATCAATATTCTTATAGGCTACAGCCAGGACTCTGAAACCTTCAGAGCTGAGTTTGTCCCATTCCTCTTGGAGGTCAGGCAGAAGAATGTTTTCTATGTCATATAGTTCACCATCCAATTCAAATTTGGTGCATCGCTTAAATATCTATTCTGGTGCACCTTTGGCAATCAGCTGAGTTCTGCCATCATTCGTTACCACCACCGACATTATCTTGCGTGAAAAATCAAACGGGATCTCGTCAATTTTTTTGTAGGTTTCGATCAGGACTTCTTGATGCTTAAGAATAGCCTGG
>CAYRXI010000088.1:3859-12700 GCA_964428255.1 uncultured Candidatus Sumerlaeota bacterium
TCTTCAAGCCAGTCTGATAGAAGTTGTTTATATAAGCATATCTCAAAGCGTCTTCGTCTTCGCGTCTAACGATGTCACAGTGTCTCTCCAGAACCACCTGGTCTATGGTGAGTGTGCCGGTTTTGTCGGTACAAAGTATATCCATTGCTCCCAGATTCTGTATAGCATTTAATTGTTTTACGATAACTTTTTTCCTGGAGAGCGTGATTGCACCTTTGGACAGATTGAGAGTAACTAACAGCGGCAACAATTCCGGTGTTAGACCAACCGAGACAGCAAGTGAAAATAAGAATGCCTCAATGTATTGCTTTTAAAGATAGCATTTATTGTGAAGATAACAATTACTAAAATAATCATAAATCGAATCATGAGGAAGGTGAATTTGTGTATACCTTTATCAAAGCTGGTTTCCACGCGGCGCATTGTCAGACGGCGAGCGAGCTCGCCGAATTGGGTTTCAATGCCAGTCTTGATGACCACGCCCAGACCTGTTCCGCTAACGACACTTGAACCCATAAAAGCGATGTAGTGCCATTCAGAAAGGGTGGCAGGGGGGGGCTGGAGGGGTGCCGGTTTTTTTCTACTGGAAAAAATGCGCCCGTCAGGGTGGCTTGATTAATAAATAAATCCTTACAGGCTGTGAGCCGGACGTCTGCCGGAATCATATCTCCTGCTGATAAATAATGTCACCGGGAACCAACTCGCGGAAATTTACTTCCTGTAGTTTGCCATCGCGATAGACAGTGGCAGTGGTATGGACCAAATTTCGTAGTTTCTCTACTTCGCGTTCGGAGGGAAATTCTTGGATGAAAGAAAGTCCAACGCTCATCAAGACCATTAAAAACACAAAATGGCGCTAATCTTTTAGCCAAAAAACAGAGAAAAAGTTCCAATGATGAGCAGAATTATGACGAGCGGATTCGTAAATTTGGAAAGGATCTGGTAGAGAATCGTATATTTCTTTTTTACAACCGGTTCATTATAGCTATAAACTTCCAGGCGCGCTCTGGCTACTGCTTCAGAGAGACCGGTTGGGGAAGTGCGTAAACGGTCATAAATAAGTTCAATTGGCGAAGTGATATAATCAAACTTTTCAGAATTGTCGTTTTTTGGTTTCTTCCTGTTTCATAGTTCTGGCGGTTTTATGAATAAAAACGTCCCATCTACATTTACTCCCGCATCAATCAAGCTTAACAAGTTATGTGGGGGTAATTTGTTTTTTTGAAGTGTGTTTAACGAGAAATATGATAATTAAAATTGCACAAAAGATTGTCGCATACCCATAGTGGGAGGTGCTGTAAGTGTAAAGGTCAGTTACTCTGCCGATGAGCAGAGAGACACGAGCCATCACGGTGTAGCCGTAAGACGAACCAAAGGTTATCATTAGGAAATAGATACCGGTTCTGCCTGTGATTTTCAGCAGTCCCCGTTGCTCCAGTGAGAAAAAGAAATAGCTCAGCACAGCTACCACACCTGCAATTATCAGGAGATGATTGAGGAGTGCGGGCTTTTCCCAGGAAAAAAGCGGTAAAGTTGCTGGATTCAAGCTCAGCATTGTGCCGTGAAGTTGTCCAACCAGGTCGCTGGAGGCAAGTCCGGTCATTCGCAGTGCGGCAAAAGTTCCAACAATCATTGCCAGGGGCCAGGTAGAAATCCAGGCAGTCTTCTTATATAGACGAGTGAGAAACATAATACCGAGAATGCCCGCCCCCAGGCGAGTCCAGTTTCCACCCGGCGCAGTGGTGAATAGGGGAAGTATCGGATCCCAGAAATTGGGTTTCAAAGTTTGTGTAACAATAAGAACAAAGCCATAGCCGGCAGCGACACCGACATAAATATGTTCAGCCAGTTTATAAATAGGATTGTCTTTGTATAAAGAACTAAAAATTGCCAGAGTGAAGAAAACAACCAGCCAACCACCAAGAACGTCTGTCATTGTGTTTTGCTCCTGCGAATTCGTTTGTCTAAAAAGAAAATAATGTTGCCGCTAAGAATTAATAAAATTATCAGGAGATGCATAAAGGATTGAATGGTCATTCCCGCAATGGCTTTGCCCGGACGATTCAGTAGTGTTTCATACTCTGCAGCACCGACTAAGCCTGCCAGCAGTCCTGCCAGCTGTCCTGACTGGCAAAAGGCGTAGAGGTCTGGTGACATAATACCTGTAGCGCCACAGACGATTTTGACACCGTAGCGTTTTTGCACCTGTTGTATCCATTGCCGGATGCCCGGGGAGCCAACTGAAAAATTGACCATCAAGGTTATATCGTCAAAATTTCGGATGTTGCGCATTATGGGTAGCTCACATACGGGTGTTCCTCTGGCATCACGGGGATAAGTCTCAGGGAAAGAAGTGCCCAGACGCGTCATCACCACATCACTCCCAGCTTTATAGCCCAGATTCACATAATCTATCCCATAATTTCTCTCAATTCCTTCAGCACTTAGATCGGCGCAGGCTTCCTTGAAAGCCCGGTCTATTAGCGCCACGGATTCTATCCAGAGAGTGGAGGCAATGATTTTGACGTTTTTCTCCAGAAGCCGGCGCACTACTGCCTTGTGCATAGGATATAATTCAGGAACGACACTCACTGAATAATCCGCGGTTAAATGAACGACGTCTCCGGGTTTTAGTTGTTCCAGAGTCTCGTAAAAATGGCGTGTCTGGGGACTGATTCTCACTGACATTGGTAGAAGAACCTTGTAAAACACAGCTGTGGTTATAAATACCAGCAGAAAAATCCAGCGTCTATCAAGAGCAAGTATTTTCTGATAGAGTGTCATCTAAATTCCCTCGCTGTTGTTTATTCGCCACGCAAATAAGGGCGCTCAATTCCAAGGATGACTTTTAAGCCCAGTGCAATAACCCCAATTGCTGCCCCTATTATAATGCCACGTTGCCCGGCTGTATTGGGGACTGCCATAATCCAGTTAGCTAATTTAGGGAAGATATCCGAGAGAGCCATTCCAAGCGGGACTCTTCCCAGCATCACCAGAATTGCAGCCGAGAGCATCAGGGTGGCTTCAATGTTTTTAGCACGAAAGGCGCGAAAGGCAGCTGAGGCAATATAAAATGCCAGCAGGGCATACATAGTTGAACCAAGTGGTAAATACGCGTGGAGAAAGATGAAATTGAAAATGTTTTCACCTGAAATATCGCCGGTAATTGCGAAGACCACAAAGCCGGAGATCGCGGTTATCAGAAACGCAGCCAGTAAGATGACTTTGTATTGCCAATCAGGACGGCGACGCACAATTGCCAGAAGGTTAATACGAAAAATATTTGTAATCCCGAGCACCATTGCAAAGGCAATTATTATTACTCCCCATTGCTCTATTTCATTGGCAATATTCTCTACGAATGGGAGTTTAAGGAAAAATTTAGCAGTCATAAAAAGACCAACAAAAGTAGTAATAAGAAATGGAATCTGTCTGCGCATCTTTTCTTAGCTCTTCACTATCTGTTGTAGATTCAGGTTAAAAAATAAATTTAAGATACTGAAGAAATTTTGGCATTAGTGTAGCAAAGCCAATTCCCAGCCCCAGAACGATTATAATACAGACTTTAAGAAAATCAGCCGCCTTTATGCCTGCCAGTAGCGATGGCTCTGAGGAAAGATAAGCGGAGGCGGCATAAAATTCTTCGCCAATAATGGTATAGTCACAAGCAGCAACAAAAAACGGCAGCTGTGCGATAGAGGCACTACCGGCAATTTGAATGGCACTGCTGACAAATCCTGTTTCAGCCAGAATTAATGATTCTGCATAAAAACTTCCCAGATAAAAATTTGCTGCAGGTCGTTCGCGGTGCATTATCCCACCCACCGCGGCTGTAAAGGCAAATTGTTCATCTGACAGATAACGAATGTTGTTGCGGTTGAACATTTCAGGTCTGCCCACCTTCAGATAGGCTTCTTTGACAATTTCTTCGGCTACTGAGAGCACCACTGATGTTCGCGTGGGAACAATTATCTGAATTTCAGACTGAGCGCACTTTTCGGCAACATAAGGCAGGATGTTAAGGCTTGCCAGAGTTTGAATCTCATCAATGTCATCAATTCCGGGTACATACAGGACATTCTTTCCCATTTCGGTTGCCCTGCCAATGGCTTCGTCAATAGCACTCAGCCCGGCGATGCGCCGCAGGAAGAGTTTTTCACCTCTACGTGCCCGGCGAAATAACACAAGAAAGATCAGCAGAAACAATAAGATGTAAATCAGCACACTTAATTGCTCGGTTTTAAACACCTGATTGATGAGGGAAGAAGATTTTTCCGTCTCTGCCGACGCCCAATAGCAGGGAATCTGCAAAAAGGCAATTTTGCTCATCAGCAGAACGGTTCTACAATGCTTAAATTTTAATAATTGTATCATTGAGAAGGTACAATGTTAACCACACATATATTTACAGTTTGCTTTAGACAAGCAATTATGGTAATTTTAATGTAAGGATGCAAGACGTTTCTATTGGAGGAAACTTTGAGTTTATAAGGCGCAAGATTCTTTTTGCCATTTTGTGTCTTCTCGTGATTGACTATATATTTCTGTAATGCAGTGTTTTTATTCTTTGCGAGATGGGGGAGCGCAGTAAAAAAATGCGGGTTGTGCTATTGGGCACAGGGACCTCATTTGGCATTCCTACTATTGGTTGTCATTGTGCAGTATGCAGGTCTGCGGATCCGAAAAATAAGCGATTACGGTCAGGAGCTTATGTTGAATTAGGCAGGTTTCACTTTTTGATTGATTGTACTCCAGATTTTCGCACGCAGGCTTTGCAAACACAAATAGAACGCGTAGACGCGGTGTTTTTTACTCATACACATTTTGACCACATTGCCGGGATAGATGACTTACGGGTGTTTACAGTGCACAACGAAGAAACTATAGATGTTTATGGGAATCAGGCAGTAATAGACGAAATAAGACTTCGTTATAGCTATTTTTTCAATCCTCCACAAATCGGGGGGGGGATTTTACGATTGCAACTTCATTTACTCGTAGAACCAATAAAGATAGGGGATTTGCTCGTCACTCCCATTCCGGTTAAACACGGGATTCTGGATATTCTCGACTATCGTTTTAACGATTTTGGTTACGTGACAGATGCCAGCTACATTTCTGAAAGCTCCATTGAATTGCTCAAAGGCGTGAAAGTCCTGGTGTTGAATGCTTTGCGTGAACGACCTCATCAGACACATTTTTCGCTGGGACAGGCGCTGGAAGTTGCCAGATTGATAAATCCACAGCAGACTTATTTTACTCACATCTGTCATCGTCTGGAACATCACGAGACCAATCGCAAACTACCTCCACAGTTTCAACTTGCCTATGATGGACTGGAAATTGAAATTTAACCTTCAAGCTACTATTGGTCGCCAAGCACGAAGAATTAAAGAAATTTTATTGAATTGATTCTGAGAGCGAGAGAAAGAAAAATTATTGTTGTATGCTGGAAACTAAAGACATACTGAAAAAAGTTAGACGGATTGAAATAGTGACCAATCGGTTGGTGAATGAATTAATAGGCGGAGAATACCATAGTGTTTTCAAGGGACGCGGTATTGAATTTGTGGAAGTGCGTAATTATGTTGAAGGTGATGATATTCGCACCATTGACTGGAACGTCACAGCACGAACTGGCTATCCTCACGTAAAGCGCTTTGTTGAAGAACGAGAACTTACAGTGATGCTGGCAATTGACGTTAGTGGTTCGGCTCAATTTGGTAGCCAGCAGGTACTCAAAGCCGAGTTGCAAGCCGAGCTCGGGGCACTGATTGCCTTTTCAGCCATTAAAAATAACGATAGGGTGGGATTGCTTCTTTTTACCGACCGAATTGAGAAATTTGTTCCCCCGAAGAAAGGACGCCGTCACGTCCTGCGAGTGGTCAGGGAATTATTAGGTTTTCAGCCACAAAGTCAGGGCACCAATATAAATATTGCGCTGGAGTATCTTAATCGGGTGTTGACGCGAAAGTGTATTATCTTTTTGATTTCGGATTTTTTTGCTGAGAATTTTCGACACTTGCTGGCGGTGACTAATAAGCACCATGATTTAATTGCACTGGTGGTGCGAGACCCACGGGAACAGGATTTACCACCAAGTGGAATGGTGCAGCTGGTTGACCCGGAAACCGGAGAAACAATTTTTGTTGATACCAGTGATGAGGATGTGCGCCGGAGTTTCTCCAGATTGGTTCAGGAAGAGCAAACAAAGCTGCAGGAAATGTTTAAGTCGCTTGGGATTGATGTGGTGAATATTACGGTAGGAACAGATTATATAAAGCCGTTGATTAAACTTTTTCGCCAGCGGGCGCGGCGATTTTAGTGTCAAAGAATTAAAAAGAACGTTGACGGTTCTTAAAGGAGGTAATGAATTGGGGGGGTATTTCTTTGAGAAAGCGAGAAGGTGTCATAAAGTGAGTACGGCCATAGATGGTGCGTAAATGGGCGCGGGAGAGAAATAGTATTTCTTTACAGCGAGTAATTCCTACATAGAACAGGCGGCGCTCTTCCTCAATGTCACCGGTCTCTTCCAGAGTGCGGTGACTGGGAAAAATTGGCTCATCAAGTCCAACTAAAAATACCACGCGAAACTCCAGTCCCTTTGCACAGTGAATGGTCATTAAAGAAACTGCATCCACATTCCTTAATTCATCAGCATAAGTAGCGAGTGCCACAGCTTCAAGGTATTCTGCCAGTGAGGCTTGAGGATGTTCTTGCAAAAATTCTTTGATTGCAGTTAGCAGCTGTCCGATATTTTCAATTTTGCTTGCCACTTCCAGTTGTTTCGGATTACCCAATGAATTAACGTAATCAGTATCTTTCAGTATCCGCTCCAGCAGTTTATCAGGCGGATGGGTTCTGGCATAATCTTGCCAGCTGCCGATTAATTCCAGAAATTCTTTAATGCTGCTGGCGGCGCGGGAGGGGAGTTGGTCATTAGAAGCCAGGTCCTGCATTGCCTGATAAAGACTGATATTATGTGTATCTGCCCACTGGAGAAGTTGTGAAATTGTTTTTTCGCCAATGCCACGAGGCGGGCGATTGATTATCCGCTGGAGACTCAGTGTGCTGTGAGGATTCATCACCACGCGCAAATAAGAAGTCAGGTCTTTGATTTCTGCGCGGTCGTAAAATCTAATACCACCAACCACGCGGTATGGCAAGCCTTTCTGCCGGAGTTTATCTTCAAAGAGACGGCTTAATGAAGATTGACGGTAAAAAATAGCAATCTCGCTCAGCGGGATTTGTTCGTAATAATACAAGTGTTCAATTTTAGAAACGACACGCTGAGCTTCGTCAAGTTCATCTCTCCCCTCAATTAAATACACCGGCTCGCCAGCTGCTTTGTCAGTCCAGAGCCATTTCCCCAGTCGGCGTTTATTGTTAGAGATAACGCGAGAAGCCATTTCTAAAATGTTGCCGGTGGAGCGATAATTATGTTCTAATTTTACTATTTTTACTTCAGGAAAATCTTCGGCAAAGCCCAGCAAATTATCCAGTTCAGCACCTCGCCAGGAGTAAATACTCTGGTCCTCGTCCCCCACCACACAAATCCGCCGATGTTGAGCGGTCAACAATTTTATCAACTCATATTGTGAATAATTTGTGTCCTGAAACTCATCTACTAATATGTATTGAAATAGCTGCTGATAATAGTTGCGTTTCGCGTCGTTTTCCTTGAGCAGGCGGATAAATTCGCCAATCAGGTCTTCAAAATCAAGTGCGTTATTATCCCGTAACCGCCGATGATAATACTGAAATAGCGTAAGAAAAATCTCTGTAAGTTTTGGGTTCTCACGCTGTGGCAGTATTTCTTCTGGCTTGAGCAGGCGCATTTTAGTTTGGTTAATCAGGTCTGCAGCTTGAGCCGGAGTAAATACCAGTTCCGGGATATTTAATTCCTTGAGACAGGCTTTAACCAGTGCCAGCTGGTCTTTCTCATCACAGATAATAAAATCTTTTGCCAGTCCCAGATGTTGAGCCTCGCGCCGTAAAATACTGGCGGAGAGTGAATGAAACGTTGCAATATTAAGGGGAGTTTCATAAGGAATACCGAGGAGTGAAGTGACTCGCTGACGCATCTCGCCTGCAGCTTTGTTAGTGAAGGTGGCGGCAAAAATCCGCCGCGGGGCAATTCCGCATTCTTTAATTAAATAAGCAATTTTATAGGTAATCACGCGCGTCTTTCCGCTTCCGGCTCCTGCTATAACCATTAGCGGTCCGTCACAATACTCCACAGACTCGCGCTGTTGTTCATTTAGATCATCCAGTAGACTCATCGGTTATGAATCACCCTGATAAATATGATATTCCTGAAAGCGCTTTGTCACACCAAGTGTGTCTAATAATTCCAGTAGTGGAATTGCGAATTTACGTGAGACAGAAAAGAGGTTTTTGAATTCAGTAATGGTAAATTGAGCGCCACGCCGATAGCGATTTGAGAGCATACGTTTTATCAATTTCACAAGTTCCTCGCTTACTATCCATCTCTCATTCAGCAAAAATAATTTTTTCTGCTCTGCTAATTTTTTTATCTTCCGCTCTATTTCCGGTTTATCATATTTTGTTATAACTGCCACCTGACTGATTAAGGATTCAATCTCCAGCAACTTAAAACCTGCCATTCGGCAGCTATGCATAATTTGTATTTCAATTTGTTGTTCAGTTTCCATAATACAGAAAGTCTTTGTCGTTATAAATTGGTATTTGCAACTTCTTTGAGAGCAAAGCGTAAACCTGGTTATCTTTCGGCGTGGTGAATATAGGCAATTATTTTGTAAATCAGGCGTGCCACCAGCACATTTGGCGCCACCAGCCCGGGCAAGGGGCTTAACTCTG
>CAYRXI010000089.1:0-1374 GCA_964428255.1 uncultured Candidatus Sumerlaeota bacterium
GAAGAGCAATCCCACATTGGATTTATTGTATTGCGTAACCTTGTAAATACTATCTGTGCCAAAATTCGCCGAACTAATAAAAAACTACTAAATCTGATTCGGGTTAAACTCTATGAGTAATAATAATGGTTTTACTTACAGCGCAAACGTACTGCACTGCGAGAAAGTAAACATAGAAAAACTGGCACGTAGTGTCGGCACTCCATTTTACCTGTATAGTTATAGCACCATCATTAATAATTTAAGATACTTACAAAAAGTTTTTACTGCCATTGAGACATTAATAGCCTTTTCTGTAAAGTCTAATTCCAATAGAGCCATCTTGCGGGCTTTAGCTCGTGAAGGTGCCGGGTTTGATGTGGTTTCGGGTGGCGAGATTATGCGGGTTTTAGCTGCCGGGGGTGAGCCCCGTAAGATGGTTTTTGCTGGTGTTGGCAAAACCGATAAAGAGATTGAGCTGGCACTCAAACATAAAATTTTAATGTTCAACGTAGAATCGCTGGATGAGGCATTTTTGATTGACGAAATTGCCAGAGTTCTCGGCACTATTGCCAAAATATCTCTGCGCGTTAATCCCGATGTAGACCCCAATACTCATAAATACATCACTACTGGCAAAAAGGAGAATAAATTTGGAGTGCCGTGGGAACAAGCCCCTGAACTGGCACAGGAAATATATGCCTTAAAGAATGTCTCTCTCTCAGGATTACACTCTCACATTGGTTCACAAATACTTGACCCGACCGGACATATTATGGCAGCCGAACGTCTGAAAACACTGGTCAAGACTTTACGGTCACAGAACTTTGACATTAGGTATCTGAACATCGGAGGGGGATATGGCATTGCTTATCGTCCTGAAGACAAGCCTTTTAAGATGGAGCTACTGGCAGCCCGCATAATTCCTCTTATCAAAGAACTGGGGTGTAAATTAATTCTTGAACCAGGACGCTGGATTGTTGGTCCAGCAGGTGCTATTGTGACGCGCATTCTCTACATTAAACCCGGACATAACAAAAATTTTATCATAGTTGATGCGGCAATGAACGACCTAATTCGTCCGGCATTATATGGCGCATATCATCAAATCGTTCCCGTGTGCCGAAGAGAAAAAAGTAAAAATGTTATTAATAATGCGGACGTAGTAGGACCAGTGTGCGAATCCGGGGATTTTCTGGGACAGGGAAGAACATTCAAGGGAATTAACCCCGGGGATTTACTCTGTGTTCTTGATGCAGGCGCCTATGGTTTTGTGATGTCTTCTCAATATAATTCACGCCCACGCCCTCCGGAAATACTGGTGCGAAATTCTAAGTGGTTTATTGTGCGAGAACGTGAAAGCCTTAAAGACCTCCTCAATAAGGAAAAAATCCC
>CAYRXI010000089.1:1384-5914 GCA_964428255.1 uncultured Candidatus Sumerlaeota bacterium
AAAATAAAGTCGTCATAAGTTTCACCTGTAAATGCCCAGCCACGATAAAAATTACAAAACTTTTATTAAGGCTAAACGATATTGCGAAAAGACTTTTTACATCCCTATCACGGGGGGACAATATCTTAGTGCGGCTATTACTATTCCAGAGCAGAAAAAATCAAAGCCCGTGCCCGGGGTTCTATTTTGTCATGGCTTTACGGGAAATCGTATTGAGACCAGAAGACTATTTGTCTTGCTGAGCAGGCAATTAGCTCAGGCTGGAATTGCATCACTACGTTTTGACTATCGCGGCAGTGGAGAAAGTAGCGGTAATTTTGAAGCTTTTACTGTGCGTGAGTATATTGCGGATGCTATGCAAGCCCTGCAATGGCTACAAAAAAATGCCAAAATTGACCGGAAGCGTATAGGAGTTCTGGGATTCAGTCTGGGGGGATGTGTTGCCAGTTATCTGGCGGGAAAGGTGCCAAAAGAATTAAAAGCCATAGTCTTATGGGCGCCAGTAGCCAGCGGAAAAGCCGTTTTTGAACAGATCTACCATAAACGTCTTACCCAGCATCAATATACACTTGAATCACGAAAACCATTTGTCATTGACCTGGAAGGTTTTCCCGTCTCCAGTAAATTTCTGCGAAATCTGGCACGATTAAGTCCAGTTTATCAACTTATGCAAGTGAATTGCCCGGTTCTCATCTGCCAGGGAAGCACCGATGATATAGTGCCTGTAAGTCAGGCTGAGGAATACTTTCATTCCTTAAAGCGCTGGCACAAACAGGTTCAGCTTTATGTAATAAACGGTGCAACTCATAGTTTTAATTCACTTCTTCATATAAAGGAGTTACTGGATAAAACCACTGACTGGTTTCGCCAGCATTTGTAACCTAAAATTTCATTTCAATATATCCACTCTTGAACCAGTAGAATAGCGGTTGTTGCCCAAAATACTTTTTATAAGATGTAATGAGGAGAACAATTAAGATAGGAAAATGGGGCAAAGAGTAATTCCAGGCAAAATGACCAGTTTTATCTGGAGATCCTTATAAATCTGGAAACACATAATTTGGATTGACTTTAAGAGTTAAAAAAAGCGAAATTCTATTTATTAATCGCGCTGTCAAGCATTAAGTTATTAAAAAAAGAAACATATAAGGAGGACTAAAATGATTATCGGTGTGCCGAAAGAGATTAAAAACCATGAGTATCGTGTAGCAATAGTTCCGGCTGGTGTCAGACAACTTATCAAACACGGGCATCGCGTGATTGTAGAAACAGGCGCAGGGAATGGAAGCGGTTTTGCTGACAAGGATTACATTGAAGAGGGAGCGGAAATAGCCAGAAATCCACTGGAAGTTTATGACCAGGCACAAATGATTGTTAAAGTCAAAGAACCTCTGGAACCTGAATTCCCGCTGATTAAACCTGACCATATTGTTTTTACTTATTTTCATTTTGCCTCCTCAAAAGAGTTGACCGAGAAAATGATGCAAACTGGTGCGGTATGTATTGCGTATGAAACTGTAGAAACAGAAGATGGGCATTTGCCGTTATGTCAGAAGTTGCTGGCAGGCTGGCAGTGCAGGAAGGAGCCAAGTATCTGGAACGTCCGTTTGGTGGCAGGGGAATATTGCTGGGTGGCGTTGCTGGTGTAGAACCAGCCAATGTTCTCATACTGGGTGGCGGTGCAGTGGGAACTAACGCAGCCAAAATGGCAGCAGGATTGGGAGCGAAGGTCACCATTCTTGATATTTCAATTGAACGGCTGCGCTATCTTAATGACATTATGCCACCTAATGTTACTACTATGATCAGCAACGAATATAATATCAGACAGAAATTAGCGGAGGCAGATTTAGTGATAGGTGGAGTATTAATTCCTGGAGCACGAGCACCCAGATTGATTACACGGGAAATGCTGAAGTTGATGAAAAAAGGAGCGGTGATTGTAGACGTGAGTATTGACCAGGGTGGATGTGTAGAAACAGCGCGACCAACCACGCATAGTGACCCCATTTATGAAGTGGATGGGATTATCCATTATTGCGTTGCCAATATGCCTGGTGCAGTAAGTCGCACTTCAACTTTTGCTCTAACCAACGTTACACTTCCCTATGCAGTTAAAATTGCTGATGCCGGATTTCCCGGTTGTATTGCTGACCCGGCAATTGCCAAAGGTGTGAATATGGTTAAGGGTAAGATAACCTGCAAACCAGTAGCTGACGCCTTTGATTTACCCTATACACCACTGGCAGAGGCAATAAAATCATAAATCTTTATCTTCTGCAATTCTGAGAATAATGTACTACTATTTTGTTGTTAACTCGCTGGTAAATGTTTTTTTCTAATCTACAATCAGGCTGAATTCCTGTAAATATTGAGAGCAGGTAAGAGGTCAATTTTTCAACGTCTTTATTTTGGATCTAGAGATTATTCGCCTTTTTCACCTAAACTTCTTTTATCGCAAACGAAGACGCTTTTCATAATGGCTTCACTTCAAAAATGATATTTCCTTGAACTAAACGTCCATTAGTAATTTAATTGACCTATATGTAAATCTTAAGTCCGGCATTTAGATACTGTGAATTATGACACTTAACCAGTCACTTTCTCAAAATTCAGATCTCCAAACCCGTAAATTCAAGTATCTGGAGATAATTTCTGGGTTATTTGTATGTGTCCTGATGATTTCCAACATCACTTCAACGAAGCTGGTTGCGTTAGGAAGATTTACCTTTGATGGGGGAACATTACTCTTTCCGCTGAGCTATATTTTTGGAGATATCCTCACTGAAGTCTATGGCTATAGTGCCTCACGAAGGGTCATCTGGACTGGCTTTTTCTCCTGCATTCTGATGAGTGCCACATTTTATCTCATTGGCATATTACCACCTGACCCGGCCTGGGAGTATCAAAAGGCTTATGAGGTAATTCTGTTTTATACCCCGCGTCTTGTTCTTGCAAGCATCATTGCGTTTTTTTGTGGTGAATTCTCAAATTCGTTTGTGCTGGCAAAAATGAAAATTTTGACACGTGGACGTTTCTTATGGACAAGAACCATTAGCTCAACGCTGGTGGGAGAATTTGTGGATACATTATTGTTTGTGGTGATTGCTTTTGCCTTTACTTACTCAGGCAATATCCTGATGAAAATCATACTGTTTAATTACCTGTTCAAATGTGGTGTTGAAATTCTCTTTACCCCAATAACTTATGCAATCGTCAACTTTCTAAAGCGAAATGAACAGGTTGACCACTTTGACTATACTACTAATTTCAATCCATTTCGCCTTGCAGATTAATAAATGTTTAAAACTTTGCCTGTAAAGTTATAAAAACCACTTTAAACAACTGCGGATAAATAATTCTTCTTGCTTTCTCTTCCTCTAATATTGAGTTTCTGGTCGTGGCATCCCCGGTAATTCAGGCGGAGTTACAGGTCCCGGTACGTTTGCTTCAGGCGCAGGAACGTTCGGTGGACTAAGTAGTTGAGGTGATCCTGGAACCACGGGCGGAGTCGGAGGCTGTGCGGCTGGTGGAGATATTGTACCTCCAATCACACCAGATGGCGCTCCGGGCACAGGAACATAAGAAGAAGTCCGACCGGTTGTATTTTTAGACATCAAATTTTTAAGCTCTGGTAGTTCTGTGGGGGGAAGAGATACCAGTTGAGAGCTTTGTGTTGGTGAAGTCACCCCCTCTTCTATCAAACCCTCAACGGTAGAAGACGAGATTTCCTCAGGCATAAATAACCCTTCTTGAGGCGGGGCTTCTTCTACCAGTTTACCGTTGATGAGTTTCACGAGACGACCATTTTCCTCAACAATGGTGGGAGTAATGAAGAATAGAACGTCATTCTTCAGGTCCTGAGTATTTTTGGTACCGAACAGATACTGTCCCACCACTGGAATGGATGATAATATTGGTATGCCACCGCGTTTGTCCGTGGCATTGTTCATCATATATCCACCAATCACACGCGTCTCACCACTGGGAATGACCAAAACTGTAGCAGTATCCTTATCAGAAGTTTCAATGAGTTCATAAGTTCTGTCATTATAGATTCTTTTAACTGGACTACCATCTCTATTGGAGATTTTTACTTTAAGTTCTATCAAGCCCTTATTGGAAATAACAGGTTGAATGTCAACATTTAAACCAACATTTACCGCATTCTGAGTTACCGAAGAATAATAATTGCGGTTAACATCATCCTGGAAAAATGTTGTTAGATACGGCAATTTTTTACCGACATTGATACTCGCGGTTTCACCGTTCCGAATCAGTAATCGTGATTGAAGCAATAGTTTGGATTTATTCTCCGTGATAGAGGTCTGAATTTTTGCCTGCAGATATTTGGATAACATATCCAGCGTGAGACCACCTGAGACAGTGAAATTTGCCAGCCGTATATTTGAAGGCGACTTAACAAACTCTCCTTCATTCAAATCATAGCTAAAGCTATATTGGGTTGTCCAATCAAAGGTCTTGGCAAGATTGGTTTCCACCAGTTCAGCCTCAATTAAGACCTGTTTA
>CAYRXI010000089.1:5924-7686 GCA_964428255.1 uncultured Candidatus Sumerlaeota bacterium
AATCGGCTGATCCATAAATGCCAGAATTTTAGCAATTTTCTCATGCACTTCTGGCATATCTTCCACAATTAGCTTCCCTGCATTAACATCCAGTCGCCAGAAGGCGCCCTCGGTTACGACATTTTTAACTGCTTCTTCTATATTTTTAGCCAGCTTGCCATCAATCCCCATATTGGTAATGTCATATACTTTTAACTCCGGTCCAATATCCAGCACTTCAATGACCATTTCCATTCGTTTTATATTTTCAAATGTGTCCGTGACGATAATTTGATGGGTTTTCGGATCAAATTCAATTATGCCGGGCGGTGATTTATAGACCTGAATCTTATCTACTATGGTTTTAACATTGGCGTGTTTAATATAGAAAACACGCGTCACTAGCCTTACGTCTACTTCTTCAAGTATTCGGGTTACCAGCTCTAAAACCTGTGGAAGGTCTGTAACAAAGAGCTTGTTGGTACGCTCATCTACGGCGGACGAGCCAATGTTTTTGGTAAGGACCCCTTGAATAGCTTTCTGCGCTTCCACAGCCTTAATGTTTTTTAACTGAAAGGTTTTGCGTTGAACCTGTTTGGGTAATTCCAGTGTTAACCAGGTTTGTTCATCCATAATCTGATAGGTTTTATCATCTATCTTATTCCATACCCACCGATAGGGCGAGGTAAGTTTGTCCAGAACTGTCTCTATTGGCTCGTTCTGCGTGATAAGGTCAACTCGTTGCCCGGCTGCACGTCCCTTTACAATAATTGTAATCCCCATCTGTTCCTTAATGGCTGCGAGCACTTGCTCTATCTTGGCTTGATTAAAAATTAACGGTTCTGAGCCTTCATCTTCTGCAGATCCGGGCACTGCTGGAGGAATAGCTGGGGGAACATTTACTGGCTCAGTGGGCATCCCGCTTTGTTCAACAACTGGAGATGCTGGCGCCACTTCGGGTGGCATTGCTTGTTTCTCCTCATCTTCTTTTTGTGCCATAGTGAATGGAGCTGTAATGGATATGATGCTCCAGAGTGAAACAAAAACCAGTCCCAATGTTAAGAAGTGATTTTTTCCTTTCCTTTTTATCATTGCCTGACTCCTCTATGATAATTTTTTTAAAACAATCCTTTAATTTAAACTAAAAATGAAAGTATTTATTTACCTGTTTTTATGGTTTATTTTTACTTATTACCATCACTGAATTATCAAATACTTCCTCTGTTTTTAATAGCCTAAAATACGCTCAATGTTAATTCCTGGTCCATAAAGGAGAAAACTGCTGAAAAATTGCGCTTGTTAATCTTTTTAAGAGTAATGGTGTATTGCTCACCCCGATATTCTACCTGTTTGGTTTCACCTTCCTTCATAGTCCATTCCTCGCGTTTAGCCGTGTCAGTAAGAATTACCCGATTACCGACAATGCTACTTAATTTCCAGGTGCGCAGTAGAACGTTAATCCTGGGAGGTGCAGGTGGTGTGGGAGTTGGACGAGGAACAGGAGTGGGGCGGGCAATTATAGTAGCAAATATATTGCGTTCACCAAGTACCTTAAATTCAGTTTGTGCCAGCTCTGGTATGCGCGGCTTGGCTGTAGGAGAGGTTACTATTCCATTATTATAAGATGTCTCAGATTGAACCTCAATATCGCTGGTTATTGGGGCGCTGGTAGCTTCATCAACTACACTGGTGGTAGAGCCGGGGGATATAGTTTCCAGTCTCGGTACTTCGGGTAATTTATAAGTGGACGTGACTATAAGAACCCCCAATGCCAGCACTATTG
>CAYRXI010000089.1:7803-9907 GCA_964428255.1 uncultured Candidatus Sumerlaeota bacterium
GGTGTTAGTTTCGCAATACGAGCTGCTGTAATTGTGGCGCTAATTCGGTCTTGATCACGTGCCGCGGTAAGTGTCAGTTTATTTATTAATAGTGCCTTGCGATGAAACCCCTTTAGCAGATTCGCGATGTCACTCATTGGTCCTTCCACGTGAACTACAAGTGTAATGAATTTATAATCATTCACCTCAGGAATCAACTCATCCTTCGGCGGTTCAATATTGGGCGCATAAAAACCGAACTGCCGACACAGTGCATCCACATCTTCACTAAATTGCTGGGCCGGTTTTTTATCTGGACTGGCTGGTGGAAACTGGGATTCTATTTCAGCATAAGCCTGCTCAATCTCGGCTTTGCGATTAAACTGGAGAAGATAGTCTGTAAAAATCTTTTTCTGCTGCTCTAACTCGCTGGATGTTCTTGCAAGTTGGTCATATAATTTAGAAAAGCCCAGCTGATATAATATCACAAAGCAGGCGACAATCAAAGTTATGATAAGCAATATTTTTTCTCGTTGTTTAATATTCATTTTCATAATGTTCACCTGGTTTTTTGCACTACTTCGCTAACATATTTTTGTATATGCTCAAAAGTAATCTGGATTATTTTTTCAATTCACAAACTATAGTAAAAGCATAAATTTCCTGACTCCGCCCAGGCAAAGTAGTAGTAGAGCGCTGTTTCGTCGTCACGGAAGAGAAAAATCCTGTTTTTTCCAGAGATGATTCAAACAGGTTTAAATCCGGAATGGACAATGCATGCCCATTTAATTGCACACTGGCATCCTTTTCATACTGGAAATTAGTCAGCGATACACGCTGTGGCATAAACTCAAATTGACTGATAGCATCTAAAATTGCCAGTGCAGAACGTTTATCGCGTAAATGTTTCTGGATAATAGCGAGTTTCTTGCCTTTATCAGTTAACTCAGCTACTGCGGGACTGAGCTTCTTATTTTGCTCCAGATACCAGTTGAGCAAGCGCTCACGATAAGTAATTTGCTGGTAGAGATAAATCACGGTCAAGATAACGATGGCAACAACTAATGTGCCCTGTGTTAAGTAACTGGTGCGACGCTGCTGAGCTAATTCGCGTCTGACATAAATTTCAGGAATCAGATTAATCTTAATTGACTCAGAAGTAAATTGCCGTAATAAACTCCCAAGACACTCTACAAATATTTGAGGATCTGTGATGGTTGAGGCAAGGTCTGGTTTTGCAAGAGGTAAATCTTGAACTGGATTAAGAAAATAGGTTTTAACTCCCAGATTTACCAAGAAAAATTGCTCAATATTTTTAAACAGGGCACCCTCACCACTCAGAAAAATCTCCCGCGCGGGATAACAGTCAAACTCCCGCCTGGCAAATTCATAAGTACGCCGAATTTCCAGTAATAATCTTTGTAACCATTGCTGAACAATCGCTACCATATTTTTGATGCTTTTGGTTTTATTAGCTGGATATTCTACCCGCAGTGTTGATGTTTCATCGTTCTCTACAGGTGAATTTGTCTCTGGCTCATTAGTTGAGGTAGCAGATGAAATGCCCAATAGGTTTTCCAGACTCTCTTGCACGTGTAGCACATCCAGCTCGGAAAGCGGCAGGACATTAGCAGAGTACTCAGCAGGCAGGCAGCTGTGTAATTCCTCATAGAGTTTCGCCAGCCCTACGGAACAGCTCCGATTAAACAGCATTTTACCTTCCTGGGTAATAACAATATCTGTAGTTAAAGAACCGATGTTAATCAGGGCTGTGCTAAACTTCTCACTGGTTGGTTCGGTGATTGCAGATGAAAAGATTTGCGAGGGCTGTTGACGGATGAATAGATAATAATTATACAATCCCAGGGTACTCACATCTACGGCTGAGAGTTTAAGTCCCGCATCGTTTACAATGTCGATCATATCCTGAAACACAGTAGAATCTGCTGCTGCAATCAGTACCGTTGAGCCTTTTAATTCATCAACCTCAAGTATATGGTGTGAGATAATGTGGCGCTCAATATTAAAGGGAATATGGCGTCCTGCCTCAAAGCGAGCCATCTTAGTGATTTCTTCAGGGTCAGTAGAGGGCAGCTGCACCAGCCGCGTTGTCACCAGATTTTTG
>CAYRXI010000089.1:10008-12407 GCA_964428255.1 uncultured Candidatus Sumerlaeota bacterium
TCTTGCTTTGTTGCTACTTGAGCTTTCCGCACCGTCTTCCTGTACTGGAAAAGTAATATGTAATAGGTTTTCAATAAAAAGTCCTTCTTTGTGACGTGTCACCTGCGCAATCTTGCACTCACGTTCAGTCATCTCAATTGCTGTATAATTTTCTTTTGCCATATTTCATCTTTCCCATTAAGGTTGTAACCAATCAAGTACCCGTATTGTGGGTTCTCGGATTGTGGTTTCTTCGCTGGCTTCATCCCGCCGTTTTGTTTCCAACTTTTCTCCGAGTTTTTCGTACTTTAACTCCTCTGTATTAAAAACTTCTAGCGAACGAACCACTGTAGCTGTAATGGTTTGTGTCACCTCACCTACTCTACCTGTTGCTGTTATCCGGAATAAGTTGCTGGCAGTACATAATGGCTGTACAGAGTACATCTGTCTGGCAATCAGTGGATTGAACTCTTCTACTTGTGCCAGCTCCTGCCAGTTGCGAAATGCCTGTTCATTATCAATTTCCTTGTCCTTATTTTTTCGTCGGTATTTTATGATAGCTTCCGCCTGTTCTTCCGGGTCAGCACCGGGTTGCCCGATAGCAGCCAGCACCGCTATTAGCACCTCTTTAGATGCGGTATTTACATTAAGATACCCCTCACCGTATACCGTTACTAAATCACGCAAGCCGGGTTTTCTCTCCTCGCGTCCTTCAGTCTTCTCAGTGCGTGCCAGCTCTGACTCCAACTTTTTATGCGGGTCATAACCATAAAACAGCTCAGGAGTTATACCATAAACATCTAATAATTCTTCCACTGTAGTAAAGTTGTCATTTTTACAATAATAAATTATGGTTTCATCATCGGGATTTTTGTCTTTTTGCGCTTCACGGATGAGTTTGGAAAAATAAACACTTTCCTTATCGCCTTCACCACTTGCAGGTCTATCATTTGTATCACGCCAATCTATGATAGCCCACGCAATTTCTTCAACTTTATCCTCCTCAACCCCGAGCACAATCAATAATTGTTTTAATACCTCCAGGTTAACTGAATTGATGTTTAATTTCCCGCTTTCATCCGTAACAACCACACTATATGTACCGGGACCGAGCTCCACGTCAGTCTTGTCTTCTGGATTTGCCCAGATGTCGCCTTCCGCATCAAAGCGTTGCCCCTCTTCGCTGACATCCAGCATTAAGTCATTTTTCAAGTCCGCTACAGCTTTGGCAATACCAGCCCGCGCCAGGGCTGTTGCCTGAGCCCGCTGGCGAAACAACTTGGTTAATTTCATCTCCAGCTGCACCTGATACGCTAATGAATAGGCAATAATCGCTAGTACTACTGCCAGCCACAACGTCCCCAGTAAAATAACGCCTCTATTTTTAGAGGATTTCATTTATTCCGTGCCAGCTCTTCCTTCTCCTGTTCAGTCAAGGGAATACTATTTTCCAGCGCTGCGGGCAAACGAATGAGAGTTTGAAAGTTCATTTTTCGCCCGCTCTGTTCATTATCCACCAGTCGGAGTTTTATTAATACATATGCCGGGAGCCAATCAGCAGGCTTACGCGTGGCTTCAGCCATTTTTTGCTCATATTGCGGGTCTTCTTTGTCCAGCTCTGGAATTGGATTCCGATACTTGCGTTGCTCTGAGTGCCAGTCATCTACTTCCAGCCATTCCTGCTTGGAAAAGTAACCATACTTAATGCCAAATTCCTCCACGCCGCGGGAAATCACTTCAGCCGGAGGTTTGGAAGTTTCTACTGGATTACCATCCTGGTCGCGCGGTGGCTGAAATACTAAGTTGCTTTCACGGAGCAGTTGCTTATTTTGCACGAAGTACCTTACTCGCTCAAGCGACCAGGGATTATTCACTACGATTCCATCATTATATTGATACCGAACGAATTCCAGACTATCTGCTGTACCACTGTCAACGCCAACAAATTTCAAATCAATTGGAATGCCATAGGTATAGGGGTCAAGTAGATTTTCTTCCTCATCTCTCTCTTTTTCTTTTTCACCTTCTGTGGTTTTGCGTTCCTTCTGCAACTCCTGTGCTATAAATTCTGCAATGGGCACGCCCTGTTCTTCTGCCAGCTGGCGCAAGTGGTCAAGCCGCTCCATCTTCCGGCGTATCGTTAAATTATACATTGTCTCTGGCTTGTAATAAATACTCTGTAAATCGCGTTCAAGCGACTGGAAAGCAAAGCGTGCCTCCTGCAACAGCACGTTTTTCTCATCACTGGCTTTGTAAGCCCTGGTGCCTATTCGGAAACTCATATAGATGGAACTAATCACCACCGAAAAAATCAACACCGCAATTATGGTCTCCAACAAAGTAAAACCATTTACCTGACGCTGTTGTTTAAAAAATCTCATTGGCACGTTTGCTCTCGTAAGTAAATTTTTCTATGCCTG
>CAYRXI010000090.1:0-7092 GCA_964428255.1 uncultured Candidatus Sumerlaeota bacterium
TATTCAGCGTTGGATAAATCTAAATTGTGGAGACCATAAAGTTGCAATCGGGTAATTACCTGCTGGACTTTATCAAGTTTTTCTGCCACTGAATTCAGAGTAATCGTCGCTGACGAAGGACTGGTAGTGGTGCGTTCTGCCTGCCATTTGAGAAACGCGGATAAAGAGGCTATGTACTGTTTCAATTTTTCTGCGCGCTGAGCCAGTTCAACTTTCCAGTAACGACTTAAATCTGTATAAGCAGAGGGATGACAATTTCTGCAGCGCAGGCTGATATGGTCAATTTGCGGGCGAGTATCCTGCAATGAATGACAATCCTGACATTTAACGGAGGAAAACTTTGCAGCTGGCATTGTGGTTATATCATCAAAAATGCTGATACCTGCATAAAAACCAGTTTCCTGTTGATGACAGGCTTCGCAGTTGCTGGACTGCCCTTTAAATTTACCACTTACGGGATGACAGCTGGCACAGGCTACATCTTGATGAAGACGTCCCGGGTCAAATTTTGTCAGTTTTTTGTGGTCAAATTGTTCGGGTATAATTTTCCAGCTACTCTCAGTGTGACATTGTTCACATTTATTGCCCAATTCACCCTGATGAAAAGTGTCAGGATGACAATCGGCGCAGGTTTTCCCCTTTGCTACGGTGCCAATGCCTTCTTGATGACACTTTGCACAGGCGAGCTCGGCATGCTTACCCTGAAGGTTAAAGGCGGTTGCCTGGTTATGATTGAATTTCTGGACTGCAATCTCGTACCAGTTCCATTGATTATGACATTGAACACAGTCTGTGCCAAATCGGGATTTGTGCGGGTCAAGATGACAGCCAGCGCATTGCTGGGGAGTTCCTTTATATTTTGCCGAATGACATTGCGAGCAGTTTAGTAATTTATGCCCCCCCACCAGAGGGAAACTGGTCCACTCGTCGTGGTTAAATGTATGTCGAGCATCAGCCCAGCGCCATTCGTTGTGACAGGTAGCACATTGCTGGCCCATTAAGCCTTGATGCGGGTCCTGATGACAGCCAATACAATCTGTGGGAACGGGCTTAAAAGTTTTTTGCGGGTGACATTTTTCACAGGGCACATTAATATGCGCGCCCTGCAACTTAAACTTTGAATCACGATTATGCATAAACAATAGCTGATTGCCCGTCCAGGCAGTCTGGGTATGGCATAACTGACAATTGATAGAAACATCGCCGCGATGCGGAGTGGGATGACATAAATAACATTCAAGGGGCAAACCAATATACCGGGCACTTATTAATCCAGTTTCACCACTCTTTAGCAAATGACAATCATCACAGTCCAGGGTGCGATGTTTTCCTTCAATTGGGAACAACGCAAGATTATGGTTGAACAATAATTTGTCAAACTGGACGAGATTAGCCTCCAGTCCCTTATGTTCCTTGTGACATTTTATGCAACTGTCCCTCAGAAACTTGCCATGATAACCAATTTCCTTTTCCAGTCTTTCTTTAATTTCCTGATGACAATCCAGACATTTGGTAGAGCCCAGGGACTTTGCAGTGATATGACATTTGGTACAATTCTCTACGCCCTCTAATGCGCTATGTGCCTTGCTCAATAGACCGGGTTCAGTCACTGCAGTTAAGGGCTCGGAGAGAGTGGGAGCAGAGTAGTTGGGTTCGCTTTGATTTTGTGCTTGAGCTACTTGCTGAGCCCAAGCCAAAGAAAGGCACGCAGTCAATATACCGCACAAAATCAACTGTAATATTTTGCCGATGCTCATTATTCTGTCGGTAATTTAAATTCTTCGCGATGTATTATAATGCGCACATCATTTTTGTGGCGCTGATGAAAGACAGTCAACACCAGTTTTTTCAATTTCTCCTGAGGCAGTTGAAAGGAATAATTGAACTCCTTCTGTGAGAAAGGTCCGAGAGATTTTTGAGCTGTAAACTCAGCTTCCTGACTTAAGACTTGTTGCTGGTTTTCATTCAACAACTGCGCTGAAACAATTGTTCTATTTTCGCCAAATTCTACCGCCGGAACGCTATGAGGCACGTAGCTTACTAGAGTAAAATTTATTTCCAGAGTTGTGGTTGTAATGTTACAGGAGTTCAGCTTAAAAAAGTAGGCTGAAGGGATTAAATTTAAATCTTCAATCCGAAATGAATGGTCAGCAAGGAGCTGGTGTTTGGTGCGTTTACGATTGGTTTTTAGTTTTATTTTTTCTTCTGCAATCTTTTTTAAATGGCAGGTCTGACAGGAAATCTCTTCCTGCTTGCCTGGCGCAGGCTGGAGCTCACTGAATGGTTTTTGATGACACCTGCCACAAGCATAGGAATTACCGGAAATGGATTTATCCGGCAGGAGTGCATGTGCCCGAGTAGCAGCTTTAGAATTACCGGCACCCACAATGAATCCATTAAACCAGTGGCAGGTGGCACAATCAATTCCTGGTTGCGCCGGATTAAAATTGTTTTCAGGACAAGCAGTCCAGATAGATGCAGGACGATGACAGCTCTGGCATATACCAATAGTGGCATTGTGGCTGAGAAAAGCAAATCTTCGCCCCATTGCAGCTTTAGCGTGCAGAGAGGATTCCCACTGCTGATAAATTTCCTGATGACATTTATTGCAGGAGTCCGCAGATGGTCTCTCTTCGTATTTCTTTAAGGCAAGAAGTAAAAAAACAAATAAAACTGACACAAAAGTCAGAAGAAATTTGCCACTTTTAATTTTGTTATTCATCTGTAAGAATAAGTAAAAACCCATTCGTTCAACTTTCTCCGCCAGAGACTTAATTGGTCAGAGTCAATGCTATGGCCAAGATTGACACAATGGGTACAGGAACCCCTGTTTCGCTTAATCCATTTTCTCTGTTCCGTGGCTTTAGCTCCAAGCCACACCGGTGAAAAATCATAATTGTTTTCTCTCAAATTGCCCACAGGTGGTAGCAATTCACATAGTCGAACATCACCATCAGGCTCCAGAACTGCCAGCCGAATTCCAGCCTGACAGTGGAGCGGTAATTTTTCTCCTTTCAATATAGCACGTTGGAGGCGGTATGTTTCCTTTAAATAAGCCAGTCTGAGTGTTCTCTCGGCATCAGTACATCTTAAAGAAAATAGTTTATAATTAACCCGTAACGAGAGTTCAACGATTTTGTCAAATTCTGCCAGGTCAGGCAAGGAGAGAGATTTGTCAGCCGGAGAACCCCGCAACAATTCAAACATCATTCCATCTACATCGGCATTTTCCAGAACGTAATCCACCAGCAACGGTATTTCTCTGCAGTTTTCGGCGGTAAGCACGGTGAGTGTAAACAGATGTAAGTAAGGTTCAATGCCGCCATTTTCCACTGCCACCAGATAACGCACTTCATTTATTGCCTCAAGTGTGGCAAAAACTTTTTCAAAGTTTCCGGGAACGCGCCGTAAATTATCGTGAGTTTGTTTTAAGCCATCCAGCGAAACGCCAACAGTTAACAAAACAGCAGGATGTTGCGTGATAATTTTACGAACAAATTCGGCGGCTTGTTCAGGTAACAAACCGTTAGTCGGCAAATCAACTGTGGCGATTTGATTATAGTGAATAAAGATTTCAACGATATCCACTAAGTCGTCACGTAACAGCGGTTCACCACCTGAAAGTAATAAATGCGAGAATGAGGGGAGTGCGGCGGCTATTTTTGCTATTTCCGGTAACGTCAGTTCTTCTTTAACTGGCTTATTAATCTCCTGCCAGTAAAAACAGGTGCGACACTTTGAATTGCAGCGAGAGGTGACAAAGAAAGTCAAAACTTGTAATTTATCCAGCAGTGCATTAGATTTTTTCAGTCTGTCTGACATTGGAGTTTGGTTGTGCTCTGGGCAATTTTCTCCGGTCAAATTATATTGTCCATTATGGCTCTGGCGGCATAAAAAGCGAGAACGTAGCTAAAATGACCAAAGCCACTTATCTGTCCCACAGACACGGGCGCCACATACGAATGATGTCTGAATGCTTCGCGTTTGTAAATATTAGAGAGATGCACTTCAATGGTTGGGATTTTTACGGCGTTCAGTGCATCAGCAATTGCCACACTGGTATGGGTGAAGGCTGCGGGATTAATGATAATGCAGTGGACTCGTCCGTAAGCCTGTTGAATCTTTCCTACGATTTCCGATTCAGAATTACTCTGAAAAAACTCCAACTCAATATAGGATACTTTTGCCATCTCCTCCAGTTCTTCCTTAATTTGCTCAAGTGTCTTTACGCCATAAATTTCTCGCTCACGAATGCCCAGTAGGTTTAAATTTGGTCCGTTTATAACCAGCAGACGCTTTTTCATCTTGCCTCCTTTACGCGGACAATTGTTTCATTTCCTGCAAAACTTCTAAAACTATTTTAGGGTTAACATTGTCAACTAATTCAACCAGACCAATCCGCCGTGGTAAGACATAGCGAACTTTTTTTCCCTGAACTTTTTTATCTTTGCGAACTCGCTCAATAATATCCTCGGGGTCAATATCCCTGTAACGATAAGGAAGCCCTGTATTGCGGATTAATTGCCAGATTCTTTCAACTTCAAACGGGCTAATCATTTCCAGACGTTCTGCGATTCTTGCTGCAACTACCATTCCAATTGCCACTGCCTCACCATGCTTATAGACGCAATAACGTGTCAACGATTCAATGGCATGTCCAATAGTATGACCGTAATTTAAAATAGCACGAAGACCTGCTTCTCGCTCGTCTTGCTCAACAATGGTGGCTTTAATACGGCAGGAAGTGGAGACGATGTGTTGGAGAAAGGCAGGGTCAAGTTTAAAAAGTTTCTCCGTATTACTTTCCAGATATTCAAAAAAATTGGCATCATAAATAATTCCATATTTGATGACTTCTGCAAATCCGGCACGCAATTCCTCAAGAGGTAAGGTTTTCAGGAACTCCAGATTTATAAAAACCAGTCTGGGCTGATAAAATGCCCCAATCAGGTTCTTTTCCAGCGGGTGATTAACCGCCACTTTGCCTCCGACACTGGCATCTACCATTGCCACCAGAGAAGTGGGTAACTGAATAAATTTGATCCCTCGCATATACGTGGCGGCAGCAAAGCCGGCAATATCACCTACTACTCCCCCCCCTAAAGCTATAATTGTGCTCTGGCGAGGATAATTATTTTCTATTAAAAAATCATAAATGGTGCGTAGAGTGTCCAGATTTTTATATTGCTCACCATCGGGAATGTTGAATAATTCAGCGCCAAATCCGGCTGAGTTTAAAATTTCAAGGACAGTATCACCGTATAATTTGCCCACTGTTGTATTGGAGACCACCAGAATTCTTTCAAACTCAGTTACTGTTTTTACCAGTTCAGCAAGTTTTGCCAGTTGCCCGTATTCAATATAAATATTGTAGCTGCGCTCGCCTAATTTTACTGTAATTTCTTCCATTCTTTATCCAACCCACTTTTAACTATATAATATAGATATTCTTTTACAACTAAGTGTAAAGTGGCAAGAATTTTTGACTGATAAAAGTTTAGTTTGTTCCCAGATAAACCACTTTTTTAATTTTGAAAGGAGGTATTGTTGATTTAATCTGCTTTAGGAATTCTGGACCGAAGTTTTGCATATAAGGAAAGAAAGGGGTAAAAATGCGTTCCTGGGGTTCGCCGAGCGGAAGCAAAGCAGAGAGGAGCTTGTCCTGGTGCTCCTTTAGCTGTTTATTATGCTGTAAGAAGGCAGTTTTATACCGCTCCTGCAGATGATTAAAACCAGTGGTAACATTTTCCTTTAATTTAGCCAGGCTTCTTTTAATGGCGATGTTGTTGAGTTGAAGTAACTCTTGCTCAAGTTTATGCAGTAGACTTTGAATTTCACTATTAGTCTTCTCTATTTTTTCAGCGAGGGGGGGGATAATCATCTTGTCGGCTAATTTGTTGCGTAGTTGTTTCTCTGAAAGGTCAAAAAGTTCTTCAGCCTCCAGGTTATACCTGGTCAGCAATCTACTTATGCGCGGTTCAATTAAAAGTAGCTGAGCCCGTGGAAAAATAAGCGGCATAAATACACCAAAATGTTTATATACCTCCTGATACTGGGACCTGCGACATAGGCAATGGTGTTAAAAATGTAATCCTGCGCCAGAGGTCTGCTGACAACGTTGAAACTTATTATCTGCGGGTTTTGCGTGGTTAGAGAAACAAGTTCTTCATAGCTAAAAGATTTAACAATCTCATTCTCGCCTGCAATTTTTATTTGAAATCTATTGTTCTCATAGTCAATCCGATTGCGTCGCCACTCTTCGTCCAGAAAGAAAAAATTAATTTGATCGGTTTGTCGCAATAACTGGGGTTTATAACCGAGTTGTTCAAGTTTATGGGCTGACTGAATGATAAGATTCGTAGAAATTCCCGGAGTTTTAATCTCACGGATGATTAATGGAAGAGCCCGCTGGCGTATGGAAGACAAATGCGGAGGAACAAAAATTATTCCCTCTTCGTTTAAGAGCCGGGAAAGAATTCTAACAAATTGCTCTTCAAAATTCGCTGAGGCAGAAAATAACTGAAACAAAGAGGAGAGAAGGGGTTCTCTAAATTCTGTATCACGAGTAGTCGCACGTAAACGCTGGAATAGGTTCTGGATTTGTTCTGTATCCACTGGCACTTTAAATAATGGTGTTGCTAATACATAACCTTCTGGCTGATAAGTATATTCTTCAACCGTGCCCTCAGAATTTATCCAGAATAGATGTCTGACTTCATCAAAGTCATGGTCATCAGAGGCAAGCCAGAAAATGGGTATAATTTTCAGTTTAAATTGCTCGCTTAATTTTCTTGCCAGTTTTATTGCAGTCAGAGCCTTGTAGAGATTATATAGAGGTCCTCCAAGAAGAGCTGGCTGTTGACCGGTAGCAATTACAAAGGTTTCTTTAGAAGAAAGGGATTTTAAGTTTTCTATAACCGGGAGAGTGGCGCCAATTTTTTGATTATATTCTATGAGTTCCAGAATTTCTGCGTCAGACCATTGAAGTGCCGGGTGACGAAGGCGAGCCTCAATAACTTCCGCCCAGGCATCAGGATGCCAGGGAAAAAATTGCAATATCTTCTCTTCACCTTTGAGATATTCCGGGAATAA
>CAYRXI010000090.1:7102-10557 GCA_964428255.1 uncultured Candidatus Sumerlaeota bacterium
CTGGCTTTTTAGTGAGGTTTATGACAGCCCGATTATTGACTAAGACTCCAGAGCTTCTGTGGGTAAACTTTCAGCAGGTTGTGGTGGTGAGGCATCAATCGGTGCATCAAAACCAGCAAACAAATATCGTTCAAACATTCTGTTCCACTCAGACCAGCGGTAACCTTGCTCCCTGCACTTTCTAATAACCTCAAGATATGTGCTCAGGTAAGCATCAATATAATCTGCCCAATGAAGAATCAGCGCCTCCATTGTTTTGGGGCGCTTGGGTGAACCCCATTCTTTGTATCCATGATGACTGATAATCAAATGTTCCAGCAGCACTTTTTTTTCAACGGGGAAAGATTCAAGCTGAGAAAATTTATCATTAATCATCTCTATGCTAATAATGATGTGACCTTTTAATCTGCCCTCATCTGTATATTCTATGTAACGGTGAATAGTAAATTCCTTAATTTTTCCGATATCATGTAGCAAAGCCCCGGTTATCAGCAGTGAATAATTACAGCCCGGATAATTATTGGCAATTGCCACTGCATTTTTACAGACACCAACTGTATGCTCCAGTAATCCACCGATATAAGCCTGATGCATAGTCTTGGCACTGGGAGCTCGGGCAAACGCTTCCATAAATTTGTCATCCATAAAAAATTTATTAAGCAGTGCCTTCAGATGCTCATCTGTCACCTGATTGATAAACCTGAAAAGTTGCTGTTTTAAGTCCTCAATATCATATGGAGTGTGGAGAATAAAATCTCCAAGATTGACTTCCGTTTCATCTACTCGTTCTACTTTGTTGAGTGTCAATTGCAGACGTTCTTGATAGCGTCCCACAGTTCCATTAATCTTCACAAAATCATTGGTTTTTATGCGGTTCTGCAAAAAGGCATCTACATCATCCCAGATGACTGCAGCAATTTCACCGGTTGCGTCTCCCAGCGATAAACTAATGTAGTCTTCACCATTTTTCTTTTTGTTTTTTTTCAGCGAACACACCAGATAAATTGACTCTACTTCCATTCCTTCCTGCAGGTCTTTAATCGCTTTTCGTTTCATTCCTCGTTAATTCCCTTTTTCTTAAAATTTTCTAACCTATTTTCAAACGGATAGAGAAATTTGCTTCTGCATCAAAAATTAATGTTGCAGTTTTTCCTTAGTTTTTTCTTCCTTTTCGGCGTGTTCAGTTTCGGTAAGATGAACTGCGCCCGGGGGCATAGCTTCACTGTTCACATCAATGACCTGACGTATAGGACCAATAGCTTCTTCAAAAATCTCGCGGTAATGACGAACTTTTTTTTCACCCAGACCGTCAAGTTTAACAATTATTTCGCCATTTTTCTTAATTATAATTTCAAACTCATCAGTACTCACTTAGTACCACCCTTTTTAAGCTTATTTTCTAATTCACCAAGCCAGCGCTGGACTTGCTCTTTATTTTTCCCATTCAGCGCAAGATATGTTCGGTACATTTCTGCAGCTAGCTGTGGCTGGTTCAGATAAGAGTCATAGAGGATGCCAAGATTATAGTAACCAGTGTCAAAATTTTTATCTTTGCTGACTGCGAGTTTGAAATTTTCTTCAGCTGTTGCCAGGTTATTTTTCCTTAACCAGGCGATACCAAGATTATTATAGACCTTGGGATTGTCCGGCTGAATTGCCCTTAACATATCATAGAGTTCTATGGCTCTGTCATAATTTTTCTGCCGTAAGTAAAAATTGGCGCTTTTAAATAACACCATAGGCTCTTGCGTTGCCATCTGTAATGCACGTTGAAAGGTCAGCTCTGCTTTATCTAACTGATTTGCACCGGCGTAGGCTTCGGCTAAGGCAAGAATTGAGTCCAGATGATTTTTGTCCACCTTGAGTGCAGATTGGAATTCTGTGATTGCCTCTCGCCATAATTTGCGCTCAGTATAATACATACCTTTATAATAATGATATTCACGAGGATTATCTATCAGACTGCGCCCTTTGAGATAGTTTCCCAGTTCTTTATCCAAATCTGTTTTACCGTCAGCATACAGTCGCGGAAATAATGCTCGCCTAATCTCATCGGGTATTGGTGTCACGGTGGGAGTGGTAACTGAGGCTACAGGTTGTGTTTTTACTTTAGTCTCTGCAATATTTGAAGGCGTAGGTGTTATTTCTACTTTAGCTCTCTTATTAACTGCAGGCAAAGGCATCTCCGCCAACTCAACTTCGTTTTTAACAGAACTTGAGGAAGTGAATTCTGGTGATAGAGGTTGAGTGTTTGTGGAAGTTGATGAAGATGCAGGTGAATCTTGCTTTTTATTTTCTTCAGAACTGACTGTTTCTGCAGTCTCAATAACCGGTGTTGCAGAGGGCTTTACATGCCGCAGACTGAATTCAATTTCTGCCAGCTCCAGCTCTGCCTGTTTATAATCTGGAGCTTCCTGTAAAGCATGACGTAAGAATTGAGCTGCCCGAGCTTTATCACCTAACATATTATAGCAATGCCCAATGTGATAATAAATGGCAGGACGCGGGGACAACTCTACAGCTTTTAACAACAGCTCAATGGCGCGTTGATATTCGCCGAGTTCCTCAAGTTTTATCGCTTCGCTATACAGGTCAATGGCGGTCCGGCGCTGTTGAAGCAAACGTTGTTCCGGATGACATCCCGAGACGATAAATAGCAAGCATAGCGTAGTTAAAAATACCAAATTTTTCATATTCTTCTCTTACTATCCTGTAAAAAATTTATTACTTACAGGGATTCCTTCCCTATTATCATACGGTCATTAACAAAGCAAAATAGCCAGTAGCGCGAGCCGAGAAATCTCCAGTATTCCATAACCACTTTGCGAGATTGTAATTCCTCGGTAGTGCCAACTGTAATCTTATTTGGACGTCCGTGGATTATCAAAACCTTTTCATAATCTGTGAGCATTCCATCCCAGACCAATTGTCCTTCAACAAACTGCACAACGCGTTGTTTATCCCAGTACACCCATTCTTCTACTCTGTCACCCCGCGTTGAGAAAAAGATTCGGCGCAGATAATCCGGCTGGCCATAGCGTGAAATGACTTCCTTCTGGTTTTCTGAGAGTAGCCAGCGCAACTTATCGGTATTTTTACGGTACTCTTTGGTCCGCCAGAAAAATAACTCCTGGTATGCTGGATATTTAGGATAACGCTTAACAAATTGTACGGCACCTGTATCAGGTTCTATATTATACCGTGGTGCAGTGTTAAAAGCACAGCTTACCAGCATAATTAATAGCATCAGAAAGAAAAATAATTTGATTAGTGTTTGGTACTGATTCATTGACATACTCCCTGCTGAGAAATTATGAAATATATTTTCTATTAACGGCTAATAGCCAAGTAAAGTCAAGCCGTAAGCTTTAAAAAACAAATGGATAGCAAATTAGCATCGTATCAGGAAGCTGTTAGCTGGTTAGAGAGTTTTATTGACTATGAGAAACAGGGAT
>CAYRXI010000090.1:10567-12269 GCA_964428255.1 uncultured Candidatus Sumerlaeota bacterium
TGAGCAGTCTGCGCTCCAACCCTCAAAACCTAATAGAATTTGCAGGCTTTATGGAGCGTCTGGGGAATCCACAGCAGAAGTTAAAACTAATCCATATTGCTGGAACAAAAGGCAAAGGCTCTACTGGTTCTTTGTTAGCCAGTGTTCTTCAGGCAGGCGGATACCGAACGGGCTTTTATTGTTCACCACATATTTACTCTTATCGTGAACGTATTCAGATTGATGGCAAATGGATTGGTGAGGAAGAGTTTGCCTATATAGTAAATGAATTGAGAGAGAAGTGGTACGAGGCTGGTTTGCCATCTCCACGGTCTTTTCGCACAGTATTTGAATTGTTGACTGCAGGAGCCTTCCTTTATTTCCTGCACCAACAGGTAGATGTGGCAGTGATTGAAACTGGTGTGGGTGGGAGGCTTGATGCCACAAACATCATTACACCCATTCTAAGCATTTTCACTACGATTGGCTTTGACCATAAATATCTACTCGGAGATACCATAAGCGAAATTGCAAGAGAAAAGGCAGGAATAATTAAACCAGGGGTACCGGTGGTGCTGGCTCCACAAAATTTTAGCACCGCCACGGATTGCATTGTGCAAAAGGCACAAAAAGAACGCTGTCCAATTTATTTTGCTGAAGAAGAGATAAAAATACTTCAACGAAAAACAGACTTAAATTCACAAAAAATAAAAGTTCAGATGCAGGATACACTACTGGAAGTTGAAACTAAAATGTTGGGCTTACATCAAGCCCGAAATATACAGACCGTTCTTACTGCTGTATCTGTACTCAGGAGACTGGGGTTTAATATACACGACACTGCAATAGCTACTGGTATACAGAAGTGGTATATCCCGGGAAGATTTGAAATAATAAGTACTGAACCACTAATCATTGTGGATGGTGCTCATTGTCCTTTATCCATTGAAGCATTATTAAAGGCCGTATATGAAATGAAAGAAAATCTTCGCTTAATTATTGCTTTGTCTTTGTTAATGGACAAAGAAGTAAATGAGATTTTAGGTGTATTAAAACAATATGCGTCTGAATCAAAGTTCATTACCTATCCAGCGCCCACACCCCGCACTATGTCTGCAGAGAAATTGGCTTCACTCGCCAGTGCTGCTGGGCTGAAGGCACAACCATTTCCTGCTATTGGTCCCGCAATTGATTATTCAATGAACCTGTTAAAGACAGGAGAATTTAACGGTTTAATTTGTTGTGGGACTTTTTATTCCATCGCCAGCCTAAAACAGATTTTTTCACAATTATTAACAGAAAAAATTGACTGAAGCCTGTTTTATGCAATAATATGTATATGTACATTTTAGTTGTAGAATATTGTAGCTGAGAAAATGCCGTTCAGAACAAGTAAAGAAAAATTATCTTTAGAGGAAATAAAGGGGATTCTGAAAAGTAATCTAAATCTATATATGAATATCTATAAAAATGACCCGGAGTTTCTGGATTATTTTATTGACTTGACTCTATACCTTTTGCGTTATAAATACGATAAATCCGAAGAGCTTATGGGTAATAAGGTTGAGCCAGAGGTTGAGCTTCCTGCACCAGATTATAGGATTCTTCAAAGTGCAACTATAGATAACGATAAAGTCCCGTCACGGGATTTTTGCCATTTTTGCGGTGCAGAACTACAGGGGCAGCGGAAGTGTTCAGTGTGTGGTAATATCAGTATTTGATA
>CAYRXI010000091.1:0-3985 GCA_964428255.1 uncultured Candidatus Sumerlaeota bacterium
TAGAGTGGAGCATCGCTACCAAAATCCAGGGAATTTATTATTTCAATCAGGCTCATCTTCGCGGCTCGGATATTCAAACCTATGAGCACTTGCTCCGCAATGCTATTAAATATTATGGTTCTTATGGTCTTATTCTACTTAATCTGGCAAAGCTATTAATGGCGGAAAAGAAATACTTTGAGGCTCGCGATGTCGTCCAGCAAGGCTTAAAAAGCTTTACTTCTCTGGGGGCTTATAAACAATTAGGCTCCATTTATCAAAACCTCAATGACCCGATTCGCGCTCATGACTATTTCCTGCGAGTCCTCTTGATGGACCCTTCTGACCAGGAAGTACTGGAACGGCTGGCAATTATTGCCATCAATCTTAAAGAGTTTGATGAAGCAAAACGTTATCTTCAAGCCCTGGAGCGCTACCATCCACATAACCCTAATTTGTTTTATATTGAAGGGATATATTACGAAGGAAAACGAGACTTCTGGCAGGCAGTGCTGAGTTATCGCAAGGCACTATATACCCCATTGCCCAAACGCAATAAAGTGCAGTTATTATTTAAACACAACGAACTGGCGCAACACCTGAGCAGTCTTGAATTTCAATTACAAAGAGCTCTTAAACAGCTACAACGTTCCCTGACCCCTGCTCAATAATTACTAATCGGACCTCTCTAATCTTCTCATCTGTTCTTTAAAAGTGAATATCTCTTCCCTGGAGGTCCGATGAAAGAGCCTACATTTTTAGTTAATAACATACCAGCAATCTAATACCGTTTAATCTTGGTTCACAAACTGTTGGTCATTATTTGAAGAATTTTTCTGGCAATTTACATCAGTTTTACTATAAGATTTGGTTTATTCGCCCAATTTTGCAAAGAAGCTGGAGGATAATATGGAAATAAAGATTATTATAATTCTGGCATATGTGGGATTGATGTTATATCTGGGGTATGTGGGTTATGGAAGAACAAAAAATCTGGCAGATTTTTTTATTGGCGGCAGAAAAATTGGAGCCTGGTTCTCGGCTTTTTCTTACGGGACAACTTATTTTTCAGCTGTCTTATTTATAGGTTTTGCCGGCAAATTAGGCTGGGGATTTGGGACAAAAGCACTGTATATTGCCCTGGGTAATGCGATTGTGGGTTCATTTCTGGCATGGCTTCTGCTGGCGCGCCCGACCCGCGAAATTACTACTCGTCTGAACGCAATGACTATGCCTGAGTTTTTTGAGGCGCGCTATCGCAGTCCTATGATGAAGTACGTTTGTGCCATTATTATCTTCGTATTTTTGGTGCCATATTCCGCATCAATTTACAAAGGCTTAACTCACCTATTTGAAGCCTATCTTGGCATTCCCTATGAAGTCAGCCTGTTCTTCATCGCGGCGATAACCGGCATTTATCTTATAATGGGAGGTTACCATGCCATTAATCTCACAGATTTTGTGCAGGGCACAATTATGCTGATAGGAGCCCTGTTGATGGTAACAGCCTTAGTCGGCAAGGGGGGAGGCTTGAGTTCCATTCTGCAATCCATAGCAGAAAATTATCCCAAACACATCCCTCCGGAAAAGATGGCTCCCTGGTATATGTTACCCGCATTAGTGCTACTGACCAGTCTCGGACCATGGGGTTTACCCCAGATGGTGCAGAAATTTTATGCCATAAAAAGCAAGGATATAATTCCCCGGGCAATGATAATCACCACTATCTTTGCAATCATAATTACCGGGTCATCATATTTCACTGGAGCTATGACCCATGTATTCTTTGACAAGATTCCGCCCGGAGGACCGGATGCCCTGATTCCTCAACTACTAAAGACACATCTCCCCGGATTTATTGCCATTATAATTTTGTTGTTGGTTCTCTCTGCTTCAATGTCTACCTTATCTTCGCTGGTGCTGGTGACCAGCTCGGCTATTGCTATTGATTTATATAAAGGACAAACAAATACTGACGAAAGCCGGGAGCGCATCGCTCTCTGGTTAATGCGGATCCTGTGTATTATCTTCGTTGTAGTTTCTGTAATCATTGCCCTGTATCAGGTTAGTATCATTGTTAATCTGATGAGTGTTTCCTGGGGTGTAGTTGCCGGGTGTTTTTTAGCGCCATATCTGTATGGTCTATTTTTACGCCGTGCCAACGTCTATGGCGCCTGGGCAGCCATTTTCACCACCGCTATTATAAGCCTCAGTTATTTTAAATATGGAATTAATCTATCTCCCGTTATAGGTAGTATTTCAATGCTGGCACCATTAATAATTCTGCCCCTTGTTAGTTATCTAACGCCTCCGCTGCCACAAGAGTATTTGAAAAAAGTCTACGGTAAATAAATTTCTTTAAATTATGTGAAAAATATAATTACCACTGACTCCATTTCTCTTCTGCAAAAGAATACTGCATTTTCTTATCATCTGTGGTAAAAATCTATATTCTGACGGGCGAACCGATGAGGATAAAAATCATAAAGAAGTAAATTAAAAAAAAGATAAAAACTCTGGTTCTTATCATCCTGGCAACTCACTGGATTCCGTACTTGTAATAAATAGCACAATTCCCCTCAAAAGATACCATACAGGCACCTACAGGATTTTCCGGAGTGCAAATCCGGCGAAATAATTGGCATTCTGGCGGACGGCGCACTCCTCGCAGCACCTCGCCACACAGGCATTCTGGATGTTCTACCGGAGGCGGAATCTGGATGGGGTACGCTAACAAGGCTTCAAATTCTTTAAATTCCTTACGGAGTTTTTGACCACTGGCATTTATCACCCCGAGGCCCCGCCAGCGAGAATTGCACGGCTCAAACACCAGCCGCATCAAAGCCTGTGCTCGCTTGTTTCCCTCAGGTTTAACCACTCTGGAGTATTCATTAACGACTTCAGCTCGCAAATCTTTTGCCAGCAAAATAAGCTTTAGCAGTCCCTGAAGAATATCTACAGGCTCAAATCCAGCTACCACGCAGGGAATTAAAAACTTACAGACAAGCGGTTCGTAAATTTTTGTCCCGGTAATGACACTTACGTGCCCCGGGCATAACAATCCATCCAGTTTAAGTTCCTTTGAATTAAGCAAGACTTCCAGTGCAGGCGGTAAGATTTTGAGGGCTGACAACAATAAAAAGTTTTTAATACCACGCTCAGCTGCGTCCAGCACTGCCGCAGCAATTGTTGGCGCAGTTGTCTCAAAACCAACGCCAATAAAAATGACTTTTTTGTCAGGATATTGCTCTGCCAGACATACCGCTTCTGTGGCAGAATAAACCACTCTTACTTCGGCTCCGCGAGCCCGCTCTTTTAATAGTGAGGAATACGAGCCTGGTACTTTCAGCATATCACCGAATGTGGCAACAATTACATCAGGGCAACGGCTATATTTAACGGCGTAATCAATTACTTCATTAGGTGTGACGCAGACCGGACAGCCTGGACCCGAGAGCAACTTAACCTGCGGTGGTAATAAACTATTTAAGCCATAACGAAAAAACGCATTCGTGTGCGTTCCGCAAATTTCCATAAAGGTGAGTTCAGGCTGTCGTAAGCTGGCTACAGCCTTACGCATTTCCGCAGCTAATTTTACCACCAGTTCTCTATTTTGAAAATCTGTCAGCATAATTGGAAGGCCGTGCTAAAGAATTCCAGAAGGCGCTGAGTATCCCTGGCAAAATTCCTATATTCTGCTTATTTCATCTTTGAGCGTTCTGATTAAGTTATTCTGGCGTTGCTTATTTTGAAAGGGTGTTATCTATAAGTTATCCTCATAGCTGGCAAGCTCGCGTAAAAGCTCTAAGGTGGCTTCTGCTTCTTGCTGATTAATCTTATTGATGGCAAACCCTGCGTGGACAAGAACAAAATCACCCACTTGCACATTATCCAGCAAACGAATATCCACCTCACGCTTGACAGTACCAAACGTGACTGTCGCCAGCGTCCCTTTTATTTCTTCAATTCTGCCCGGTATTCCCAAACACATTGGCTTAATCCAGTT
>CAYRXI010000091.1:3995-12111 GCA_964428255.1 uncultured Candidatus Sumerlaeota bacterium
ATGATTTCAAATTATTTAGCATCCCTCGCCCGAAATTTGGCAACGTAAGACTTCACTTCAAGCACTTCGTATTATTAAAGTTTAAAATTGTCATACACGCAAATTATAGGATTCCAATTGCCCGGGGCATATATATAAAGAATAATTTTTTATCTTTATCACAAATTAAAACTCTGAAGCAGCATTGCTAATATTGCAGAGCAATGAATAAAAACAAAATTGTTAACAGCACCAGGGAAATCTTCATTAGACTGCACTTCTCTAATATAGCCATTTATCTTCTGATGTTCTTGTTTACTTTTTTATTTGTCTATTTGCGGACAAATCGGTTTACCGGTGGTGACTCGGAACAATGGGAGCGTGAGATTTATAATGGTGTCTGGCTCAGAAAACGCCAGATGTTATCGTTCTTTCTGATGCAACTCAGCTATCAGCTATTGCATTTTTTGCTGAACTGGAATTCCTTTTTAGCCATTCAATTTTATTCCTGCGTCTGTGGAATAATTGCGTTGTGGGTGATTTACAATTTTTTTAAAGACCATCCGTATTCTATTTTGTCTTTTTTGATTGTTTTCACTGCTGGGTTCACCGCAGTGTTTTACGGTCATATTGAAACCTATGCCCTTCCAGTTTTGTCACTCCTGATATTCCTGCTGGCGCTGAAGAATTATCTAAACAAGACCTGGCAAATTACTTCGGTCATTCTAGCTTACTCTCTCTTCGTCTTCAGTCACCTTATAGCTCTCTTCATTGCACCGATTGTGCTTTTGCTTGTAATAAAAGACTTTTGTTCAGGTGGAATAACTATAACCCGAATTAGACAAATCGCACTTGCTACACTACCACTCTTGGTTTTTATTTATCTGGTGTTTCATTTAAAGATTGGTGGTGGTGAACTGGTGGGCAGGCATTATTTGAATCCCTATAACCCCAATCCGGAACATAGATTTACCTGGCTATCAGCAGCCCATTTAAACTCAGTTCTATACTTTCTATGGATAAATGGCGGTATTAGCGCCCCGATAGCTCTATTATGTTTACTGCGTGCACGACGCGACCCTCTGGCTAAATATTTACTTCTAATTTTTGGTGGCTTTACTATTTTTTTAATTTTCTGGCATCCAGATGCTGGCAAGTTAGATTGGGACTTATTTTCATTCCCTGCTGTTGTCAGTATAATGATTGTAGCAATTTACTTGCACTCCTTGTTTAATAAACAATTGTTTAATTTTATTCTGGGAATAATAATTATGTTAATAAACAGCTGGATTTTGTTTCCACGAGTTATTAACTGGGCAGAATTAGACAAGCGTGGATATGGGAAATTGGTAATTACACGACAAAATGAGGAGATTCAGGTTTGGCTGGATGATAGATTATTACTACCTGATGGTGTTCATTATGTCGCTCAGGGTGAGCATAAAATAACAGTTCGGCAGATGTTACGGAAACCTTATGAAATAAAATTTCAGCTGAATAAGGGTGAAAAGAAGCAGATTATAGTGAAAGAGTCGCCAGAATAAACTTTATTTTGTAGCGGAAAAATTATCACTCTTTTATAACAATGAATAAATTCATCGCACCACTAATCGGACTCATAATTTTTATTATCTTACTTGTTCGCTTACTTCCTTATGATCCCACAAAGAGCATCGTATACGCGGACCAGGCTTCACATTACATACAGGCACAAAGTATTGCTTATGACCACGATTTAAAATATACCCCTGCTGATGCTGAACGCTTTAATGCCGACTGGCGGAGCAAACCCCAGGGAATATTTCTTAAGTATAATGGCAAGGATTTTTATTATGCCAAACCCTTTCTATATTCATTGTACCTGGTGCCCTTCGTAGCAATCGCCAGAGGTAAAGGTGTAATCATTGCCAATCTACTTCTGACTATGCTCCTGGCAGGGCTTATCTATCGCCATTTTCGCCAGCGGAATACGCTTTTTGAATGTCTTCTCTTTCTCGTCCCCGGCCTTTGTTTTAGCCAGCTCATCTTTTATATTACAATTGTTCATCCAGATATCTTTGAAGCTACTTTACTGGGCTTAGCCCTGACGCTATGGCTAAAATGCTTAAGTGGGAGAGCTCCACGCAATAAAAAGCCCACAGCTGAAACTCCTGACCTGGTGCAAAAAACTTGCTTTTTCCCCGGTAGCACAGTTTTCTGGACCGCAGTTATTATGGGACTCTCAATTTATTCCAAGCCCCTTTTCATTCTGATTTATTTACCGCTTATTATCAGACTGCTCATTTACTACTGGAGATGGGCTGTTTATTTCATTCTCACGCTGGGAGGTGTATGGCTACTACCTACTTTAACACATCTCACCACTGATGGCACTCTGTCTCCTTATGCCGGACAAAGATATTATTGCCTGCATAATTTCCCTTATGACCCGGATCCTAACGACCCCAATCTATCACGTTTAAGCGCCAAAAATCTGGTAGAAGGGAAATATTCCACGGCGCAAACTCTGGAACGTGTATTGAAACGGTTTCATATATTTATTCGTTATGCTGGAGAAAATATTTTTTATTACGTTTTCGGTCGTCAAACAGGAATGGTGGTTTATCAGATAGGAGGACTGCTCAGTTTATTGCTGCTTATCAGCTTCTGGAGAGAACGTCGCCCTGGCCAGGGACTTATCTTGAGCGTCTTAATATTATTTATCCTGGCTAATTTCTGGGCAATCCCGGAAAATTATTATGGAGGAACAACCAGCTTCGGCAATCGTTATAATTTACAGGTTATTTCAGCTTTCTTCTTGCTGGCACCACGTCTACCCAGAGGTAGAGCCATCTTAGTACCCGCAACCGCCAGCGCCATTATCGGCGGTTTTTTCCTGCTACCGTTCTTCCCCAAATCCCATCAGGCTATTGTAGCTCATCTCTCTAACTTACAAACCTTTCCACTAACCCTGATGCCTCTAGAACGGACTCAGATTTACACTCTGGGAATTCCTCCTCTGGCACTCAGTTATCAGGAGGTACGCACAGTTCTTCTTGAGAAACCACCGTTACAAAATAGCCGTCTGGGATTCTTCCTGCCGGTGGCTAACTCTTATAAAACTCCGCTGGTGTTCCCCGAAAAAATAACACGCTGGAATTTTCTTACAGTTAATGGAACAAATCAGCCGCAGGTATTGAAACTGCGCCAGGCTGAATCAAGATTTGAGATAAATATCCCGCCATCTTCTGCCAGATTGGTAGAAATTAAAAAAGTTAATCCTGACGTTTACTGGTCACTGGATTTTCAAACTCATTTCATCCCATTTGGGTGGCTCTCACCCAAATGCTGGGAGAAAGATGTCTTGTATACAAACTCTCCAGAACTGGGTGTATACGTTCACCCGCTATCGTCTGAGATTTCAGTTCGCCAGAAATATGAGCTCTCCTTGCAGGACGAAAAAAATTGTGCTCACTTACTGTTCGGATGGATAAATTTTATTGATGCCCCCCCCTGGGATAATGGGCGCTGGGCAGGCAATTACAAAATTTCTACCATTTATCTGACTCCAGAGAAACGTAAAGATTACAAATTGACAATTCGTGCACGTACCCCAATGCCCGGTCAGCAAATACAGGTTAAATGGAACAATACAGAACTGGGAGTCTTTTCTCCTGATATACAGAGCACTGTGTTTGAGTGCAAAGTCAGTGCGAGTCTAATTGGCAGAAATGAAGTTGATATTCTGTGGCTTAATCATAAGCTGATGGAAACTCCCAAGAAATATATAAAAGAAAGTAAGGTTTTTCCCAGGTGCACAGCTTTATATGAATATATCGCACTGGTGCCGCAACAATAAGTAATTCTCAGCCGAGCTGTGCGAATTAGAAATTAACCTAAAGTGGATTAATTTTACAATGATACAGGCAGAACGAATAAAACCATTAAACAATAAACGCATTAAGAGCGGTAAGTATGTTCTTTACTGGATGCAAGCCTCACAACGCGCTGAATACAACCATGCCCTGGAATACGCCATTCAACAAGCTAATGATTTAAATCTACCCGTTCTGGTGTTGTTCGGCATCTGCGAAAATTTTCCTGAGGCCAATGAACGACATTTTTATTTTATGCTGCAGGGGTTGAAAGAAACTCAGGCGGCACTAAAGGAACGGGGCATTAAAATGGTGGTCTGGCGCCAATCTCCAGAACTGGCAGCGGTCAAGCTCGCTGCCTCTGCTTCACTGGTGGTGGTAGATAGAGGCTACTTAAGGATTCAGCGTAACTGGCGCCAATTTGTAGCCGAGCATATTGAGTGCCCTTTGATACAGGTTGAAAGTGATGTGATTGTGCCGGTGGAGGTGGCTTCTCCCAAAGAGGAATTCTCTGCTGCTACCATACGGCCTAAAATTCTTAAACATTTAGATTTTTTTCTAAAACCGCATAAGCCAAGTGTTCCTCGTAAGAGCTCCCTACATTTTGATATTGATTCAATTAATCTGGAGAACGTGGTTGAAGTATTGCGCCACTTGAAGATAGACAGAAGTGTAAGTAAGGTTGCATATTCCACTGGAGGCACCAGTCAGGCAAAAAAACTCCTGACTGAGTTTATTAAGTTTAAGTTAGATACCTACCCCCAGCTGCGCAATGACCCTAATGCTGACAACCTTTCAAAGATGAGCCCATATTTGCACTTCGGACAGATATCACCTTTGTATATTGCTCTTCAGGTAATAAAATCAGGAAGTCAGGCAGTACCAGTTTATCTGGAAGAACTTATCGTGCGGCGAGAGTTAAGTATGAATTTTGTTTACTACAATCCAGCCTATGATTCATTCAATTGTCTGCCAGCTTGGGCACAAAAAACCCTGTTACAGCATAAATCAGATAAGCGAGAATATATTTATTCGCCGGAGGAACTGGAACAGGCTCTCACCCATGACCCTTATTGGAATGCTGCTCAAAATGAAATGCGCCTGACCGGCAAAATGCATGGCTATATGCGGATGTACTGGGGGAAAAAGATTCTGGAATGGACTCAAAATCCTGAAGAAGCATATCGTATAGCTCTATATTTGAATAATAAATATGAGCTGGATGGCAGAGACCCCAATGGATTTGCCGGTGTTGCCTGGTGCTTCGGGAAACACGACCGCCCCTGGCAATCGCGCCTGATTTTCGGGAATATCCGCTTTATGAATGCTGCAGGCTTAAAACGCAAATTTGACGCAGATGGATATGTGGCTAAAATTAATGCTCTAACGGCATCCTGATTTATCAATCAGGTCTCTCGTATTTAATCTCTTTCCACTGCAAATTCCCGCGTTTAATGTTAACGAAGGGCTTACCGTCTTTAATCCCGACAATGCCAAAGCCCGTTTCTGTGGCAAAAAACGTTTGCCAATCACCCTTTAATTGAGGCTTTAGGTAAAGGGTTTGTTCCACTGCATCATACCAGACCCCTGTCAGCCCCAGCAGCAGTGCATAAGACGATAACGCTCGTCCATACCAGTGACCGCACTCATATTCATCAAACGGATTACGAATTGAGCCATCATACCGACTAAGGCATATGCGCACAATTTCCAAGCCTTCTGCAAAATAACCCAGCATAAACAGATGTGATGCTACTTGATATTCTATCCCTGTCCAGACCTCCTCTGAATAAGGAAAAGGTAATCTGGGTTTTCCGCCTCTGGGCCAGGTACACAGCAACAAGCCTCCTTCTTTCCCAACCGCAAAAGTAGGGCGCTGCGGATTTGCGTGTTCTGACAGATCACGCTTTAAATTATAGTTATAAACCGCCAGCAGATGACTTTTTACTTTTTCTCTATCCAGGATTTCGCCTACGCCGCAGACCGCTGCCATCCAGGCACCCACAATCCCATCTGACAAACAACCACTCCCGTATTGATATTTTGGTCCTTCATCAACCGGCTCATCAGATTTTGACAGACAATTTTCGCTTATTGCTTCTTCTGATTTTACAAGTTTTGAGGCTTGCAATTCTTGCCATTGAATCCGCTGATAGAAATATTCTCCATTAAAAAGTTCCTCTTCCATATATTTACGCCCTTTTTCATACAAAGACTCATATTCAATAACATCTTCTCCAAGGGCACGTCCCATTAAACTTGCGGCTTTTAATGCTCCAAGGTAATAAGAGTTGCACATACTATCAGGACCCCAGAACTCCACATCATAAGTATTATGATGTGGCTCAACAAGTACGCCTCTATGGGCAGGGTCCCAGGTCTCTATACAATAATGCAGGCTGGCTTTCGCCTTTTCCCACAATGAACGCAGCCAATCTGTATTACCACTAATTCGCCAATCACGATAAAGTTTCATAATTCCTCCCAGTTGCCCATCAGCTGCAGCATGAAAACTGTGGTCTGCTGGTCTAATTGGTAAGGGCACTCGGAAATTCTGATGTCCATGCTCATCCTGACATTCATTAAATTCTGTCTGCCTGAGAGTGCGCTCTAAATCGGGAAACAAATGAGGTATTGCTGACGCATAATTCCAAACATGTGTACAGGAACCATAACAACAACCAGCGTCATCTCCACATCCCTCCCAGCACCACAAACGCCCCTGCGTGTCTCTTAAAACTGTTGGCGATTTCAGTATTGCCAAATTTGTAGCCACTGCTTCAACTACCTCGGGGGGCAAAGTGCTGGCATAAAAACATTCACTGAACAGCTTTGAAACCCGACGTAAATCTTCATAATTATCCATCCAGAAATGAGCAACATCTTCAATTCTGGAAAATTTGGACGCATACCAGGGTTTGTGCGTAAGGTCTTTTTGCCTTACGTCATTATCTTTGCCCTTGCCACAGTTTAAATCAGTATCAGGAACATACCAGGAAAGCCGGAGTTTTATGGTTCTTTCTTCATTGGGGCTCAATTTAAAATACACGAACAGGCTAGAGCCCGGTGCGGACATACCTTCACTTATAACGTTCTTTTTATTATCAGGAGCTACAGGGCATTTTCCCTCTGCAATGTGATTCCATAATAACGTCAAGGTATCAAACCAGTTGCCACGATACCAGTAATAGTTTGTTACGACATCTCCACCAGCCACAGTGGCACAAAAAGCTCCTTCCTCCCAGAGCTTTTCAATTGAACCGGGCTGGTAGAGAATAAATCCTTTAGAATACGGACGTACAATATCCCCTCCGGCTCCAGTTGCCATAAAATTTTGCGCATTGAAGGAGTAAACTAATTCAAGGGGTTTATCACTTATGTTTGTAAACTGAAATTCTAGTCCAGCTACTGGCAAACTGGAATTATCCGCGTCACCGGGAATAAATGGACTCCAGCCAGTAATTGTAACTGCAAGCGGGATTTTGGAGTCTTTCAGTTTAATAATTGCAAATGGGAATCGCGAAAGAAATGTTGCTTCAGCAAAACGCGGTAATCCATAACTTGTGCCCACACCTCCATTACCACAGCCTTTCCTCCCGAATATTTTCCACTCCGGTACCGGTCCTTCCAGCACTCGTGCTATGGTCTTATCAGCTGTGTTGCTTTTTGTTTCATCCTTGATTTCTTTTATACAAATTGCTGAAAAAACACAGGGTTCATTAAAAAGTTCCGGCTTGTGTCTGAGTGAAAAATGCGAGAGGGCTCCGGTTCCTTCTATGCATATCATTCCTGCCCCGATCCCCCCGAGCGGAAAAGCTATCCTATTTAATCTTCTGCCGAAATATACGCCATTGAAAGTTTCATCTCTTTCAATCATTTTCTAATTCTCCGAGAAGCCATAAATAAACAGTTTAGATTATATTTATTAGTGAATGATTATTTAAATGTGTAAGGTTCTTGTGCCTGACATTTTGGTTGTTATAAAATTTTTATAAGCTCTCTGTGTTGTGCTTTTCTCTAGTTAAGTACCTAATGACAAAATTTGTTACAATAGTTAGATGTATTTTATGAATTTAAAAAGGTATGCGAATTTAATTATTAATTATTTATTTAACCAAAAGTGCTTTGTTGCAAAGTTAATATTTGTTCATAAGAAAAACGTCGTTGGTTAACAATTATTCTTTGACATAAAAGGGTAAAAAGAGACGATAGAGGTTATATACTAACTCCTTGAGCAATGCCTCAATCTTTTTACGAGACTCCAGAATACTGCGTATTGTATC
>CAYRXI010000092.1:0-8694 GCA_964428255.1 uncultured Candidatus Sumerlaeota bacterium
CAAGGAGTTAGTATATAACCTCTATCGTCTATTTTTACCCTTTTATGTCAAAGAATAATTGTTAACCAACATCATTTTTCTTATGAACAAATATTAACTTTGCAACAAAGCATTATAAAAATTTTTTTCTTAATCTGAAGGAGGGCAGGAAAATGAGAAGTTATTTATGCCGAATCATTCAAATCTTTTGTCTTTTGGCGTTTTTGCAAGTTTCTCTTTTCACGCTTACTTCAAGAGCTGCCACTTTCTATGTGCCTGCTGATTATCCTACCATTCAAGAAGCAATAAACATTGCTGGTCCTGGAGATGAAATCATCGTCTCCCCGGGGATTTATTACGAAAACATCTCTATTGGTGGAAAAGATATTATCTTACGCTCTACTGACCCGAATGACCCGGCTGTGGTTGCTAATACCATCATTGATGGTGGCGGCAATGGCTCTGTAGTAACTTTCCTGGGTCTAGAATCTGGAGACTGTGTTCTCGCTGGATTCACAATTACTAATGGTTATGCCCCAATTGGTGGTGGTATAAATGGTAATTTTACTTTTGCATCCATAAAGTATAATAATATTATCGGCAATGTTGCCTACGGCTCCTGGCCAGAAGGCTATGGTGGTGGACTCTACAAATGCAGAGGCTACATCCAGAACAACATCATCTCCTGGAACTCCGCTACATATGGCGGCGGGCTTTCTGATTGTAACGGACATATCTATAACAATGTCATTTCCCAGAACTCAGCTGTGTTGTATGGTTTACAATTGTGATGTTTCCATTGTCAATAACACAATTTCAAATAATTCTGCAAATAGTGGCGGTGGACTTTTTTATTGCGATGGCGCTATCCAGAACAATACCATCATTGGCAATTATGCAAAGCAAGACGGCGGCGGACTTGCATACTGTCATGGGACTATAATGAGCAATATTATTAGTGCCAATGTGGCTTCTTATTATGGCGGCGGGATAAGAAATTGCGATGGCGGTATTCTGAACAATATCATCTACAAGAACTCAGCTTTAAGTGGCGGTGGGCTCTATTATTGCGACGGAGATATTAAAAACAATACTATCTGGGGCAATGTAGCTACTTCTCACGGTGGTGGGCTCATGAGTTGTTATTGGGCAAATATTCAAAACTGCATCATTTACAACAATCGGGCATATATGGGGAGTGACCAGATAGGGGGTTCTTCTCCTCCATCTTATTGTTGCATTCAGGACTGGAATGGCGAGGGAACCGGAAATATTTCTGCAAACCCGCGCCTGCTTAATCCCGCATATGGAGATTTTCATCTCCGCGAAGACTCACCGTGTATAGATGCTGGGTGTTACGTTCCCGAAGTAATATGTGACTTTGAATATGACGTGAGAGGGTTTAATGGCAGTAGCGAGCCGCGTGGAGATGGCTCAGATTATGATATTGGTGCAGACGAATTTACCCATATTATAATTCCCACACCGACACCCACGCCGTCTCCTGCGTGTGTGATTTATGTCCCAGGTGAAAAACCGACAATTCAATCTGCAATTGATGCAGCAGTAGATGGATGTGAAATCATAGTTGCCCCGGGAATCTATTTTGAGAATATCAATCTCTCGGGGAAAAACATCACCCTGCGCTCAACAGAACCGACAAATCCAGCAGTGGTTGCCAGCACCATCATTAACGGGAGGGAAGCCGGTCCGGTAGTAACTTTTACCGGCAGGGAATCTGTGGATTGCGTTCTTTCTGGCTTTACTATTACTAATGGCTTGGCAGAATATGGCGGAGGAATTAAGGGAAATGGATGTTTAGCTACCATTAAAAACAATATTATTTGTGAGAATATAGCCGAAATCTATGGTGGTGGAATCTTTCATTGCAATGGATTGATTCAAAATAATATCATCAGAGGAAATCAGGCTAATTCTTCTGGTGGGGGGATAATCTTTTGTCATGGGCCAGTACTTAACAATACCCTCAGCGGCAACTCTGCTACCTGGAAAGGCGGAGGCATGTTTAGTTGTGCCGGCACTATTCAGAACAATATCATCTCTGGAAACAATGCCTCCTTTGGCGGAGGTGTTTCCCACTGTCATGGAACCATTCAGAACAATATCATTACCGGTAATATGGCTTCTTCTGGCGGCGGGCTCTATTATTGTGGCGGCTTTATTCAAAACAACACAATATGGAATAACGTCGCTTTCAATCAAGGAGGCGGACTTAACGAGTGTAGCAACATCACCAATTGTATTATCTACCGCAATCAAGCATATGCAGGAGGAGACCAGCTCTGGATTACAAGTACACCTTCCTACTCCTGCATTCAGGATTGGAACGAGGGCGGAACAGGAAATATCTCGGCTGACCCAAAATTACTTAATCCTGAAGCCGGGAATTTTCACCTTGCTGCAGATTCGCCGTGCATTGACGCGGGTTGTTACATTGAAGGCTTAACACAAGACTTTGAAGGTGACTTAAGGGGTTATGATGGAAGTGGTGAGCCGAGAGGTGAAGGTTCGGATTATGACATTGGCGCAGATGAGTATGTCGGAATAGTGCCTACGCCAACTGGAACACCTACACCAACACCTGAACCAACTTTGACACCGTCACCCACACCAACGCCTGCATTACCGCATTTTACCTTCGAAGAGGGCGAAGAGGGCTGGACATTTTCAGGGAAGATTTCGCCATTTGACGAGGCAGCTGGCAACTGGGAAATCGGACATTTAACTCTCAATGCGTTGGGCTCAACCAATTGCTTCGGCTACTGGTTCAGTCCAGATGTTGCAGTAGAAGGTGGCAAACTCTACTGTGCACGCTGGACTGTGGGCAGCGATGCCTCTGAACCGGATAAGACGGTCAGCTTCCGTTTGCGGATAAATCAGCGCGGTAGCTGGGCAGGCTGGGACAGAGTGGTGAACAGCTACCTCGAGCAGGCTCCTTCAGCTGGCAATCCGAAAACGTATAACCTTTACTTTGACCCAGTAGTAACTGGCGTAAATGATGACCATCTGGTTATTTTCTCCTTTGACCTCACAAGTTTTGAAATTTCTGACGATGCCAACTCCTGGCTCTATCTGGAAGAACTTGTGGTAGAAGATCTTGCTACTTTTCTCAGAACGAAATGAGACTATTTCTTATCTTCCATTTAACCCCACATATTGAGTGGTTTTATGTATCAGAAAGGGTTAGCAATTTTTGTATTTTTCTGAGTTCCACCATTGCAAATGGTTAATAAAATTCTATACTCTAAGCCCGCATATTTTTACATCTAACCTGATGCAAAAATAGAAAGTTGATGAAATAATAATTCATCTGTTAATAATAATACAGTTAAAGTATCTATTACTCTAATGGTAATTTTAGAGCCGCGAGAACATTTTTTCTCCACGATTATTGGGCTGGAGTTGCCCAAGCGTCTGTTGCGTAAGATGTGGGAATCGCAACAGCTACCTCACACATTGTTATTTTCCGGACCGGCGCTAAGTGGTAAACGTTCGCTGGCGTATGCCTTGAGCAAAATCGTTAATTGTGAATCTGGATTAGCTGAAACCACCACGTGTGACTGTCGCAGCTGCCGCTTAATAAGTAAGGGGATGCACCCAGACCTGTTTGTAGTAGAACCAAGAGGCGCTACGCAGACCATTCAGATTGAGCAGCTGCGTGAGATTCAGGATATATGTAACTCTCCCCCAATTGAGGGAAGATATAAAATTATAATTATTGTTGATGCAGACCGTATGAATCCCTCAGCCGGGAATTCCTCATTAAAACTGCTGGAGGAACCTCCCTCTTATGTGTTATTATTGCTACTGACGACCCAGCCACATCGTTTAATGCCCACGATAAAATCCCGCTGCGCTACCATTTCCATCCAGCCCGTTGCAGAAAACGAAATGGAAAATTGGTTGAAGGAGCAACTGGATGTAAGTGAAACCACTGCCAGATTGGCAGCGGTGTTCTCTGGTGGAATCCCTGGAGTAGCACTGGAGCTGGCACGGCGGAATTATCTGGGGCGACGCGATTTATTGCTTCGCGAACTGGATTTTATGCTAAGTAGTGGATTCCCGTCGCTGTTCTCTGTCGCCGATGAACTGTCAAAGCGTTTCAATCAGAAAGAAATAGTAGATTTTATATTATGCTGGTTACGCGATATTCTTGTTGCAAAATTAGTCTCGCAACCTGAATCACTGATAATAAACAAAGATGCCCAGGGGGACATTGAACGACTGTCAGAGTACTACAGAGTATCTTCTCTTTTTTCTGCAATGAAAGAATTAATCCAGGCAAACGCGCTGACACAACGTCTGATTAATAAACGGCTGTTTGTATTCATTCTATTTTTGCGGCTTGGAAAACTACTTAAGACGGGATAAATAAGCGCAAAACATACTTACCCACTTTGCAAGGCTACAAACTGGCTGGATAAAATTAGCGAGGCGGATTATTAGTTACAGCACGCTCAGTGAAATTTTTTACGGTGTACCCGCTGTCAATATCTGGTAAGTTCGCCACTGGTTCGGTCAAATAAAACTGCTTTTGCGCTATCCACTCCTTGAGAGTGTTCGCAATCTCTAAAGCACGTGGATAACTGGACAAAGAAGCAGTAGGAATCTCCTTCCCATTAATGGTTATTCTGCCACTGCGTAATTCTTGATAACTTACCCACCCAATTATCTCTCCGGTGCATTGAGGATAATCATAGCTATAATCAACAATAGGAGCGAGTATATCAGCATCACTCACCGCAGTATAATACAACATCTCTTCATCCAGAATAGGTATTGCAATTCCCAGCCCCACGAAAAGAGAGACCCCATATCCGCGCAAACTGGCACCCACTAACCAGTAAGGACTCATTTGTTTGAGATCGCCAGTGACAGCCAGTGTTGCTCCACCAAATGTCTCGCGCTCGCCGCGCTTTATCATAACACGAGGACTATGTTGCGTACCGTGGCTGAATATATAACCGATTCCACCTCCCAGAAAAATTCGCGTTCCGATGCCAATGGTCCTGAGCTTCGGGTCATTCAATAACGGTGATAATTGTCCTGCTGAGCAATAAATAGCATTGCCCGGTCCCGGTTTCAGCACCCCTAAATAAGTATAGATAGTATGTTTGCTATGGAGATTAACAGCTACGTTGTAATTTTGATAAGCATTGCGGAAATTAATTAACATTACTTCATTGAGGTCTTTTATATTTATCCAGGAGGAGAGGTGTTTGCGAGGATAACAGTCAGTACCGTAGGCTTCAGCCTCCAGGTGAATATCTTTTCTGGCAACCAGGTCGTGAATCACATGGCCACCACCATAGAGAAATTCACCGGGATGGATACGATTTAAGGGGTCATCAATTTGACATTCGGCTGCACCCAGATACAAATCAACTGCAGCGACCCCACAATATGCAGGCACTTTGTTAAGCAATGCGCGGGTAATTTTCATCCGGGGTTTTGTATGCCCCAGATTTATCATCACGCCTGAAGAACACATACAACCAAAGGTACCAGTCGTGACTACGTCAATTTCCTCGGCCGCACGCTTATAGCCTTTTTCCCGGGCAATCGCAATAACTTCCTCGGCATTAACAACTACCACCTTACCCTGCTTTATCTTCTCATTTATCTCGGCAATTGTTTTCGTCATATTTGCCAGTACGATAATATTCAAAAATAGCGAAACTAAACTTAATTTTTAGTGTTATATTTTTTTAAAGCAAGAGCAAGTCTTTTTTGCTCGTCTGAAATCATATTATCATACTGCCACTTTTTAGAAAACAACAATCTATTTTTTTTCCTGATGAAATCCAAGCACTTAAGAACTTTACACAAAGAATGGCTATTTCACATAATTTTACTCACTTGACATTGATTTTCCAATAGATGAAAATTTACTCTTTATAATAGAATCTCATTACTACTCTGAGATTCAGAGGAAACTGCGTTGTCTAAAAACAAAATAATAATCATTGTCTTAGTCAGTGTAACATTCTGGGCAGGTGGATTCCTTAGCCTGTTAGGATGTTCATCGGAGCAACGGCAACAGCGGGAAACAAAGCTAAGTTCCCCGCTCACGTCGGTTGACAAGAAAGTTCAGTCCGTTAGCGAGGAGAGATTTATGAAACAGCGCCAGGAAATGGTGGAACAACAGATTAAAGCCCGGGGCATCAAAAATCCCAGAGTTCTGGCGGCGATGTTAAAAGTTCCACGCCATCAATTTGTTCCTGAAGAATATAGACCGTTTGCTTATTATGACTCGCCTCAACCTATTGGCGAAGGACAAACAATTTCTCAGCCTTATATTGTCGCACTAATGACTGAGTTATTAGAGCCTAAAGAAACTGACAGAGTGCTGGAAATCGGGACCGGTTCCGGTTATCAAGCAGCGATTCTTGCAGAATTGGTTAAGGAAGTCTATACGATAGAAATTATTGAATCACTGGCGAAAAGAGCTGATGAACTGCTGAAAAAAATGGGTTATACTAATGTATATGTGAGATGTGCTGATGGCTTTAAAGGCTGGCCTGAAGCTGCGCCTTTTGACGGAATTATTGTCACCTGTGCACCAACTGAGATCCCTCCGCCACTTATAGAGCAGCTGAAAATAGGTGGCAAACTGGTTATCCCTGTGGGTGAATTCTTTCAAGAATTAATCGTGGCTACCAAAACAGAGACAGGTATTGAGAAAAAGTCTATCATTCCGGTGCGCTTTGTCCCAATGACAGGTGAGGCGATGAAGAAAAAATAAAGTTGCATCACCGTTGCCATTTCTCGGAAGAATAAAATTTAGGGATTGACAGCAAAAAGGTGAATTCGATATTTTTATCTTTCTAAGATTTTGAGCTTTATTGAAAGGAGGGTAGGAGGATGAGCAAAATTAATGCTGTGTTGATAGTTGCTGTTGTTATAATGTCAATTTGCATGATGGCTATAGGTGCTGAATTAAGTAAACTGTCGAGCCTATATGTATCTGCCTTTGAGAGTGAGATGGGAACTTATGGTCCCCGGCTCAAGCCCCTTCCTGATATTTTTATCGGTGATATGGAAGACAATTTCGGAACGTACGACCTCAACTTCTTTCGCTTTTGTGACGCGCTGGACTTGGATATGTATGTCAAGGATTTAGACACACCAGATAGCGATTTAATCTGGTCGTTCTGGGAAGGTGGCAGTGGTGCGCTAAAAATAAATGGAATAACCGAATTAGCAGACCCAGCTGATGCGCTGATTGCAGATTTGTTAGGCAAAGACATCAGGCATCCAGCAGACCCCCAGTACCAACCAGGCAATTACATAGACCTGTGGGATATTAAAGATAGTCCGGAAGAACTCGGACCTCCCTGGCCTGCACCAGTAGAGCCTCTGGACGAGATCGTTACTTTCTTTGTTTCAGATGGCACTCTGGTGGATTCAGTACAGGTGTGTATAAAAGCAGTTGATGATGAGTATGACTCACTGGAAGGCTGGGAAAACATCGGCGACTATGACTTTGATGGTACTACAGAAGGCTGGACATTTCACCCATTATCAGGCAATACACCTGATGCGAGCTTTACAGGTGCCTTCTCCGCCTACGATGGTTATCGTCTTGGGATAACTACAGATGATACTACAAATCGTTACGCTTACTGGGCAGCGCCTGCTACAGTACCCTATCAAGCAAATAAGTTATACAGACTTCAGTGGGAATTAAGCACTGATCAGACCGACCCCAAGGCGGTTCCGATTATAAGGTTCCGTGTAAATAGCAGCGCGCTTGGCTATGCAGCAGAGATGGTACTAACATCTACTGATAATGCTTTAATCCAGCCACCAGTAATTCCAGCCACCAAGAAGTACAATCAATACGTTATGTCACCATTCACTGATAGCTCCGATTTATTATTATCCTTTGACGTTTATGACTTTGATGTAACCGAGCGGGGAACAGTGTATCTGGAGAGCTTAGCTATCTGGACTACAGAGGTACCAGATTCAGGATGGACCCCAGTAACAATGCCCGCCTTGAATACCTGGACTTTTGGAGGTTGGATTCCGCCGTTCAGTCCAGCTGGAACAGGTACAATCGGTGGACTGCAGTTAATGAGTTCTGTTCCCGCAGTCCATACAGCTTACCCTGGATACTCGGGCAACTATACCGTGCTGAGTTTGTAATAGTCTCAAGTGACGTGGATCCACCCAATGGACGTGTCCGAGTGAACAGCAAGGATTATATGGTGGGATACAATCTACGCTATTATGGACCGGTAGCTCCTAATGAAGCAGGCAGGTCATATGTAATATACTTTGAGACTCCGCCGTATTTCTTCCCGAACTTCGGTTTAGCCTTTGACATTACAGATTTTGAGAACGACCGTGGCGGTACTATTACCCTGACTGACGTGACTGTTGAACGTCATCCATTGATTCCTTAAAAAGATATTCTCTGACAAGAGCGCGAAAGTAGCGAAGGCCTGATTTTAAGCCCCGATAATTTTGTCGGGGCTTTTTATTTTTGCTTCCGCTGGATAATGGGAAGTCCTTAACGATAATTAACCATTCCTTCGCCGCTGTTCCCGGAGGCAATATAAGCAAAGGTACTGCCGCGGGTCACTGCAGAGAACCCGTAACGGCGTTTAATGTTATCACAGGCAAGATGCAGCCGATGCTGCCGTTGTGCTCTGTCATAGCTCAATAAAAGATCTTTTTGCCAGGTGC
>CAYRXI010000092.1:8704-11631 GCA_964428255.1 uncultured Candidatus Sumerlaeota bacterium
AGTAGCCTGATGCCTCTTGAGGTAGAATTCCTGGATAGTGCACTGATTCGTTGCAGGAGGTGAAGTGCAGCCTGGAGAAGGTCTGATTCATCATCCAGTGGATCAGGCAACTTCATTGAGCGAGCGATGGTCTCAAAATCAGCATAGCGAACACAAAGAGAGAGTCCCATGGCTCTGGCACGCAGTCGACGAAGTTCTACTGCAAGATGTTCACATAAATAAGCCAGCGCACATTTTATCTCTCCCGGCAAATACAGGTCGCGAGGAAATGTGTAAGAGCGGCTGACAGACTTGGGCTCACCTCGAGCAGTGGCTGTCAATACCGGGGAGGGGTCAACTCCGCACGCATGCCGGTAGAGATAGCGCCCGTTAACTCCGAAGAGTGTGACCAGCCACTCCTCGCCAATTGACTGGATATCACCCAGTGTCGTTAGCCCGTAACTGTGTAACACTTCGGCACTGCGTGGACCGATTCCTGGCATCTGTTCTATTTCCAGCCGCTGGAGAAACTGGCGTTCTTTGCCAGGCATAATCCAGAGTAAACCCTGTGGCTTGGCACAATCAGCCGCAATTTTTGCTACCACTCTACTGCTGGCAATACCAAATGAAGCTGGCAAACCCAGTTCCTGCTTAATGCGATTACGTATTTGCTCTGCGATACCTAAAGGTGAAGCACGGTGTACTTGCTCGGTTCCTGTAAGATCAACAAATGCCTCATCCAGAGATGCCATCTCTACCACGGGACTGAAATCCTCCAGCAATTCCGCTATTCGTTCGGAATAAGCAATATATTTGCGGTGATCGGTGGCGAGAATAATAACCTGCGGACACAAACGGCGTGCCTCTCCCAGTGGCATACCGGCTTTGATCCCGTAGAGTCGCGCTTCGTATGAAGCTGAACACACAACCCCATGGCGTTCCTCCGGGCGTCCTCCTACAACTACTGGTTTGCCTTTAAGTGCCGGATTCTGTGCCTGTTCTACCGAGACAAAAAATGCATCCATATCTACGTGCAAAATTATGCGATTGTGTATAGGACACATTGAAGCCTCTCTGGCGGAACGACGACAGGAGGCTGTCCAGTTCAATAGCGGGAAACCAATTATTTTTTTTCTGCTCACCGGTTCAGAGCCAGGTCGGCATAAAATTATAAATGTAAAAACAGGCTTATTATATGGCGAACAAAAGGCGAAAGTCAAGCTGGATAATACAATCCAATAAATCTAATCTAACCCGACAATTTAAAAATTTCTCTTCCTGGCGATAATTGACGCTTGACTTTTGAGGTCAAATTTTATTATAATTATTTAACTGCTGTTGAATATTTGAGAAATACAATGACAACCCAGAAATGGCGCATATTAGCAATTGATGATGACCCGGGCACTTTAGAGCAAATCACGATGGCACTGGAGGACGCTTATGAAGTTCTAACTCTGAGTAATCCAATGGAGGCATTAGATATAGCCAAAATGTTTGAGCCAGACTTAATTCTGCTGGATTTGATGATGCCCAGGGTGGATGGCTTTCATTTGCTGGAGATTTTACGCCTTGATAGAACCCTGCGAGACATTCCCGTTACCATTCTCTCAGCAAAAAGCAGTAAACGCGATATTCAATACGGGTATCAGATGGGAGTTTCTTTGTATTTAACCAAACCCTTTCCCCCCATACGCCTGCGACGCAACATTGATTTCTTCTTTGAAAATACTCCACCTCCTAAACGAGCAAAACATATCAATTTTGCTGAAGTAATAGAGCGATTGAAGTTATTAAGGTGTTACAAAGAGGGGACCATCGGTTTTCCCAGTCAAATCTTAGTAGAGAAAGGTATGCTTCCCAGAGAGGATAAAAAGTCCAAGCCTGCCTCCCCCGATAAATTACCCCCAAAAAGTTCATTTTCCCTGAATATTACTGGAACACAACCCAAACTCTCACCTGAAGCTGAGGAACAATCGCCAGAAGACGACACTGAAGAAACAGACCGAAAATGGATTGGGTAGCAACCAGCTCAAAGTTCTACCGCAGACTGCACTTCTTGAGCTGCTGTAATCGTCCCGCGAGTGTTGCTCGTTTAGCAAAGCTCAGATGGTCAATAAATAATAATCCATTTAGATGGTCAATCTCGTGCAGGAGAACACGTGCCAGTAAATCCTCCGCCATCAACTCTTGGCGGTTAAACTCAAGGTCGTAAAAAGAAATCTTTATTTGTCTGGGTCTAAAAATTTCTGCTTCTATACCTGGCAGGCTTAAACAGCCTTCTTTCTGCGCTATATCTTCCGCGGATTCCCAGATTACCTCCGGGTTTATAAACACCTGAAGACATCGTTTCTGTTTATTTCCGGACTCTTTTTTTAGCTGTTCAATATCAACGATAGCAATCTGTTTAAGGACACCAACCTGATTTGCGGCTAAACCTACGCCGCGATTTTTATACATCAATTCTGCCATCCGGGAAATTAATTGTCGCTCACTATCGCTTATCTTCTCCACTGGAGCAGATTTTTGCCTCAGTTCAGGATGACCGTAAACCAGAATTTTTAAACTGTCATTCTTATCACTCATTATTATTCCCATTACTAAAATAAAGCACTGTTAACACGAAAAAATAGCCTTTTTAATAAAAAAAACATCTGAGTTAATTTTAATGATAGATAAAGGTTATCAGGGTGCTGAGACAAAAGTCAAGTGCGTGACTTTAAGTTGTGAGATGAGACTTATTAAGAATGGGTTTTCAATACTAATAAGGAGCCTGAAGATGATAGTTAGTTTTGGTTTCATTTATATAAATTTTTATGCTTTGTTGCAAAGTTAATATTTGTTCATAAGAAAAACGTCGTTGGTTAACAATTGTTCTTTGACATAAAAGGGAAAAAATAGACGATAGAGGTTATATACTAACCCCTTGAGCAATGCCTCAATCTTTT
>CAYRXI010000093.1:0-3860 GCA_964428255.1 uncultured Candidatus Sumerlaeota bacterium
TATGTATATCGGCTTATCGGGTTGAAATTCCGGCTCAGGAACGCGAAACACTATGACTTCCCCACGCTTTGGTAAGCGAAACCAGAACGCAGATTTGTTTACTAAAATCATGTCTTTTTGCCAGTGGAGCTTCCGTTTTATTTCCAGCTCTTTGTCCAGCGGAAAAGCACGGCGTATGCTGACATTAATATAATTATCACCTTCACGCTCAAAAACTTCGTAGCCCTGACCGGTGTCAACTATGAGGTCACGATCGCCGTCCTCATCTATGTCTACTTCAGCAATACGGGCACCAATAAGGGTTGGTATCATTGAGCCACTTGGAATTCGAAACAGCTCAATCACAAAGGTACGGATAAACATTGCCAGCACAAAGGCAACGATAATTATTTCAATCCATTCTCTTATATATTTTCCAGGCGTCTTTTTTGCTTTGGGCGGTTTTTCCTTTTCTGCCATTGCTGTTATATAATCCTGACCTCTGAAAAATATTTTTTAAATAGTGTAAATAGCGTAGCATACAATAAGCAATGACTTTATTGCCTGAGCGCCAATGATGTCAATTTCAATATTGTTAAGAGCCAGCGCATTAAAGAAGTTAACCTTTGATCTACAACAGATATTAAAGAGCGATAAGGTAAAATTTATTGTATAGAAGGACAATCAAAATTGAAAATTTGTTTGTTCACCTTTAAATAGCATTTTTTATTTTACATTCTTTTATCTGAGTCCTCTGTAATTATGTTATGGTATTGACTGCAAGTTTTATGGTTTGAGAAACTTTTTTCTGAAAATGAGAACCTACATAATTAAAAGGCTCCTTCACGCTATTCCATTATTGTTCGGCATTTCAGTGGTGACTTTTTTCCTTATTAATCGTACTCCGGGCGATTATCTGGCACTGATGAAAATGAATCCGCAGGTAAGTGCCAGTGTGATTGAGGCAGAAAAAATCCGGCTTGGGCTGGACAATCCTCACTGGTATGTTCGTTATGGCAAATGGTTATATAACGTTGTTTTTCGTCTTGATTTCGGTTACTCTTTCAGCACTAACCAGCCAGTGTTCACGGTAATAAAAGAGCGTCTATTTAACACCTTTATACTTTCAGCAGCAGCTTTAATTTTTGCCTGGGTGCTCTCTTTACCGCTGGGTATTTTGAGTGCTGTTTATCAATATCGCTGGGTGGACAAAATCTGTTCAGCTATAGCTTTTTTAGGCATTTCAATTCCAACGGTGTTTTTTGCTCTCCTGCTTGTGTATTTTGCCAAAGTTACTGGCTGGTTTCCTACAGGGGGGCTGCGTTCATTAAATTATGAACAGTTAACCTGGTTGGAGAAGATTTTGGACATTGCCCATCATCTTGTTTTACCAACCATTGTGCTGGGAACACACTCAATGGCTACGTTGATGCGCCAGATGCGGGGGAATTTACTGGATGTCCTGCGAGCAGAGTACATCACTACCGCGCGCGCAAAAGGATTGTCAGAACCTGTAGTCATAGTTAAACATGCTACCCGTAATGCAATCAATCCTTTGATTACCCTGTTTGGCTATTCATTATCAGATTTACTCAGTGGCGCATTTCTGGTTGAGGTGGTGATGAGCTATCCTGGACTGGGCAGAACCACCATTGAAGCCCTGTTTACTAAAGATATGTATCTGGTGGTCGCCACAGTGTTGATGTCAGCAGTAATGTTAATTCTGGGCAATTTAATTGCAGATATTTTACTGGCAATCGCTGACCCCAGAATTCGTCTGGAATGACAATGGAAAATACACAAAAGATAAAAAGCCATTCACCCTGGGCACTGATGTTTCGCCGGCTGAGGCGCAATCGGATTGCCATAACCGGGGGCATTATTCTGGTTGTGCTGTATATCTGCGCGATTCTCGCTGATTTCTTAAGCCCCAATCCACCTCACCAGCAGGATTTACTGAATTTCTACCATCCTCCCACCAAAATCCATTTCATTGATGACCGTGGAAAATTTCATTTTCGTCCGTTTATATATCGTTATGAAATGGTTGATTTAGACCGAATGATTTATCAGCCGGATACACAGCAGAAGTATTATCTGAATTTTTTTGTAAACGGATATAAGTATAAATTATTGGGCTTAATTCCTATGCGGGTGCATCTAATCGGCGTGGAATCTCCGGCAAAGATTTACATCCTGGGGAGTGATGGACTGGGGCGCGATGTTTTTGCACGATTACTTCAGGGCTCGCGAATTTCTCTTTCTATCGGTTTGATTGGAATCTGCATAACCCTGACACTGGGTATGATTATAGGAGCGATTTCAGGATATCTGGGCGGTGTGGTGGATAATCTGGTAATGCGTTTGAGTGAGCTTATACTTTCCATTCCGGGACTATATTTAATAATTGCCCTGCGAGCGACTTTCCCGGAACGCTTACCCTCCACGCAAATATATTTATTAATTGTGATTATTCTCGGGTTTATATATTGGGCAGGTGCAGCCCGAGTTATACGGGGAATGACTCTCAGTTTGCGAGAACAGGAATACGTACTTAGCGCCCGCGCACTTGGTGCATCCACCTTGCGTATAATTATTCGGCATATTTTGCCCAATACGCTGACTTATGTGATTATAGCAGCAACGTTATCAGTTCCCGGCTACATCCTGGGCGAGGTGTATTTGAGCTTCCTGGGAGTTGGCATACAAGAACCGCAAGCCAGCTGGGGGAATATGCTCCAGCAGGCACAGGATATTCAGGTTTTGACTAATTTTCCCTGGTTACTTGCACCGGGCTTTGCAATTTTCATCACCGTTTTTGCATTTAATTTTCTCGGAGATGGAATTCGTGATGCACTTGATCCGCGTCACGAATTGCGCCGGTAAATCTTATATAAGGATAAAAACTGCGGGATAATGAATTTTGCCTCTGAAACGACTGATAAGTTTTATTCGGCTAATTGTAATTTTTCTAATTCTGGTGAAAAAGGAGATGGCAAGAATTTGCTGGAAGTCCAGAATCTCCAGACTTACCTTTATCTGATGGAGGGAGTGGCTAAAGCTGTTGATGGAATTTCGTTTAGTATTAAAGAGCAACAGACTGTTGGTTTAGTAGGAGAATCTGGCTGTGGCAAAACAATGACTGCACTTTCTATTCTCCGTCTTATACCCGAGCCACCGGCAAAAATTGTTGGTGGCAGAATCATACTGCATAACACCGACTTTTTGAAATTGCCGCGTTCAGAGATGCGGAAGATTCGTGGCAATAAGATATCAATGATTTTCCAGGAGCCGATGTCGGCACTTAATCCGCTATATACTATCGGAAACCAGATTATAGAAGTGCTTAAACTCCACAGAAATATGACCAAGCAGGAAGCGACAGCCGAAGCCATGCGACTTCTGGACCTGGTAAAGATTCCCTCGCCTTCACAGCGTTTAAGGGAATATCCGCATCAATTAAGTGGGGGGATGCGTCAGCGAGCAATGATTGCTATGGCACTGGCATGTCATCCGGAACTACTTATAGCAGATGAGCCGACTACGGCACTGGATGTAACGGTGCAGGCACAGATTCTCCATCTATTAGAAGAACTGCAACAACAGATAAAGATGGCAATTTTGCTGATTACACATAACTTTGGCGTCATCGCAGAATTAGCTACGGAAGTCCTTGTAATGTATGCCGGGATGATTGTGGAACAGGCACCAAGCAATGAGTTATTTACACAGTCAATGCATCCTTACACGCGTGCCTTATTAAATTCCTTACCACATATAGAGCATATAAATCATAGAGATAGGTTAGCTTCAATAGAAGGTACGGTTCCTGACCCGGTAGCTTTCCCTCCTGGATGTCGTTTTCATCCGCGGTGTACTCT
>CAYRXI010000093.1:3870-6158 GCA_964428255.1 uncultured Candidatus Sumerlaeota bacterium
TGTGTTTTAGAAATCCCACAATTGATTGAAGTTGCTCCTGGACATCTTGTTCGCTGTATTCATTGGGATAAAATCTAAATTTACCCTTTGTTAAACTACTCTTCCAACTTCAATCTCAATACAAGTAAAGCAGTAAAATAAACTTGCAGACGGACTGATAATTGAGTATCATTTATAACTTGTTTATAATTTCTGGTGTTGGATAGAAGAAGAAAGGAGCAAAATTTATGTGGATAAAAAAAGTAACCGTAATGTTAATTATAGCAACGATTTGTTGCCTTGTAGAAGGTGCAGTCTATCTTCAGCCGCTGCGCGGGATTAAAATCTGTCTGGATCCGGGACAGGGCGGTGAATTATATTGGGGGAGTGACAAAACTGAACTGGTTACCTCTGAACTGAGTAAAATAGAAGCAGCAGCAAATTTAAGAATTGCACTTTTTCTAAAATCCTATCTCACTGATGCCGGGGCAGAAGTGATATTGACACGCGATAAGTATCTACCTCCATTTCCTGACACGAAGCGAAAAGCAGAAATATGCACTCAGTCTGGATGTCAGGTATTTATTGGTATTCACCATAATTACAGCCGTGACCCCTCGGTTAACTATGTTGTATCTATTGTCAAACATTCAACAACACCAACCGAGATTAATCTGGCAGCCTCAATTTCAAGAGCTCTTTCAACTGAACTAAATCTGCAAAATCTCGGAATGAATCCCCAATCTGCTGAGATATTTAATCACTTAAACGTCCCGGGTACTTTAGTATCTGTTGGATTTATTACTGATAAAACATTCCGGCGGCAAGTAGAAAAACTGGAATATACGAACACGATTGCACGTGGTATATTCAAAGGTATTTTAGAATTCTTTCAAAAGGTAAAGCTTGAGCCCAAGCCCAGCCCTACTCCACGACCAATAGAAACGCCATCAGCACTCCCGACTCCATCCAGTCCATTTATAGTGGTACCAACCCCATTACCCCTGAAACCGATAATTGAGAAAACACCATCACTGGCAGAAGTTGTAAAGCCTTTCAGGGAAGTGGAAGAAGCGCCTACACCTACTCCAGCTCCCACACTGGTGGGTGTCCGAGTTGAAGATTATAAGCCCTTATTCTTATCCCCGGTAGATGGAATAGTAGACCAAACCTGGATATATGGAGAATCGTGGGGAACGCTTCCTGTTAAAAAAGGCATTTCATTTAAAGTGAGTTCCAACTCCCCAGTTAGGGCAATTGCCAATGGTGAGATTCTTGAAGCCGATGTTTCTGGGAAAACAAGTACGGTTAGTCCATATCCAAATTATGTACTCATTAAACACGATGATAAATTGAACGGCAAAGAGGTGTATTCTCTCTATGCCCAGCTTGCCACAATAAGTGTTAAAAAAGGATATAAAGTAAAAGCCGGTGATGTTATTGGCACAACAAATGCCCCTTATGCCACTTCACAAAGACGAGAAACAGAATTTGAATTTGAAATACGAGTAGGTGGTCCAACTCAGGATTATGTTCAGAACCCGGAGTTGTTCATTCCCCACAAGCCTGGCACAGGCTTAATTATTGGGCGGATAGTTGATGAGCGCGGCAATCCAATCAAAGGCTTGCGACTTTCAGGTATCACTAAAACTGCAGAATTTGATCCCTATCAATTTTCTATTACTTACGGAGAAGGTGTAAATGCCACTGACAGATGGAATGAGAATTTTGCCATTTGTGATGTCCCGCCAGGCAACTATACATTAACTACAACTGCAGGAAATCAACAGGTTAATGTGCAAGCAGATAAAGTAACTTTTATTGAATGGAAAATCAAATAGAGAGAAAGGATACTATGAGTAAGAAAATTGAGATTCATATTAATGGGCTAAACGTAGCAGCCGAGCTAAATGATTCTCAAACCGCGAAAAAAATTCTGGAAGCATTACCAGTTTCAGGCAAAGTCAACACCTGGGGCGAAGAAATTTACTTTTCAATACCTCTCTCATTGCCACCAGAAGAGCCGAAAGAAGTTGTGCAGTTAGGGGATATAGGGTATTGGCCACCGGGAAAGGCAATCTGTCTGTTTTTCGGGAAAACTCCCATAAGCGTCGGCAATGAAATTCGTCCAGCCAGTCCGGTTAATATCATTGGTAAGATTCTTGACGACCCGAAGCTGCTAAAGAAAGCTGAAGATGGGGAGAAGATAGAAATCTTCCTGGCAGAATGATTACCCTCACCATTATTATGAATTGCATTGTGTAAATTAAAGGTGTTTTATTTTTAATTTCTTTTTAGATAAAAAATTA
>CAYRXI010000093.1:6255-8910 GCA_964428255.1 uncultured Candidatus Sumerlaeota bacterium
TAGGAGGTGACAGCCAGAAATGAAACTCAATGGTCTCTACATTAAAATAATTTTGACAGTCATCGCTGTGTGTCTTGTGATTCTGGTTATTCAGACTGGTTTGACGGCTTTTAGCGTTCCAGCGGATGCTGCAACCAAGAAGATGTATCCCCCTATAGAGGTATTTAGTATCGGTAATATTCCGGCTGAGGACATAAAACAGGTAATCACACTGGGTGACCAGCATACCTTTATCCTGCAATTAAACAAGGAGATAAGAGTTTATCGTGTAGATTACGTCCGAGAGCGATAAATTTGATAGATAGTGCTAATTTTTAAATCATTTTGTCCAAAGTGAATTTTAACTGCGATTGTATATAAAGGATTGTTCTGCAATTGCACTGTTATTGTGAGAGAAAACCGAAATTGACAAGCCAGTAAAATACCTGCGGCGAGTTGGGATGTTACTTTTTATTCCTGTTCTCCTGGGAGTTTGTCCGCTTATAGGATACTTTATCGGCTGGCTACTGGATAGAATATTTCACACGGATTTTCTGTATATAATATTTATCTTTATAGGCTTAGGTGCCGCTGCACGAGAAACTTATCTCATAGTCAAACGGGTATATAAAAACACCAATGAATAATGACAATATACAGGCAAATATAAGTGCAAAATTTGAATCTACCTTTTTCAAACGCACTGTTGTGGTAACATTGATAGTTACAGGATTAATTTTTCTTTATGCTCTTTGTCTTAACTGGCGATGGGCTTTAAATTATGCCGTTATTAGTTTGCTAACCACACTTAACTTTTATTTTCTATATTTAATTCTTAAACGACTGCTGCTGGAATCAGCCAAAGCGATGGTTATCTTTCTTGTCTGTATAAAATTTTTTCTTTTCACAGCTATTGGAGTCCTTTTCATCCTGTGGTTTGGATTTAACCTTACTGCTTTTATGGCAGGATTTAATACATTATTTATTGTGATAATTTTACGAGTGATGGGAATATATTTCTTCGCACTTCAAGCACGACAATATAAGAACAAATGATTAATAAATTATCTGCACCATATAAAGAGAATTTGAATACGTTGGTATTTAAGGTAAATGGCGATAAGCTTATTGTATATAAAGATATTCAAGACCGTGTAGCACAATTAGATGAGACTGAGCTAGAAACAAGTGAACAGCCTCACGAGGAATTTCATACAGAAGTAGCCAATCTAATTACTTTGTTAAAAGTGAGCCCCATTAAAGATAAAGCCTGGGTTAAAACTTTAGCGCAATGGGAAAATCCATTTTTTACCCTCATTCCGGTCATATTGATTTCAATCATTGTTATTAAGGTCTATCGTCATCGCTCGTTCTTACCAAATAAATTACAAAACGCAATAGAATTTTTTGTGGAGACGCTTGATAAATTCATATGTGAAACAATGGGTAAAGAAAATGGCAGAAGATTTCTGCCTTATATTGGTTCATTGTTCCTGTTTATCTGGTTCAATAATCTACTTGGTATAATACCATTTCTTAAGTCTCCAACGTCATCGTATCGCACTACTGTAGCTCTGGCAATATGTACTTTTTGTTACGTCCAGTTAGTTGCCGTGACCAGAATGGGGCTATGGGGTTATCTGTATCATCTTGCTGGTTCACCTAAGGGAATAATTATGTGGCTGGTTGTCCCGATTATGTTGCCGATGCATATCATTGGCGAGCTGGCAAAGCCATTATCCCTTTCTTTGCGTCTTTTTGGCAATGTATTTGGTGAAGATACCCTTATAGGGGTGTTTGCCATTCTAGGAATTATGGCTATGAGCTTTATTGGCTTTCAACATCCAGTGGTAGGTTTCCCTTTACAAATTCCATTCTTATTTATTGCTGTTTTAACAGGAACCATACAAGCACTGGTCTTTTCATTGTTATCTATGATTTATTTTATGATGGTACTGCCAGGAGAAGAGCATTAATAGTATTGAGTGGCTAATGTTATATAAAATTCTGGCAGACGTTGTTTTGGTTGTCCATTTTATGTGGATATTATTTATGGTGGGTGGCGTTATGTTTACCATTGCGTGTTTTTTTAGAAAACAGCTGTTTGACAAATGGTTAATAAGAACGATTCACCTTGCAGGAATAATTTTTGTTTGTGCTTTGGCGGTTATGGAAAAATACTGTCCCCTTACTATCCTGGAAAATAAGTTAAGATTGAGATATAATCCCGAGGGAGTTTACCCTGAGTCTTTTATCCAGTATTATCTTGAAAAGTTAATTTATCCGGATGTGGATCCGGCATTTATAGTGATGCCCACAATAATTTTAACTCTTTTTACAGTGGTGGTATTTATAATCAAGCCGCCGCAAAAAATAAGAAACTTGTTTTTATCAAAAACAATATAGCAAAGGAGGAAACTATGGATTTGCAAAGTGCCTTAGCATTGACTTATCCGATAGGTGTAGGGATTGCCGCACTGGGGTCAGCATTTGGACTGGGCAAAGCTGTCAGTGCTGCAATGGAAGCTACCGGTAGACAGCCAGAAGCCTCGGTCAAAATCCTGATCAGTATGGTTATCGGCAGTGCCTTTATTGAAGCATTAACCATCTACGCCCTTATTACTGTCGTGCTGGCTACCAAATTTATTAAATAGCACAATATTTTCTGAAAGTTCA
>CAYRXI010000093.1:8920-11576 GCA_964428255.1 uncultured Candidatus Sumerlaeota bacterium
TCTGTATTTGTATTTTTTTTGGTAATAATGGGAGTTACATATGTTTGAAGCATTTAAGAACCCCGAAGTGCAACAAACTCTGGCACAAATTTTCTCTCAAATTATTGCGTTTCTGGTATTCTTCTGGATTCTAAAAAAGTTTGCTTGGAAACCACTTATCGCCTTGCTGGATGAGCGCCGGCAGAGAATTGAAGCCGAATTTGATTATCTGGAAAAGCAAAAACTCCAGCTGCAAGAGCTCCGAGATGAATACGAGAATCGTCTTAAAACTGTGGAAAGTGAAGCGCGAGCTAAAATTCAGGAAGCCATTAGAGAAGGCAGACGCATTGCCCGTGAAATTACTGACAGTGCCCGTGAAGAAGGTCAGCAGATACTCACACGTGCACGCCAGAGTATTGAACTGGAGATGGCTAAGGCGCGGATTGATCTTCGTGACGAAGTTGTTGAGCTGGTAATCCGCACTACAGAAAAATTACTCCAAGAATGTCTTGATGAGCAGAAACAACGCGAACTTATTAACTGTTTTACGAGAAGTTTGAGGAAGAATTAAAATGAAAGCCGACGCAACAACCATAAATACTTATGCCTTATCTTTGCTAAAAGTTGCTGAACGCTTCAAAAAAACTCAGTTAATTACACAACAGGTCAATTTATTACTGGAGATATTACAGAAAAATCCGCGCTTTGTGACATTTCTGGAAGTTCCACATATTGACCTGGTTGAAAAAAAACAGGTGGCACATCGTTTGTTATCAACCTACTTTGATCAACTCCTGCTTAATCTTGTATATATACTTATTGATCATAGACGTGCCAGCACATTGCCCGAAATCCTTGAACTATTTCTTGAACTTGAAGAGAAAAACAGGGGTTTTTATCCGGCTGAAATTTATACAGCTGTGCCTCTTGATGAGCAGCAAAAGCAACTACTCACTCAGTCTTTACAGGAGTATACTGGACATAATTTAAAAATTTCTTTTAAAGTGGACCCCAGGATTATAGGGGGTGTAATTTTTAGGTTAGAAGACACTTTAATTGACGCCTCTTTAAAAGGGCAATTAGAGAAAATTAGGTCTCAACTACTGCAAATCTGTCTGGCTTAGGATTGACTGAATTGTTTGTGGTTTATAAGATTTGTGAATTCATTTAACAATTAAAATGGATAATTACAAAGGCATAGTGCGTCAAATTATAGGACCAACTGTGGACATAGAATTCCCGTCAGGATTTATGCCCAATATTCTGGATGCCGTAAAAGTAATTGATGACCATAACAATAGAACCGTTACCTGTGAGGTGGCTCAACATCTCGGTAATAATATAGCTCGTTGCATTGCATTAGAGCCCACAGATGGTTTACGACGTGGTTTGACCGCAATTAATACTCAACATCCAATTACTGTACCAGTAGGGGAGCAATGCCTGGGGCGTATTTTTAATTTGCTGGGGGAGCCAATTGATGAACTGGGATCCTTACCCGAGCCAGACAAACGCCGTCCAATACACCATCCTCCCCCGCCTTTGATTGAACAATTACCAGCCACTGAAATATTTGAAACCGGTCTTAAAGTAGTTGACCTGTTAGCGCCATATCCCAAGGGCGGGAAAATAGGGCTGTTTGGAGGTGCTGGTGTTGGTAAAACTGTAATAATTATGGAGCTTATCCATAATCTGGCTAAAGAGCACGGTGGAGTTTCTGTGTTTGGTGGGGTAGGTGAGCGAACTCGCGAGGGCAATGACCTGTGGCTGGAAATGAAGCAGTCCGGTGTTATCAGCAAGACTTGTCTGGTCTTCGGGCAGATGAATGAACCACCGGGAGCACGCTTACGAGTGGCTTTGACTGCCTTAACAATGGTAGAGTACTTTCGCGACGAATACGGGCAGGATGTCCTCCTGTTCATTGACAACATTTTCCGTTTCATTCAGGCTGGCAGCGAAGTCTCCGCCCTTCTTGGCAGAATGCCATCCGCTGTTGGCTATCAGCCTACTCTGGCAACAGAACTTGGCGAGCTCGAGGAGCGCATTTCTTCCACTAAACGTGGCTCTATTACCTCAGTCCAGGCTATTTACGTTCCGGCAGATGACCTGACCGACCCTGCACCAGCTACTACCTTCAGTCATCTTGACGCTACCACAGTCTTATCACGGCAAATTGCCGAACTTGGTCTCTATCCGGCAGTAGACCCACTGGCATCTACCTCAAGGATACTTAACCCGCATCTGCTGGGGCAACGGCATTATAACGTTGCGCGTGAAGTACAACGCGTGTTGCAAAGATATAAAGACCTGCAGGATATTATTGCTATTCTTGGCATAGAAGAGCTTTCAGAAGAGGATAAACTCATTGTTGCCCGGGCGCGAAAGATTCAACGCTTTCTCTCTCAGCCCTTTCACGTGGCTGAAGCTTTCACTGGGAGACCTGGGAGATATGTAAAACTTGAAGATACTATTAAAGGATTTGAACTAATTGTAAAAGGGGCACTTGACCACATTCCTGAACAAGCCTTTTATATGTGTGGTCCAATTGAAGAGGTTTTTGAAAATGCTGAAAAGATGGGGGTTAAAATTTAATGTAAAGTGAGTTGGAGGAATGGCAGAATTTGAATTACAAATTATCTCGCCCACCCAAAAGATTTTTCAAGCTAAAATAGATTCT
>CAYRXI010000094.1:0-2235 GCA_964428255.1 uncultured Candidatus Sumerlaeota bacterium
AATCTACTCCATTGGGTATTGTTAAAATTTCCTTTTCTTTCATTGTGCGTGTGGCTAACTCTCTGAGCCCCTTACTGTTTGCCACCACATATTTTGCTTCTTGCCAGATGTTTTTTATTAGTGGCTTGCAGATTGAGTGATATAATTTTAGTTGCTCGGGTTGAGTCCCGGGAACATCCCCCCCCCGCAAACTTATTATGTAAGGTATCTTGTTCTTGCGCCAGTACCACCAGGCGACTAATCCGCTCGGAATTCCCAGAAACGCAATAATCACTGGCGGCTGAAACCGTCTTAACACGCTGTTTCTATGCCAGATTCCGCTTAAGATAAAGGTTATCATCTCAAGCACACTGGATTGATTAGAACGACGGCGTAAAGCTGGAAGGCGATAAATTTTAACACCATTTATCAGCTCCTCACGTGCTAATCCCTTATATTTTGTTGTTACCACTGCAACTTCGCAACCCAATTTCACCAGTTGCTCGCCAATATGTTTAGTGGCATTTCCAGCTCCCCCCCCTATAGGTGGATACTCATAATTTATTAACAACACCTTCATTTGAAACCCGCTGAAAAAATAAGCCTATCATAAGTACAGGCTATAATGTTAGCAATTGTTTTGTACTTAAAATTTCCCGAAAAACACAAACGGTTTATTTCTCTTCTTTACAATTGTCTGACAGACGGTGACAATACTCAATATTTTTTGAAAGGAGTTAAATAATGAACAAAATATTGATTGTGAGCATGGTTATCATATTCAGCTGGCAATTTATTCCTGCACAGATTCAGCCAGCACATAAACTGGTCTTTGTAGAAGAAAAAGATGAATTCCTGGCTAAAATGAAAAATGCAGTGCAGGAGCTGGAGAAAGAAGAGGGTGCCCCGAAAAAGGTTCCCCGGCTGGATTTGACCGGGATAGATGTTCCTACGTCACCGCAAGAATTTATTCAATCCTGGCATAATCCACCGATATCCCAGGGAATAACTGGTACTTGCTGGTGTTTTTCAGCCACCTCATTTTTTGAATCAGAAATTTATCGTCTAACTCAACAAAAAGTTAAGCTCTCAGAAATGTTCACTATTTACTGGGAATATGTGGAGAAGGCACGCTACTTTGTTCAGAAGCGTGGCGATTCCACTTTCAGTAAAGGTTCACAGCCAAATGCTGTTATTCGCATCTGGAAAAAATACGGCGTTGTCCCGGCTGAAGTTTACAATCCCCGCCACGAAAAACTTCAATTTTATGAACATTCTAAAATGTTTAATGAAATGAATACATATCTTGAAGCACTGAAGCAAAATAATGCCTGGAATGAAAACGTTGCCCTGGATACTATTAAATCTATTCTAAATCGGTATATGGGCGTTCCTCCTTCCAGCATAAAGATAGACAATAGAGAACTTACTCCTCAACAATATCTCTCCGAGGTACTTAAAATAAATCTGGATAATTATATAGACGTAATGTCTTTGAAAGAAAAGCCTTTTTATCAACGCGTTGAATACGAAGTTCCTGATAATTGGTGGGATTGCCAGGAGTACCTCAATCTTCCACTGTCTGAATTTATGCAAGTTATCAGGAGTGCAGTGCGTCGTGGTTACTCTGTCTGCATTTGCGGTGATATTTCGGAGCCCGGATATATTACGGGCGCAGGCGTTGCCTTAATACCAATTTTTGACATCCCTGCTGAGTATATTAATGATGATGTCAGACAGTTTCGCTTCAGCACCGAACAAACCACAGATGACCACGCCGTGCATGTAGTTGGTTATCTGGAAAAAGATGGCAAGGACTGGTATTTGATTAAAGATTCAGGCAGTCAGGCGCAAAACAATAAATATCCCGGCTTTTTCTTCTTCAATGAAGATTATGTAAAATTAAAAATGATGAATTTATTAGTTCATAAGGACATTGTCGCCGAGATTAAAAAGTTTTAGTTTGCCGAGAACTTTCTGGTTGAATTAACAATTGTATCTGACTTTTAATAATGCTTAATAAATTTTAGTCTCAGGGAAGTATTAAATATGAGAACGAAGGCATTTACTTTGATTGAGTTGTTGATTGTAGTGGCGATAATTGCCATTCTGGCACTAATTGCCGTGCCTAATTTTCTGGAAGCCCAAACGCGTTCCAAGGTCTCCAGAGCTCAGGCAGATATGCGCAGTCTGGCTACAGCGCTTGAGGCTTATTATGTTGACTTTAATCGTTATCCCTGGCCCTTTCCTAAAGGT
>CAYRXI010000094.1:2245-4668 GCA_964428255.1 uncultured Candidatus Sumerlaeota bacterium
GTCCAACTGCTACAAATGTCCCCAACGAACTTTCCACACCCATTGCCTATGTAACCAGTGCCAGTGAGAAGGTCTTCTTTGACCCATTCTCCATTCGCCTGCGTGGAATGTATGGTGGCCGCTATAATCGCTATGGCTATATCACTGCCAATTATGGAACCAGCCTTACCTATTACAATCTCCTGCTCCCGGCTTATAAAACGGCTATTGGAATGTGGCGACTGGATAGCTTTGGACCCGATGAACGCTCCGGTCCTCCCGGCGGTCCCTCCAATTATCCCAATGAAGTCTCCTACGACCCCAGCAACGGAACAGTTAGTCGGGGTGACATCTATCGCAGTCAACGGGATACAATTGGATTACAATAGCTGATAGAATAACAATTCTATAGGTTGGCATTTCTCAACGAGACTGCTCAGATACTTTCAACGTGTAAAGATCTCAGCTTCTCACCGCAGAAAACATAGCAAGAATATTCTCTACTGGAACGTTTGCCAGAATGTTGTGAACTTGCTGAAAAACAAAGCCACCACCTGGAGCTAAAATACGAATTTGCTCCTTCACGTGGCGTTTCACCTCTTCCGGCGTACCATACGGCAATACATAACGCGTATCACAGCCTCCACCCCAGAAGGTAATTCTGTCTCCATATTTATGCTTTAGATATGCAGCCTCCATCCCGCGACAGGAGATTTGCACAGGATTTACACTATCCGGCCCCGCATCAATTAAATCTTCCAGCCGTGGTTCAATACTGCCACAGGAGTGTAGTTGAATGTTCATATGCGGCGCTAATTCCTTAACGCGCCTCCACATTTTGCGATGATTAGGTTTATAGTACTCACGATACATTGCCGAAGAAATAAGCGGACCATTCTGGCCTCCCGGGTCATCACCAAAAAGAATGATTTCCCTCAATTCTAACAAAATCACAAATAGTTGCATTTGACTTATGTAATATGCTTTGTTGCAAAGTTAAGTTCTTTGACATAGACTAAGAGAGATTTTACCTTCTGGTGGTGGGTCAGAATGGATGCTTCTCAATTACGGCTTATCCATGTTTTGAAACGAGGTTATAAACAGGCAAGATGCCTATCCTACTTTGAATAACAGGTCGGATGACACTCCTATCAATAGTAAGGCAGGCGTCTCACCTGTCTAATAAGTAACAGGCAAGATGCCTGTCCTACTCTTTGAAAAAACTGCTAAATTGCAGTTTCTTTAGTGTAGCATTTCTTTGGAAGAGCTATTGGTTGGGTTATTAATATAATGGCTTTTTTGATAAAGAGCGAACAATTGTTTAAGTTACATCTTCTGCGGGGGAAGAGGTGGAGAAATGGTTTTTTCAGGCAAAATCGGTATTTCATCTGGCTCTATTTCTGGTGGTGGAATAAATCTCCTGATTTCGTTCAATTGATTCTCCAGCTGGTCAAGCTGCTGGCGCAAGAACTGAATTTCTTCCTCCATTCGTGCCAGACGGCGATATAATCTCCCTGCAGGAAAGGGTTGTCTGCCCTTGCCTGTCCATTGTTCGGCGCCGGGCTTATCCGGTTGATGAAATTGACCGGTGCCCTGAGGAAGATTAATAACTGTTAGTACCTCTTCTATGCCATAATCTTCAGCGGTCTGAATTAAGTTTTCAACTCGTTGCAATCTGGCACGTTCTCGCTCGGCTTCTTCAATTTTAGCACGGTTTTTCTCGGGTTCTGCTTCAAGCCTTTCTATTCTGGCGGAAAGGTTTTTTATCCTTTGTTGAATTAATTCCTTTACTTCCTTATTAGCTACAATTTGCTGGAGTAGCTCGCGCTGGTGTGTTTCTAATTTTTCCCCCTCATCAATTTTGTTATGGAGTTGACCAATTATTTTTTCAATTTCTGCTTTGCGCCAGCGGTCACCAAACAAACGTTTCCCGGAAATTTCGCGTTTCTGTTGCTCCAGTTTTTCCAGCAAGGCAACTTTTTCTCGCTCCAGCTGCCGGAGTTGCTCAGTGACCTGGCGAAAATCGTTAAGCAACTTCCAGCTAGCGCGAAGTGTAGGAGAAGTTTGCTGTTCATCTTTTAGTTCCAGCTGGTTTTCGGAAATCTCAGTCTTTGCGGAGATTCGGGGCTTGCCGGGAACCTCCTGTGTCCCATCCACATATACAAATGTCAGGCAGGATAATATTACAAACATCAATAATTTTATCATATTAACCGTTTTCATCGGCTTCGCCTCCTTTATATTTTCCAAACTCCTGACGGAGTTTATTTATGCTCTCTTCCAGTTTATATTTTTTAATTCTGTACCCCAGTGTTCGGCGCGTGATGCCAAGTAATCTGGCTGCACGGGAATAATTACCCTGAGTGCGCCGAATGGCATTTAGAATAGCCTGCTTTTCCATTTCTTCCAGGGTTAAGTGGTCAACGTCTACTTTGCCAGGGGTT
>CAYRXI010000094.1:4715-5014 GCA_964428255.1 uncultured Candidatus Sumerlaeota bacterium
ATTTCGTATCGCCAGCGGGAGGTCTTCCACTTTGATCTCGCTGTTTTCTGCCATCACAATCGCGTGTTCAATAGCGTTTTCCAGCTCACGAATATTACCGGGCCAGGAATACTCCATTAAAAGTTGCATGGCTTCGGGACTGAGGGAGTAAGACCTGCCCGGAGGTGCGTATTTTTTCAGAAAGTGCTCAATGAGATACGGGATATCTTCTTTTCGTTCACGAAGAGGGGGGATGAAAATTGGCACCACATTCAGGCGGTAATATAGGTCCTGCCGAAAATGACCGGCATCCACTGCTT
>CAYRXI010000094.1:5024-6776 GCA_964428255.1 uncultured Candidatus Sumerlaeota bacterium
TTGTTGGTAGCTGCAATAATTCGCACATCTACTTTTATTTTTTCTGCAAAATCACCCAGGCGCTGGAATTCGCCGTCCTGTAAAACCCGGAGGAGTTTTACCTGCAGAGCCGGTGAAATCTCGCCAATTTCATCCAGGAAAATAGTACCCCCGTCTGCAACCTGAAACAAGCCTTTACGGTCTTCATAGGCTCCTGTAAATGCCCCGCGGACGTAACCGAACAATTCACTTTCTAACAGCGTATCTGGAATTGCAGAGCAGTTAACAATAATTAGAGGTTTATCACGCCGCGGACTGGCAGAATGAATGGTTTTGGCGATAATTTCCTTTCCGGTGCCACTCTCTCCGCGTAGTAAAACAGAGACATTGGTCGGCGCAACCTTGGCAACTTTAGCCAGAACTGCCTGAATGGCTTTGCTGACGCCGACAATGTTATTGAAACTGAACTTTTCCTGAATGATTTCTTTCAAACGGACATTTTCTTCTTTCAGACTTCTGGTTTCCAGCAGGCGTTTGACCATTAACTTCAATTCATCCAGAGGAACAGGCTTTATCAAATAGTCAAAGGCGCCCTTTTTCAGTGCTTCCACTGCTGTCTGCACCGTGGCATAGGCAGTAATAATTATGAAGTCAGCCTCGGGCTGGTAACGTTTAGCCTCTGTGAGCAGGACAATGCCGTCAACATCTCCGGGCAATCTCAAATCGCAAAATATAATGTCCAGAGCTGACGGCTGACGCATAATTTCGCGCGCGCTTTCAGAATCATTTGCCACTAAAACAGTATGCCCCTCACGCTCAAGTGAACGTTTTATAATCTGCGTAAGCTTAACTTCATCATCAATTACCAGTATTTTGGCAGTTTGCATTTTTAGTGAAACGCTGGTTCTTTTAAGTTAAGATATTTTTCCCGACCTCAGAAATAATATTTACAATAGATACGCTTTTACGTAAAAAATTAACGTGCTAAAGGTAACTGCACTTTAACTATAGTTCCCTTACCTTCCCGGGACTGGATTTTAATTTTTCCACCAGCCTGGTCTATAATTCGGCGACAGATACTTAAGCCCAGTCCTGTGCCTTCCCTTTTTGTGGTAAAAAATGGTTCAAAGGCACGTTTTAATGTTTTGGAACTCATACCTCTACCGGTATCAATGATTTCAATTTCAACCCACTCCTTATGTCTGCCAGCGAGATTAATATTAAGGGAAATTGAGCCTGCCTCAGAAATCGCTTCAATTGCATTAAGTAACAGATTAAATATTACCTGACGAAACGCCGGAGGGTCAATTTGTGCGTTAACCTCCTGTGTTGGTACTTTTAATTGAATTTGTATGCTATGTGACTCAGCAACTTTTCTGGCACGTTTTACCAGCTCGGTCACTTCTTTAACCACAGAAGTAGTGGACATCTGATTACCATCAGTAATATTGCTACTTGAGGGGTGAGCCCATTGTAAAAAGTTGTAAACTTCGAGGTTAATTCTATCGCATTCTTCAATGATATCATCAATCAGTGTAAGGGCATCACCTCCGGGAGTGGCTAATTCTGTTTTCAATTCTTCTGCAGATGCACGAATTATGCCAAGTGGGTTACGAATTTCATGTGCCACACTTGCAGCCATAGTCCCGAGTGCTTGGAGACGTTCGGTGCGGCTCATTGCCTCTTCCACTTTGATCAGACGTTGAACCAGGCGATGAAAAATCAGGGCAATTATTGCCAGTAGGATAGTGCCGATACCGTCCACCCAGTAGA
>CAYRXI010000094.1:6791-11504 GCA_964428255.1 uncultured Candidatus Sumerlaeota bacterium
TTTTGAGGATTTGCATTTCAGTAAAATAGTCGCGACTGGCTTCCAGACGGAGAACGTACATTAGTGTTCCTTTTGGAGCAAAAATTGGCGAGTATGCCCGTTTATGAGGTTCTTGTTTCCAGCGATAGTATGGTGTAACGGCTGGCTCTCCCTGAACAGCGCGTTTGAGCTCAACTGTATCAATCTCCACAAACGGATGCTTCTCTCCAGCGGGCAATTGCTGACGGGCATCAACCAGAACCCTGCCTTCTCTGTCCAGAACCACAATGTTTCGTAAATTATTTCTTATTCTAATCTGGCGTAAGAGGGTTAATAGATGGAGGTAATCCGGCGACTGCTGATAGTTTTTAATCACACTGGCGTCAGGTAAATATAATTCCTCACTGCCGATTAAGACGCTGGCTGTGGTGGCAATAGCCAGCAGGCGTTGACCCAGGTCCTGTTCTTTGGATTCTTCAATTAACTGTAGCAGAAAAATACTTCCCCCGATAAACACTACCAGTGTGGCAATAAATAGCGCAAGAGTTAGATACTGCGGTTTTTTCTGCAATAACCAGCTATCCATACTTTAACACCCAAAATTGGTTAAAATTCGGAACTCAAAGAGCAGGATAAGACATTAAGTAATTTGCTAACAATCTCTATCAATATTAAGAGGAACACATTAGCTATTGTTATCTTCTGAATTGCTGACCCATACGCCTGCCGCCTCCTCGTGGTTCGCCAAATTCAGGCTTGACTACTTTCCAGAAAGATAAGCCAATCAAGGTGATTATTATTATCAGAATAGATATAACTAACCTGAGAGATTTGCCGGGAATCAAGCACCGCAGTAAATTCTTTATGGTTCCCCAGTGCAGGGCAAGGTGAATAATAAGTAGCACAATAAAGCAGATGCCAAGATACAGATGTATGGTTCCCCAGTCGTGACGATTATAACCCAGCCAGGTGAGTTTATAATTTGCGCCATAAATTTCCATCACTTTTTCGCCGGGTAACAGCACAAATTTTATCAATAATCCCAGTCCAATTATGAATGCCATCACTATTAACATTAATATATCATCAATGATACAAACCTTCCATTTATTCATAAGTCATCCTTCAGATAAAGTTTTTATATTCCAGTAAAGCCAATGAATTTGATAAAATTTTATATGCAAAATTTCTGCCAGAAATTCAGGCAGGTTGAGTTTTAGTTACCGTATCCGAGAGATTATGACTTAATGCCAGGAGTAGCCAGAAAAGAATCCCACTCATCGGAAGCTGAAAGGTAAAATTGAACAGGCTGTCAATTAGCATAAACAGTATGGCTGACAGGAGAGACAACGCAGTTATTTCCTCCAGTGCGCCCGTATTGGATAAGTTGTTTGATGATGAGCCAGAAGTAGCTAGTGGATGATAAATTAAACTGAAACCTCGCCGAAACGTCTCTATTAGAATTAACAAGAACATTATCAACCCCAGCAATCCTGTTTCTGCGGCTATTTCTAACAATTCATTGTGCACCTGTCCTGGTGCAACGCCACTCAAACGAATGTTCATATCGGAATAGACTTTGTTTTCGGGCTTTTGGTGGAATTCCACCACATAATCCCAGTATTTGGCAGTAAAGCCACCATATCCAATCCCCAGCAGGGGATTTTTTAAGAACATATCACGCGCAATACACCAGGCATAAAAGCGTGAGGTTATCTCGGTGCGCGCCGTGAGACGTTCTAATAGGCTGTATTTCTTTTTAACCAAAGGATTGGGAATAATCAACAGTGCTACAATACTCACTACAAGAAACAGGATAGTTGCAAATAACATATACGCATAGCGCCGATAAGGTTTCATAAGCGGGAGAAAGTGCAAATTGACAAAGAAGAATACAGAAGAAATCATAGTACCAAGCCAGGCGCCGCGTGCACCTGATAAAATTAAGCACACCATAATGGCACAGGCAACTAATATGGAAAAAGCACGGGAGGGAAGAGCGGTATCTTTGATAAAGAAGATAAAGGCAAGGTAGATAATCGGCACCAAAAAGGCAGCCAGAAAATTTGGGTGACCGGCGAACGCCAGAACATTAAGTTTACCAACTTTCTGCTCCCCAATGTAGCTCAGTAGTTCAAACCCGAAATACTGGGCAAAACCATACGTGGCATTTATAAGCCCAACAAAAAGGAGCAACAATAACATCTTTCGTGTTTCATTGTCCGAAGGCGCAAACCAGCGCAGCAATAAAAAATAAAGAATCAATGATAGGGGGAAAATAGACTCTTTTAAATTAAAGACCAGTTCACTGCCTTTTAAAATGGAGGAACACACAATGACCAAACCGTAGCCGAGAACAAACCAATCTATTTTCTTAAGTCTCCAACGTAGTGCCAGATTAAATGCAAGACTTATCAGAATAGCCAGTTGGACAGCGAGAATAATGCTGAGCTGCAGAAAAAATCGCTGAGCAACCTGGGGACGTTCATAGAGATAATACAGGGAAAAGGGTGTCGCCGTGGGTATTAGGATAATAAGAATTAACAACAAGCGTCGTAATAAATCTTCTGATATTTTCAAGCTAAAGATTTTACCCTCGCTATAGTTGAAGTTAAAAATAGTAAACAAATTTTATTCAATTTTCAGGGACTTTATAAATAACTGGATAAATAATAGACCCTGTCTGTTATACTCTGCAAGCGTCAAAAACAATCAGTTGGACATCTTTGCATATTTTTAGTATGTTCCAGGGCGTAATAGTTGAACCAGGCTTTATTTTGTTTGCGATAGTGGTTTAGAGAGAAAGACGATAACATCATATTCTCCGGGAAAGGTGATAAGGCGCTGAAAGTGCTGGTCAATCCAATCGTAGTACAGCTGTGACTTGATACTGGACTGTGGAGAGGCTCTCCACTTATATGCCCAGCGATAATAGGCAGTGGCATACCAGACACGTTTGCCCTGCTTGATAGGTTGTTCTAAATCTGTTGTTGATGGCACGTCGGGAGAAAGTTGATTCCGGAGTGATGCTGGAAGATAGTAATATAAAACTACAGAGCAGCTATTGGCGCCAGCGAAGATAACATCGTCAGGTTGAAAATGTCTGGCAATAAAATTAGCCGCAGCACGCCAATTTTGCTTCTCGGTCAAAAAATTACGTCTTATACCATTGAGGTTAACGACTAAATATGAAAGAAGTATCAAGCCAAGGGCAAAATAAAAGAGCGTTCTGGGTTTTATTAGACGGGAGGCAGAAGTTAATGAAAAACTAAAAGCGAGGAGTAACATCGGTAAAACTGCGATTAAGTAGCGATTATGGAGAAAGTGGGCGGTTGGCGCCAGTAAAAATCCTATTAGGGCAACAAATAGAAACAAGAATGGGTATAAGAGTATCGGGCGCCAGCTTTTCTGGACTGTCCACCAGCCGAGTAAAATAACGCCCCAAAATAACACAGCAAAAGCCAAATTCCCCCCGCAAAATTTAACCATACTATCTGCAAGAAATAAAATTGTGTGTGGTAAAGATAACTTCTCCTGCTCCAGCTGGTGGCTTTTCATATTCGGCAGGGCAAAGATTAACCAGAACCCAATGGTCATCAGTAGTAAAAACGTAATGGCTGACAACAAAAGAACTTTGTCCTTTTTTTGCCGTGAGGAAAGAGTAGACGAAAGCAGCAGGACTCCTACTCCCCAGAAGAAATTGGTAGCTAACAGGAAAAAAGTAAAGAGCGAGAAATAAAAAGCAAGTGCCATTGAAACATAATAGCCAACCCACCAATTTAGAGCTCTTTCGGAGCTATGAATAGCCTGCCATAAACAGAGAAATTGAATGATGCTTAGCAACACAATCGCGGTGTAACCCCTCGCATCCTGGGAATAATAATGATGAACAGCAGAAAAAGTTAATAGTGTTAGAGTAATCACTATGAAGCGCAGTTCAGACTTTATCAGACGCGCCAGAAAATAAAAGGCTATCAATCCTGCACTCCCATAGATAAAATCAAAAAATCTCAAGGTAAATTCCGAGTTATTGCCGGCAATTTTTTGTGCGAGCCAGGGAAAGATGTAAGTCAGTGGTAATGGTCCCGGGTCTTTGAGTGCATACTGGATAATATAAAGCAGGTCGCGTGAGGTAATCATTGCCGTAAAAGCCTCATCCAGCCAGAGACTTTTCTTGCCAAGATAAAGTATACGCAACGTAATCCCTGCAATTATTAGCAAGACAATAATTACCGGCAAAAGGAGATTATTCGGAGGCGACGCAGGTTTTCGGGATTTGCGTTTTGACATTATGCAAGCAACCTGTTTCAAAATTCAGAGAATTATATAACAGCATAGCTCCAGATGGAAGTGCATTTATTGAAAACTGGATAGAGAACGAGAAGCGTCTGCTTTTATTTTGCAGAAAAAAGTAATGAGGTTATGATTTTTCCAGATAATCCTGATTGTAAATCTCTGGCAATCTACACCAAAAGCAATTTTTTGCTGGGCAATTGAAAGGGACATATAACTTGACTTAAACATTTTGAGTCAGAAAAATGGAAATAATTCTTTCCAATAATATTTTGCGCCCAAATTTTAGAGGACATATAAGCTGGTATGAACTGGCGAGAACGAGCATATTGCGGGAGTTTGGGTCCTGCCAATGTGGGACAGGATGTTCTGCTATTTGGTTGGGTGGACGCCCGGCGTGACCACGGTGAGCTGTTGTTTATTCATTTACGCGACTGGACT
>CAYRXI010000095.1:0-4064 GCA_964428255.1 uncultured Candidatus Sumerlaeota bacterium
ATTTGTTTTATCGTTTGAATGTAATTAATATTATGCTCCCCCCCCTGCGCGAACGTCGCGAAGATATCCCCTTGCTGATAGACTACTTTCTGAAAAAATATAGTCGTTCGGCACGTAATCCTCAAATCCGTTTTTCTCCGTCAGCCATAGAGGCTTTAATGAATTATAACTGGCAGGGAAACGTGCGCGAACTTGAAAACATTATTGAACGACTCACGGTTCTGATTGACAAGCCCGTGATTGGAAGAGAAGACCTCCCTGCTGACATTGTTGGCGTTTCTGTTTCATCACGTATTTCTGTTGATTATAGGACGGCGCGGGAGGAGTTTGAGCGAAATTATATCATAGAATTATTGCGTCGCACACAGGGGAACGTATCTGATGCCGCACGCCTGGCGGGTCTTAGCCGACGCCATTTGTATGATAAGATTGAAAAATATAAAATCAATCTGGACGAGATTAAAAAATTAGATAAGTAGAGGATATAGGAACTCTCTTAATTATGATTGAATTGAGATTACCCACTTAAGGCTTCGCAGTAAGCTGACAGATAATTCTCACCGTTGATAAGCCTGACGGTACTCCTGCTCAAAACTCTCGGCTTCAGTAGCCACGCGATATATTTCTTCACGCGGGGTTTTACCTAAAACATAATTTGCCGCCAGTATTCCCATTTCCATTGAATGGTCCATATTGTTGTAGCGATATAAACCCTGTCTGCCGCAAGAAACGAGATTGTCAAAGCGCTGGAGAACGGAGAAGGCGCGCTGCAATTTTTCCCTGTAATCCAGGGTATAAATTGGGTAGGCGTGGCGCGCGAAAGTGGAGAAATAACCAATAACTTTATCACGCACAAAAAATCCAAGGCGCTCAAGACTATCCAGACAACGATTAGCTGTTTCCTGTTCAGTGGCGCACCACCGTTCATCGCCAAAATTACAGGCAATCTCAAGAATTAACGATGTCTTACCAGCAGGAGCATTGTCAGGATGCCAGTTTTTAGGCTCCTGGATGCGGAAGAAATAATATTCCTTCTCCGGTATATATATCCAGCAATTCTCAGAGACTTGCTCCATATTCAGCATTAGATTTAAGAAGCGAAGTGCACGAAACTGCATCTGTTGTGCCACTGCCAGCAAATATGGTTCTAATGGTGGTTCAAGGAAATTTATTAAATCCGGCAGTGGGATTGTAGAAATCACAAATTCAACCGGCAGGACTGATTCCACACCGCTTTGCTCAAAAACCACCTGGGTTATTCTTCCATCGTGATGTCGTATTTTTTTTACCCTGGCGTTTAATATTATCTTATTCTCCGGATGTGCCTGAGTTATTCTCTCTGCCAGTTGTTCGCTAATAGTACCGATACCGCCGATAGGATAAAAAAATCTGGTGGCATAAGTCTTGGGAGTAGCTGACTTCTTACCAAGCAACCGTAACAGCACATCCCACAAATTGGGCAAGGAAATACGTTGTGCTGCCCAATCTGCGGAAATGGCTGAAGGCGGTAGTCCCCAGAGTTTCTCTGAATAGGGACCGAAGTAAATATTATAAAGCGCTCTGCCAAACCGATTAACTACCCAGTCTTCCAGACTTTTATCCGACTGTGATATGATTTTTTGTTTAAGAGTGTTAAGAAAATAGTCCAGGGCGCAATGAATAGCAGTTAGGGGGGGGAGCTTTTTTGCCAGATCACTAAAGTCAAGAGGATATTTGAAAAATTTCCCTTGAAGACGAATGGTACTGGTTCGCGGACGAACTTCCAGGCGGTCGCCAAGTAAACGACTTACTTCCTCAGCAAGTTGCAAGTTGTGGGTGATAAAACGATGGCCTCCAAGGTCAAAGTTAAACCCTTCTAGCCGCACCGTTTTGCACAAGCCACCCACAATATCCTCTGCTTCCAGTACCGTAACCAGAACACCATTTTCTGCCAGCTTCCAGCCTGCAGTTAATCCAGCCGGACCTGCTCCCAGTATTACAACCTTATTTACTTTTTCCCTCATCTTTGACACAATTAAAACAAACTTATTTTTTGTTGCCGTGAAATTAAAGGCAAGCACTAATTAAATGAACAAACTACCTCGAACTTTAAATATAGGAAAAAGTTGTATAGATAAAATCTTTCGTCGTGGTCGCCTGCTGGCTCGCCCGTTACGTATCCATTTAGAAGTCAACGATGTTTGTAATTTACGCTGTAGGATGTGCGCTCGCCAGAGCAATGCCTTCCCGAAAAATCGTGGCGAGATTTCAATGAAAGTTGTTGAGCAGTTACAACCGTGGTTTAGCTATGCCAGTTATGTGGGTCTTGCCGGTAATGGCGAACCATTTCTTCACAGCCAGATTTTGGATATCCTGTATTTGATTAATTCGGCAGGGGCTATCCCTTCTGTAGTGACTAACGCTACACTCTTGATTAGCGAAATGATAGATGCTTTGCTTGATTTGCCGCGGCTAATTTTGGTGGTTTCAATTGATGGTGCACGTCAGGAAACCTTTGAGTTCATTCGCGAGGGTGCCAGTTTTAACGCAGTGGTTGAAAATCTTAAGATCTTGAATAAACGCAAGCAGGAGCTGGGAAAACCTTTTCCCATCGTAAATTTTATCGTGTGTGTGATGAAACAAAATGTAACGGAACTCAGCCAGATAGTAGAACTGGCACATAGAATGGGCGCACCTTTAGTAATCTTGCAGAATTTACTACCTTACAATGATTGGGCACGTGAGAATATGGTGCAGGATAGAGATGTACTTGAGCAGGCTGTCTTCAAGGCGCAGCAGACTGGTGCAAAACTCAATGTAAAAGTTGAATGTGTACCACTCGGGATGCCATTAATCCAGCGTCTACCACGAGAGCAACTTTCTCGCAGCGGTTATTACTGTGAATTTATCTGGCAACAACTACACGTAGAAGTAGATGGCACTGTGCGATTCTGTTGTTTCTGGACTCAGGGCAGTAATGGCAATCTCCTAAATAGTACTCCTGAAAACCTGTGGAATAGCGAGGGCTTTATTAAGCTGCGAAGGACTCTGCGTCAGGGTATTATACCTAGAGACTGTGAGACCTGTCATATGTTAACAATAGTTAACAAAGCCCAGCTTTTTTCTCAAACACTTCAAGAACTTAGAGACATATGGAATCGTTAGATACAAATGAGTTGCAAAACAATCCAGCACGGATTTCCGAGCAACTGCCCAAAGTAAGTGTAATTGTTCTCACTTATAATAGCCGGGAGTTTATTTCAGGCTGTCTGGAAAGTTTATTCTGGCAAACATATCCCGACTATGAAGTGATTGTGGTAGACAATGCTTCAACCGATGGCACTCCGGAGGTTGTTGCCAGCTGCTCATATCCCCTGCGGTTTATTCAAACAGGCAGAAATTGGGGATTTGCTGGCGGGAATAATGTTGGCTGGCGTAACTCTGCGGGAGAAATTATTGTCTTTGTGAACCCAGACATCGTAGCCACACCTGACTGGTTAGAAAATTTAATAAAGGGTTTATTGTCTCACCCGGAGGCGGTGATTGCAGGGTGCAAGATGTATTATCCTAATTCCCGTATTATTCAACATGCTGGCGGCATTTTGCACCCCAATGCCATGTGTGAACATCTGGGAAATGCCGAAATTGATAAGGGACAATATGACGTATTGCGTGAGGTGGATTACGTTACGGGTGCCTGTCTTGCTGTCTTGAAAAAATGAATGGCTTGGCCGAAGACTTTTTCCCAGCATATTATGAGGAAACAGACCTTTGCTGGCGTGCTCGTAAAAATGGTTATAAAGTTATCTACGTGCCTGATGCAGTCTTATTTCATTATGAATCTTCCATTCTTAAAAAATTAAGTCCCCAGTTTTATCGCATATTCTTTCGCAGTCGGATAATCTTTCTGTTAAGAAATTATACGCTGAAAAACTGGCTATTTGATTTTTTGCCGTTTGAAGTGCGCTGGTTCTTATTTGAACCTAAAGCTCATGGTTATAGACTCTGGCAGTTTTGGGCATACTGGCAGGGCATCAAATTTTTGTTCTCTAAAATTAAGAGTAGCTTGAACCGAAAGTCTCAAT
>CAYRXI010000095.1:4074-6774 GCA_964428255.1 uncultured Candidatus Sumerlaeota bacterium
AAACACCCGTTGGCTTTAAAACCTTATTTATATAAATACCGCTGGTGGCTTGTTGCGGGATGTATATGTTTGTTTTTAGCCAACCGCTTCAATTTGCTTATTCCCAGATTTGTTGGTAAAGCAATTGATGCCATTCAGTTCCAGCAGGCCACTCCCAGATTTTTATTCTCTGTTGTCTTGATAATTCTGGGACTGGCAGTAGCACAGGGAATCTTCCGATTTCTAATGCGTCGTCTGTTAATTGGGGTTAGCAGGCAGTTTGAGTATGAATTTCGCAATAATTATTACCGTCATCTGTTGTCATTAAGCCCTGCGTTCTATGATAACAATAAAACTGGCGATTTGATGTCCCGGGCGACAACAGATATTGAAGCCGTAAGAATGTTGCTTGGTCCTGGTCTGCTCAACCTGGTGAACTCGGCAACGATTTTCCCGCTGGCAATTTATCAGATGCTCACCATCAACTCCACCTTAACGTTAATTTCTATTTTGCCTTTACTTAGTGTTCCCATTCTGGCGAAGATTTTCGGCAGTCGCATATATCGTTACCATATGCAGGTGCAGGAAAATTTCGCTGACATCAGTGCTCTGGCGCAGGAAACTTTTGCAGGCATTCGCGTGATAAAAGCCTTTTGCCGCGAACCCAGTCTTAATCGCCTGTTTGCACGATTAAACGATGCCTTTTTACGCAGTAACCTCCAGCTGGTAAAAACCTCAGCCCTACTCTTTCCAGCACTCCGGAGTATTGCCGCACTCGCCTTGTTAATTGTGATTGTCATCGGCGGTAAATATGCCATTCAGGGCAAAGGTGTATCAATTGGAGATATAACCGCATTTGTGCTTATCCACATCCAGCTCTTCTGGCCCCTAATAGCCATTGGCTGGATTATAAATATTTTTCAACGTGCTGCTGGCTCAATGGCTCGGTTACAGGCCATATTTCAAACCCAGCCCGAGATCACTGACAGTGAAAGACCTGTAGCTATAGCCGAGTTAAAAGGAAAAATTCAATACCAGGATTTAACTTTTTCTTATGGAAACAGCCCGGTTTTAAAGGATATTAATCTGGAAATCTCACCGGGGGATGTCATAGGCATTATTGGTCCTGTGGGCTCAGGTAAATCTACGCTTGTTTTCCTGCTTCTCCGGCTATATGACCCAACATATGGCTCAATTCTGATTGATGACATTAATATTAAGAACATTCCTCTGGCAATACTGCGTTCACAAATTGCGCTGGTCTTTCAGGACAGTTTTATTTTTTCAGATACAATTGCGAAAAATATAATCTTTGGCAGGGATTTTATCACCGAAGAGAAAATGAAATGGGCAGCAGAAATGTCCTGTTTTTCAGCCGATGTGGCTGAGTTTCCTGCAGGCTATAATACACTGGTTGGTGAACGCGGGGTAAGCCTTTCGGGGGGGCAGCGACAGCGGCTGGCGCTGGCTCGCGCACTGGCTGGTGAGCCCAAAATTTTGATTCTGGATGATGCGTTCTCCAGTGTTGATACTGAAACAGAACAAAAAATTCTGCGTAATTTACAAACATTAAGTCCTAATATGACTATCATAATTATTTCTCATCGCGTCAGTACATTGCAGCTGGCTCAACGTATTTATGTTCTGGACGAGGGGAGAATTACAGAGAGCGGAACCCAGCAAGAACTCATTGAAAAAGGTGGACTGTATGCAGAAATTGTTCGCCAGCAAATGCTGGAAGAAAAATTATGATTTTTATCAGGCGAATTTGGGAGAATTTTTCATAGCGGTGGCATTTATTAAACATTCTCCATTCTTTAAATGATATTTTTGCTGTTATAATGAACCACTTGCCACATATTGAAGAGGACATTCTCGGTAAGGCCTACGACCATCGCCTGGTGCGGCGGCTGATACCTTATTTACGTCCTTATACCGGCTACTTAGTTGCTGCAGTTTTTTTGTCCTTAATCCTGTCCGGAATTGAGCTCGGTATTCCGTATCTGTTTAAATTGACAATTGATAAGTATATCCTGCCCGGTGATTTTAATGGCTTACTCCAGATTGCAGTGTTATTTGTAGTGTTACTTGGAATGGGGTTCGGGATAGAGTTTCTGTTTCAATATCTGGTCAATTATATGGGGCAGAAGGCAATTTATGACCTGCGCCTGCAGTTATTTGACCACATTCAGCGCTTCAGTGTGCAGGTCTTTGATACCACTCCTGTAGGACGTTTAATGACCAGAGTTACCAATGACATTCAAGCCATCAACGAATTGTTTGTTGCCGGTGTGGTGAATATTGTCCGTGATGTATTTGTGCTGATTGGGATTGTGGTGATGATGCTGATTATAAATACAAAGCTGGCATTAATTGTGTTTCTGACAATGCCCCTGTTAATTGCGGTGGCGGAGAACTTTCGTCGCAACGTTCGTCGCACTTATCGTCAGGTGCGCACGCGTCTGGCACGTCTCAACGCCTTTATGCAGGAAACATTTTCCGGTATCAGGACTATTCAGGGATATAATCGGGAGCAGAAAACCTTCGCTGAATTTAACGAGCTGAATGAAGCACTACGCCAAGCCAATATAGAAACGGTGTTTCATTATGCCTTATTTTTTCCATTAGTAAGTTTTATCAATTCTCTTGGAGTAGCCTTAATTCTGTGGTGGGGTGGTGGATTGACGCTGAAAAATCTTCTCTCTCTGGGTTCACTATTTT
>CAYRXI010000095.1:6808-11491 GCA_964428255.1 uncultured Candidatus Sumerlaeota bacterium
GCGTTTCTTTGACCCGATTCAGGACCTCAGTGAACGTTACAACGTCTTCCAATCAGCGATGGCTTCAGCCGAACGTATTTTTCGTCTGTTTGATACGGAAACCGAGGTGGCAAAAATTGAACCTCATATCCAGCGAATCCAGTTCAATGACTCCTTGGAATTTAAAAATGTGTGGTTTGCCTATAATCATAATGACTGGGTGCTTGAAAACGTGAGTTTCACCCTTAAGAAGGGTGAACGTCTGGCAATTGTAGGTGCAACCGGTGCCGGCAAAACCACCATCATCAGTCTTCTTTGCCGTTTTTATGACCCCGTTAAGGGCTCTATTTGTCTTGATGGTAAAGATATTTGGTCTTTTGCCCCGCGTCAGATTCGCTCGTTATTTGGTGTAGTTCTCCAGGACGTGTTTTTATTCTCCACTTCCGTAAAAGAAAATATACGGCTCTGGGAAGAAAATCTTACAGACGCCCAGCTGCGGTCGCTGGCTGATTTTGTTAACGCATCTGCCTTTATTGACGAGCTACCAGAAAAATTTGAAGAGAACGTGCGCGAGCGTGGAGGAAGACTATCAACTGGACAGCGTCAGCTTTTGTCCTTTGCCAGAGCCTTAGCTGCCGACCCTCAAATCCTCATACTTGATGAAGCCACTGCCAATATTGATACAGAGACTGAACAGCTGATTCAAGAAGCCATAGACCGCCTCCTGACTCAACGTACAGCCATTATTATCGCCCATCGCCTCTCTACAATTAAACATGCGGATAAAATTATTGTGCTTCATCATGGTAAAGTGGTTGAGACTGGAACCCATCAGGAACTGCTTGCTCGCAATGGGATTTATCGGCGACTTTATGAACTTCAATTTAAGGAAGGATTGAACTCCAGCTAATGCTAAACAAACTAAAATATCTTAGTATTTGTCTGCTGTTTGTATTAATACTTACAGCAGGGATTGCTGGGAATAAATTTAAACGTATTATCCCACTAAGTCCCAATGTTACGGAAATCCTGCATTTGCTGGGGCTTGATGAGAGAGTTGTGGCGGTTACTGAGCATTGCCACATAGAAAGTCTTCGTACTGCGCGACCTTCAATAGGCACATTCTTCAGTCCAAACATTGAACAAATCATTCTTCTAAAGCCTGACCTTGTGATTGCCTTACCTTCGCAAAATAATGTCACGCAACGCCTTAAACAGGCGTTAAAAAACACCACATTTCTTGCCGTGCAGGATGAAACAACATCCGATGTCCTTGCCTCGGTGATTACCATTGGTAAAATTACCAATACGGAGTCACGTGCTACTACTCTCGTTCGGGAATTTCAGCAGAAAATCGCCAGATACAGGGCACTCACCGAGAGCTGCAGGAATCGCCCCAGAGTCCTGTGCGTAGTTGGACACACGCCGGGTTCTTTGCAGCAAATTTATGTTGCCGGGCGCGAAACATTTCTTAATGAATTACTTGAAATCGTTGGCGCTGAAAATGTGATCACAGTAACTTCGCCGCGCTATCCCTTGATAACCCGTGAAACAATTATTACGCTGAATCCGGATATTATAATTGATACCGCCGTCTCCGATAATGCCACCACTGAAGCCATACATCTCACAATGAGCGCCTGGCAATCGCTACCACTGGTCAAAGCAGTAAAAGAGAAAAAAATATATATTATCAGGGATAAATTTTTTACCATACCTGCCCCGGACAGCATCATTCAGTCTGTTGAGTTATTATACAGTCTCATCTGGCAGAAAAAGGAATGAAGGGGCTAATGGCGCCATTTTTAGAAAGTAATTGACTTTTCAACTATCAATTACGATATTCACTTATAATCTTTTGTGTGGTGGAGAAATTATGGAAAAAAAGGGTCATCTGTTAGTCAAAACCTCAAAACAAGAAGTGGCGATAAGATATGCCATTTATTTAGTAAGTATTTTACTATTCAGCTGCGCTACCAGTGCCGGAGCGCTGGTGCGTATTCCATTGCCATTTACCCCTGTGCCAATAACCTTGCAAACCTATTTTGTTTTACTGTCAGGTTTGGCATTGGGCACAATCGGTGGGGCAGTGAGTCAAATACTTTATCTGCTTTACGGAATTCTGGGCTTTCCAGTCTTTGCAGGTGAACAAACCGGTGTTGGTTTGCTCTTTATCCCGACCGGAGGTTATCTGGTCGGCTTCATTGCCGCTGCGTTTATAAGTGGGTTTGCCAGCAAGCCCAGAGCTTCCATCGTTATGCAAATTGCCTGTTTATTCTGTGCCACTTTTATAATCTATGCTCTGGGTAGTATAGTTCTGGCTTTACATCTTAATTGCTCCTTTTTTGAGGCAATTAAACTTGGCGTCCTACCTTTCATTCCGGGTGATATTTGCAAAATTGTAGCTGCCTATGGCAGCTGGAGCTGGGGAAGAAAACTACTCGGGTCTTAAAAAGCATCTAAATTTGGGTTTTAATCAAGTGCCGGATAATTTGACAAGCAACGCGGACGATAAGCAACAGATTGACGAAGCTTTTTATAAATTAGTGCAGATATTACGACGCTTATTAGGTCCCGGAGGCTGTCCGTGGGACAAAGAACAAACTCATCAAACCTTAAAGCCCTTTCTTATAGAAGAAGCCTATGAGGTCAATGAAAGCATTGATGCCGGTGATTTTGATGCCCTGAAGGAAGAACTCGGAGACTTGATGCTACAGATAATTTTCCACGCGGAGCTAGCACGCCAGTTAGGAAAATTTAATATTGTTGATGTCTTACAAACTATTTGTGAGAAAATGTTACATCGTCATCCTCACGTGTTTGGAGAAGAACGCTGGCATTCAGCTGATGAAGTTTTGCGAAACTGGGAGGATTTAAAGAAAATAGAGCAGGAAAAAATAAGGGGGGGTAAGAAAAATCGTGATTCTATTCTGGCGGGCATTCCCAAGAGTCTGCCAGCACTTATTCGGGCTCAGCGCCTCCAGGACCGGGCTGCCAGGGTCGGTTTTGACTGGGAACATATTGCTGATGTTTTCAAAAAGGTTGAAGAAGAACTTCAGGAATTAAAACAGGCTTTAGCGCAGACACCAGAAGCCAACTCACGTCTTGAGGATGAATTCGGAGATTTACTGTTTGCACTGGTAAACCTGGCGCGGTTCTTAAAAATCCAGCCTGAAGAGGCTCTTCAAAAGACTAACGAGAAATTTATGCGCCGTTTTGCTTTCATTGAACAGGAAGCCAGACGCCAGGGACGACAGCTAAAATCAATGTCGCTGGCTGAAATGGATGCGCTCTGGGAACAAGCCAAAGATACTGAAGATAATTAACAAAAGAAATGAAAGCTTTCCGCATAACCCGCCTTAATCTATTGGCTCTTACCATTATTTTGTCAGGCTGTTGTTTTCTTAAGTCAGAATTAGAGAATTCTTCCCTTCAAAAATATTTTATTAATCCTCGTGACGTAGAATTGAGGATAACTTATCAGCTTAAAGGGATAACCAGATGTGATACAGATACGGTGACGTTATATGAATTTTCGGAAGAGCCAGTCTCATGGTTAATGGAGAAGAAAGTAACAAGACCCTATTTATTTTTGTATGTGGCGAGACAGCAGGATTATCCTAATCAACGTCAGGTTGAGTACATCTCAATAGACCCCCCACCCGATAAAGTGATGTCCAGAGATATAGATGGAAACATAATAGAATTCTGGGATTTATCTGACAAAATAGAGGAGGGGAAAGACATTATTATCACACGGCATTTTAAATTTAAGGCTTATGAAACAGCCTTTAAAATTAATCCGGCAAAAGTGGGTAAATATAAAACTGACGACCCGATTTATCGGTATTATACGCGGACTCAGGAGTTTATAGAGTTAACCCCTGAGGTTATAAAATTGGCTAATGAGATAGTTGGTACTGAAAAAAATCCATATTTTCAGGCGCGGGCAATTTACACCTGGTGTGTGGATAACATTGCTTATGTTTACCCCCCAAATCGTGGAATAAGATATTCATTACCCCGCCGAACTGGAGACTGCGGTGAGTATAGTCTAATTTTTGTGGCGTTATGCCGTGCAGTAGGTATTCCAGCACGCGTGGTGAATGGACACTGGTGTTGTAAGACCAAGCAAAATTATCACGTCTGGACAGAATTCTATCTCCCGAATTATGGCTGGATTCCTGCAGACCCTACTGATGGCAGAATCAACAAGGACACTCCCGGTAAATTAGCCGGCAACGGTGACCCCTACTATTATTTTGGCAATCTGGACTGTGGAAGATTTATTTCCAGCAAAGGCACCTCTATCCAGCTTTATCCCTCTCCTCCCTGGCATACTTGGGGGCTGGCGGATACCAATCGCAATCCAATTTTCTTTCAAACCGCTGCCACAGTTTATTCTGGAATTACTATTGCAGAACAGAAAGCGAAAGTGGAAATCATCAAAGGGAATGACATTTTATGGTAAAAAATAGCCATGGGATAGCCTTTAAGGAGAAGAAAAGGGGTTATTCGTTCAGAACCACATTCCAGTAAGCATGGTCAATAAACTTTTCCCAGATTGGTTTTTTCTCAGGAGTAATGAAGCGTCTGCAGGTAACTAACCAGTGAGGTTTTTTCGGTTGTTTCTTTAAGCTTAATCCCACTTCCCAGGGCAAAAAGCCCCCTTTCAGTGAATTACAATCCATACAGGCAATCACG
>CAYRXI010000096.1:0-6188 GCA_964428255.1 uncultured Candidatus Sumerlaeota bacterium
TATTTGCGCGCCAGTTGTAACCTCTTTTTTGAGCTGGTAATGAAGGGGGGGGCGTGTGATAGAGATTTGCAGTATCCCACCGCACAAATTCTAATAGTCCGCTGGCTTCATCTTTAACATACGTGCCCTTATGAGCATCACTGTCATTGCCCCGGTCAGCGCTTCCCGTATTGTTAGTGTCCATAAAATAGCCTATGTATTCGGCGATTGTCTGGCTGGTTAGTCCGGCATCAACTGCCAGGGCATTACTATGTTTAATTACTTTATCCCAGTATTCAGTAATATTTACGGCGGCAATCGGGGCACAGAAATTTGTCGGGTCTGTTGATGGTAGAGTTTGGCTCGGCGGTTGGTTTACATCAGGAACATTAGGTATCATCACGCTCTCGGTCTGTGGTTCAACTGTGATGAAGACGGAGCTGGTTTTTGTATCCGAGCCACGGGAATTAGAGACTGTCAGGCTGACGAGGTAGTTCCCCGGAATTGTATAGGTATGTGAGGGATTCTGTGCGGTGCTTGAACTACCATCACCAAATGTCCAGTGCCAGGAAGTCGGACTACCCGTTGATAAATCAGTAAAGTCAACCGTCAATGGTACTTTTCCGCTTGTAATATCCTGGGTAAAATCAGCTACTGGTTGAGGTGCCAGCACGATAACGCAATTTGTCCGTGTGATAGTATCAGAGCCAAAGACATTCGTAGCGGTAAGCGAGACCGAGTATACTCCGGGTGAGTTATATTGATGCGAGGGATTCTGTTGATTGCTTATGCCGCCATCACCAAAGGTCCAGCTCCAGGAAGTCGGATTATTTAAAGACTTATCAGTGAAATTGACAGTCAATGGCACTGTCCCGCTTGCTGGCGAATAGGAGAATCCCACCACAGGCACAGGATACACGGTTATATAATTATTCTTTATTACTGCGCCCTCGCCGTGGGCATTGGTCGCTATCAGACTCACTGAGTATGTCCCCGGCGTGTCATAAGTATGGGTGGGATGTTGAGTGCTGGTAGTGACGCCATCGCCAAAATGCCACGACCAGTTAAAGGGTGCTCCCGTAGAGAGATCGGTGAACGAGACGGTCAGCGGCGGATTACCATTAAGCGGCACCCCGTTAAAATTAGCCACTGGCGAGGCGCCGGGAATCTTTAAGGCGTTAATGTGATAGAGCCGATTGTTGGCAGAGCCAATCAGAATCTCCAGGTCAGGGTCGTGATTAACGTCAGCCACTGCCGGCGAAGAGAAGATTGGAATTGGCGGGGGGCCAGCACTTAGATTCAACGGACTCCACGGCAGATTTTGACCGGCGCCCATAGAGAAGCTTACAATATAAAGTTTCCCATCAGTGGCACCAAAAATAACTTCGGGCTGGTCACCGCGCTGCGGGTGAATATTGTTAACGGTGTCAATATTAGCAATGGCTGGTGAGGAGCGCACTCCTATCCCCCCCCCGCAATTGAATGTCCCCAACTGCGTGCCATCCGCACCCTTCAGCACATAGACCGTGCCATTATCACAACCAAAGACAACTTGCGCCGTCCCCCCATAGCCCGCCACACCTATTGCTGGCGAAGAACGAACCGTTGCCAATGCGGGATTACCCGGCGCTGGATATTGCCAGGACAAAGTCAACACCCCGGCATTATACCATAGACAATACACATGTCCATCGTCGCTGCCAAACACGATATTTGTCTCCACGCCGCCCGGGGCACCGGGGTTTGGCACCAAATGCGCAATAGCGGACGTGGTCCAGACTTGTCCAATTGGGGGACCAGGGGGCCACATTGCAATTAACGTCCCGGTCGTATCCAGCACATACACCCGTCCATCCTGACAACCAATGACAGTCTCCATTCCCCACTGCTGTGGATCTATATCAGCAACTGCCGCTGAACCATTGAACTGGTTATTGGGTGGCGGTGAAAGTGCCGGAAATTGCCAGCGCAGTGTTCCATTTGCTCTTATGGAGTAGACTTTACCGTCACTACAGCCAATGATTATTTCTTTGCCATCCTGCGAGTTAAAATTAATATCGGCGATAACAGGAGTAGAATTAAATATGCCACCGCCAATAAATTGCCAGAGCTGGTTGCCCTGTTTATCAAAGGCAAACACACTATTTCCACCACTCACCACAATACAGGGTGTGCCACCAGGCGTTAGCGCCTCAATTGCTGGCGTAGAGGAACCTGGACCTACCACACGAGACCAGAGCAAATTCCCCGCATTGTCCACAAGATATAGCTTACCATCATTTGAGGTAAAGGCAATCTCCAACCCATTTGTCAAATCGCCATCAATATCCGCAGCAACTGGTGAGCCAGTGATAGGTCCACCAGTTAGATACGACCACGCTACGCTATAATTTAGCAATCCATAATATCTACCCCAATAGGCTGATTGAGAGGAGTTCCGGAGATCATTCACTTTGAACATATCCCATTTTTGGGGTGGCATCACGGCCAAATACCAGGGAGATTCTTTTGACCAGAGTCCATCACTATCCTTAACTTTAAAATAAATAATGTGGTCGCCAGTAGTTAAATCGTCGCTACTAAAAGTCAGCCTACTGGAAAGTATGCCATCAATGCTTGAGCGCCAGGCATAAGCAACAATTGTGTCGCCATCAGGGTCCCACCCGCGCCCATCAAAGGAAATGTTTTCCCCGGCAATTCCTGGCGAAGGTCTAACGGACATATAGTATATTTCTGGACGTGCCTTTACGTTCACAACTCCAGTAGCCTGAGATTTATTCCCATACTGGTCATATACTGTCAGCACCACTTTGTAGGTGCCAAGTTTTGGGAAGACATGAACGGTCTTACCATCAAAGGCTTCGTCCGAAGCATCTGTTGAGGTCTCTGCATAAACCGGTGTGCCATCATTAAAATTGAATTCATATTTTGCGATGTATAATCCCGAGGGATTCGCTGGGGGGGGCGGAATATATGAAGCTGAACCATTAAATTCTATCGGCTCTTCCATTTCTACCACGAAAGTGCGTGTGGTATAGAAATCAAGCACGGCTACTGGTGGTAAAAGATAATTTCCGGTAAAGGTGATGGTTGTATCTTTACTGAGGGTCTTTGATTGTTTATGTGTTGGTGGCAGACAATATCCACTTACAGGTTCAAAATATATAGTATAATCTCCTACATAACAATCACTTTTAGACCACGAGTTTCCTGCGCCTGAATATACCTGACTTTGAGCAGGACCGACGCCATATAATTTAAATGTGGCATCCGGACGATTTGTAGTCACCTGTATTGTGCCGGTCTGATGTGTGTATTCTCCATTAAATATTATCGTCTCATTAGCTCCCAGCACCCGAGTAACTGAGGGGGGGGAATAATAGCCTGATATAGAACCGAAGGTAATAGTATAAGTACCGGTTTCAGCATTTGTCTTTTCCCAGTATAGTCCTGCACCATTATAACTCCCACCTCCAGTTTTGTTTATGGTAAATGTAGCATCAGGATTTTCGTAGTAACAATGATGCTACCCTGCGGTGGGATCAGGCTTTCAATCTTAATGTTCCAGCTGTCCACGCTGGATTTAGCCCCATATTCATCCTCCGCCTGTGCCTGAATGGTATATGTCCCGGGCGTCGCATATTTATGATATGCGGTGCGTATATCTTGTCCGGCAGAGAGAATCTTTTCCGGGGCTGAGCCATCGCCCCAGTCTATCCAGAACCAATAGTCATCATCCTCGGCATCGTCGCTGGTGAACCAGATTTGGGTTTTTTTATTTTCACCGCAATAACTTTTAGCAGGTGCATCAATGACCGGTTGTTCTGGCGCCGTATTTTCCTCAATAAAGAATACTGCCTCATCCGACCACGGCGAGACTAATCCATCGTTATCAATTGTGCGTACACTTACATAATGGGTCCCTGTTTGCGCCATTTTGTTCTCTTTTGTCGGAGTGAACGCGGTAGAAGTAGATGAACTCCAGGCTGAATACCACTCGTTGCCCTGCTCATCTCGGACTCTAAAGTTATAACGCAACGGGTCATTATCCGGGTCATTTCCAAACGTCCAGAAATTATACGTCCGCTGGCGATAGCACACCGGCGGCACGGCACCGGGCCTCCAGGGCTTATTCGGCGAGTCTCCAATCACGCGGGTATAGGTGGTCAGCTCATTATTTGTTTCATTAGTTTCTGCTATGACATTATCGGGGTCAGCCTTAGCTTTCACCAAATAGGTAGCTTTCTGCGGGAACGAATAGGTATAATAATGTTCAATGGTGCTATGTTTATCAAAGCACTCCGCATAGCCGCCTTTGGTAGTAGTGAACGTGCCCAACTGCAGTGAGATTTTATCAGTATACGCTGCGTTGCCGTGATTACAGACACCAACTTTTATCGTCGTTAGTTTATTTTTCTTAATTGGCTCTTCCGGCAAATCAATATAACTAACAGTTAAATCTGGTGGCGCACAATCATTGGTAATCTCCAATGTAATTCTTTGCACTTGGCCTATCATCGCCGCATAGCCGGTCCCGGTTAAACACCCTGAGGCAAACGCAGTAATCCCAAAGCCTAAGGTGTGATAACCCTCAGCCACAGTCAGCGAAAATTTGGCTGTGTGCGTTTTGCCACCATAATTGGCTAATTGATATGCCATTTGTGCAGTATCATTAATCATATCGCATAGCAGAATTGCCTGGGATATTTTGTCCACAGGACCACCGGCAAAGGACAGGATAAAGTCCAGAATCTTCAGGCAAACGTCGTCCCAGCCCATTGCCGGGTCAATATCATATAAGTGCCATTTTCCATTATCTATATTCCATTGCCATTGTGTGCCGGACCAGGAGGCAAATCCCCAATTTATTGTTCCCCCAAGATATTTGAGTTTTGCTTCAACTTTGATGGTGGATTTCCCTGGCACGTAAAACTTGATGAACTGGTCAGCAAAAGCCTTGCCCGCCCCTATCCAGCCAGCAGCATATACGCCGACTGAACCCGAATTAAAATTCGCTCCGGCAGTTCCCCATGATACGTAAGGCACCAGTGCCGTAGCCCATTTGCTGGAATTATAGTATGGGGGCGTTAATACTATAGTGGTAGTGTAGCCGTAGCTTAATCGGGGAGACAAAATCGTTAGAAAAAAAACACACAAAAAAATAAATAATGCACTTCCACTTCTACTCATCACCAATCACCTCCAGCCGCTGGACAAATTTACGAATAACTCCAAGTCTTATCCGAGTATTTCTTCTGCTACTACGAGATACCTATTATCATTTATTAACAACACATTTATAGTCAATAGGTTTTAGTAAAATATTTGTAAAACTTTTTCATAGTAATAAAGGAATGTGCTTTTTACTTGACTTTCCGGACGCCGGAGAAAATTGTGGTATTGTGTTTAAGTTTATAAAATTTTTAAAAAATTTGCTGGTTGAAAAAATGAATAAGGTCTCAAAACTGCATTTTATGAATATAACTATTTTTTTGTCATCCCGAGTAATTCTAATTCTTTTTGTCACTTTTGTGTTAGCAACAGGTCTTAAAATCCCAGCTACTGCCAGAGAGATAATTGACCTGGGTAAAGTAAAGCCTTATGTGCGTCAGCAATATATAATTGCAATTCCGGGCTTTGAGGCGATGGACCCTGCAACACACGCCACACAATTCCAGCCCAGTTTTTTCCCGTCTGTAATCTATCGGGACCTGGAATTAAGTGGATATTTTAAACGTCCTGAAAACCAGAAATTTGTAGAGGAAAATCATCGGCGTGATGAGCGACTGGGCAAAATTGATTTTATGGAATGGACGCGTCTCAAAGCCTCATTTTTACTGAAGGGAAAATTTAAAATTGCGGAAAATAACATCATTGCTGAGGTTATCCTGTATGACACAGCCTCCGGTCAGCGTGTGTTTGGCAATCGATACTCTTATCCTTACAATCAAGCTCGCGCACTGGCACATCAAATCGCAGATGATATTATGCGCTACGTGGTACAGATAAAAGGTATTGCTAACACTCGCATTGTTTTTGTCTCTACCCGCACCGGTAAACCGGAGCTCTTCATTATGGACGCTGATGGCTTCAATCAACGTCAGCTCACCCGTGACAACAGCCTGGTGTCAACTCCCTGCTGGGGTGCCAAAGGTGCGGAAATCTATTTCACTTCTTATATAAACTTTAATCCTGACCTGTATGGAATT
>CAYRXI010000096.1:6241-11482 GCA_964428255.1 uncultured Candidatus Sumerlaeota bacterium
GGTGGCTCATCTCGGCACTGCCCGGGTTTAATCTGTCACCGCACTGGTCAGAAGCAAAGCAGCTTATTGCATTAACGCTGGGGAAAGACGGAAATTCAGAAATCTACACAATGGGACGTGATGGCAAAGGGCTCAAACGGCTGACGATAAACAGGGCTATTGACTCATCACCCTGCTGGAGTCCGGACGGAGAGAAGCTTGTTTTTACGTCTGACCGCATTGGTTATCCGCAAATCTTTGTGATGGATAGTAACGGGGGGGGGCAAAAGCGTCTTACCTAACTGGGTAGCCTTAACGGCAAATCAGGGGAATAATGAAGACCCTTGCTGGGCTCCAGATGGCGAACATCTGTCATTTGTCAGCGACCGAACCGGCAAGGCGCAAATTTTTGTGATGTGTATTGACGGCTCAAATCAAACCCAGCTCACATTTGAAGGGTCTAATTATTCACCAGATTGGTCGCCTTATTACTAAAAATTTGATAAACTTGACTTGCAACACAGTGTGATGGTATGCTACAAGATAATACTTGTGGTGGATTTAATATTTTTTTAGAAATCTTTCATAAATAAAGGAGGTTTAACTATGAACGGTCGCAGTAGGGGTGCAACAGCAAAGGTTTTTATCGCTTCTTTAATTCTGGCGCTGGCACTTACCGGATGTAGTCTCAAAGGACCGCGTAAACACTGGTGGGAATTCTGGAAGCCTAAACAGCCACAGACCGCATCTATTTATCCTTCGCCAGAGTCAGTGCCTTCTCCACCGCCTATCACCGAAGCGGGAAAACCTGGCGAAATATCTTCCTTACCGGTCCAGACTCCCATAGAGCCAAGTGGCAGTATCCCTGCCGCAACACCGCCCCGGCACGAACCAACAGCAATTGCCGAGCTGCCAATAATTTATTTTGACTTTGACAGTTCTGCAATACGTCCGGACCAGATTCCAGCTCTTGACCAGGCAGTGGAGTGGTTAAAAGCACATCCTGATGTGCAGGTGCAAATTGAGGGTCATTGTGATGAACGGGGTACCAAGGAATATAACTTGAATCTTGGACAGCGCCGCGCTGATGCTGTTAGAGAATATCTCGTTAGTAAAGGCATTGACCCCAATCGCCTTTATACCATCAGTTATGGTGAAGAGCGTCCCATTGACCCGGGGCATAATGAAGCTGCCTGGGCGCAAAATCGTCGCGTACAGTTTCTCGTATACTAATTTTCAGAAACTACCTGCGATAACCCCGTAAGTTTAAAGTGGAACTGAAAACTGTATCTGGCTTTCCGCGTTTTTGAGGCTGTTTTTTTTTAGTTTAATCCCGGCACTGATGTATTGAATAACAGATTCATAATGTCATTTTTTTGTGAGGGATATTTCATCCATTTTCGTGAAAGATAAAAATCTGCATTACATATCAAGGGAGGATATTTCCTGGCAAAAATTCTTGCATTAGCAGAGTAGAGGTTGATAAAATAAAATATTGATTTTTAGTGTGCCGAAGTGGCGGAACTGGCAGACGCGCTAGATTCAGGGTCTAGTGGCCGCAAGGTCGTAGGGGTTCAACTCCCCTCTTCGGCACCATTTTTATTTTGGAGTACTTTGCTGAAAGAGCTAAAATCCAACGCGCTTAAAATTATATTTGAGAAATAAACTCTCGCCAGCGTAGTGGTAGTCCCAGTTCAGAAGTGGCAAATCGCTCAAGTTCTGCTTTATCAATTCCCGGCAGTTTCACAGCTGTTATTGTTATATCCTTAAAGACTCTTGCAGCACTTCGAATAAATTTTATCAGCTCCGCAAATGCTCTCTCCGGGTTAGCCGGGCGGCATAATTCAGCATAGGCAGTTGGTGAGGAGGCATTTAAACTGATAGAAATAGCATCAAACATTCTTGCCAGCTCAGCTATTAGCTCCTCTGGTTGTAATTTCTCCCCATCAGGCGCAGTTTGAGTGTCAGCGGTGCAAATATAATTAACCAGACCATTAGTATCCAGCCTTAATCTTTTAGCCCCACGCTGGCGTAATATCGGCACGAGCTCACGAATTATGTCCATTCGGCAGGTTGGTTCGCCCAAGCCACAAAATACCGCCTCATTGTAACTGGAGAGGTCCACGGGTAGCTCTTGTAGTATTTCAGAGAGAGTTGGTTCTTTTTCCAGCTTCAAATTATGGCCCTTGACTACCCAGCTCTTCTGACGGGGACAAAACCAGCAGGCATTGGGACACTGATTTGTAATGTTCAAATACAGGTTGCGGCGTAATTCATAAACGATTTCCGGGGGAAGGTTCAGAGGCAGTTGAAACAATCTCAGCGCATTGTAGCGTGTTACTCGGGTAACGTCTTTTATTGTCAATCCTGTTAGTTCGGCGATTTTTTCAGCCACAAATTTGATGTAGGCTGGTTCATTACGCTTTCCGCGGAATTTTTGGGGTGGCAGGTATGGTGCGTCTGTTTCAATCAGTAGAAATTCTATCGGAATTTCTCGCACTATTTCCTGTGATTTTTCCGAGCGAGGATACGTTATGGGTGCATCAATTCCCAGCAAAAATTTTAGCTTCACAATTTCTTTAGCGTCAGTTAAAGTGCCTGAAAAGCAATGCACTACTCCGGTTAATTCTTGAAACTCGGGCTCTTGCAAAATCTGAATTAAATCAGGATAAGCCTGACGGCAATGCAAAATCACCGGCAAACTGTGAGTCTCTGCAATGAATAATTGTCGGCGTAATATTTCTTTCTGGATTTTCTCCTGGCTTCTACCTTCCCAGTAAAAATCCAATCCAATCTCACCAAGGGCAACTGCTTTCAATTCAGTAAGTTGTTGCCTTAATAGTTTCTCGGCAGGGGGATTATATTGTCCTGCCCAGTGAGGATGAACACCAACACTATGGGAAATAAACGGTGCAGAAGTTGGACGAGTACCACAATCAGTATGAGTTTGAGCAATTAAATTTGCATTATGTAATACGGTGGAAAGATTTATTTCCGGATCAAGCGGGTCGTGGATATTAATGATATGTTCTACATTTTCATCTCGTGCGCGTTGTAACACATTTCCCAGGTCAGCTTTAAATTTGCGGTCACCTAAATGTGCATGTGTATCTATTAATCCCGGGTTAAACATTTGAAAAGATGAAGAATTTCAGAAAATAGAATTAAAATTATGTTCACCTTTTATCAGACAACGATTAATCAATCAATTGTGTTTTAGATTTTGAATAAAGGTTCAAAATTTATAAAAAATTGCCCGCACGTGTATATTTTAACGCCTACTCTGGAAAAAGTAAGTATGTTAAGTAGAGGCTTTTTAAGGTGGGTTTAATGAAGGTGAATAGATTTAAGCCGAGATATGTGTTATTTTTGTTTTTCCTTTGCAGCTTTCTGTATGGCTTTGATGATTTTGGTATAGCCTGTGCAGCGACATAGATTACCGGCAATTGCCTCGCGTATTTCCTCTTCTATAGGTGCAGGATTATGCTGAAGTAGATATTCGGCAGCCAGCACCATTCCTGGCGTGCAATAGCCACATTGTATAGCACCTTCCTCAACGAAAGCACGTTGCACAGCTGTCGGTTCACCACTGGCGCTTATGCCTTCAATGGTGGTGATTTTATGTCCAGCCACCTGCGGCATAAAAATTAAACAGGAATTAACCGGCTTGCCATCGAGTAGGACGGTGCAGGCGCCACACTCTCCTTTATTGCAGGAAACTTTGGTACCTGTTAAGTGCAAAATTTCACGCAGAAATTCGGAGAGCAGCATAGTAGCGGGAACTGTTCGCGTGATTTTCTCCCCATTGATTTCGAAGGTAATGGTTAGTTGCAAAGCCATTCGGTAGTTATCCTTTTCTTTTCTATAACAGAAAATTTCTGAGTGATATGGTCTGTTAACTGCGGGCAAAAATCAACAAAAAATACTTGCCATATTATACCTGTAGCACTATAAATGATTTATAATTTTTAGTATTGACTTGCAGGAGGCACAATCATGAAGAAACTTACTAATGAGCAACTGGTTGCGATGGTGCAGGAAAAGATAAAAGAGAAGAACGAGGTTATCCGTGAACAGCAGGTGCAGATTCAGGAGCTACAGGAACGGATTGCTGACCTGGAAGCGAGGATTAAAGAGCTGGAACAGGCAGAGCGTGAACGCGAAGAATTAATTGCCAAACTTACTGAAGTGCTGGAATAAATCTGGGACAGGTGTGTTTACAGTTATTTGTCAGGTTTACATAAATATGCCACTCGCCTTATAGATTCCGGTTTTCTTATATTACTGTTATTTCTGAGTTTTAGTGGCGCAATATTATTAACCCCATCAATTCATGGAAATGATGGGGTTTTAAATTTTGTTTATCTCCGCTCATTTATTGAAGATGGCGATTTAGACTTTGCCAATGATTATCAGGAGTTTGACCGGCGAAAAAATTATAGTTATAAATTCGCTAATCTTCCTCGCCACCCGCTCACCGGGAATTATGTAAATCGTTATGGTATTGGCAGTGCGATTTTATGGGCACCATTTTATTTGAGTTTACGCTTCATAGCAAAAATTCTCCCCGCGGGCTTAGAATTTGACAGCTTCGGTAAATTTGCGGAACTGGCGGTTTCTCTTGGTTCATACTTTTGCTGTGCCTGCGGGCTTTTAATTTTATATCTGTTTTTACGCTCACGTTTTTCCCGCTTTGTCTCAGTGTATTCAGTATTATTTATTTTGCTGGCGACTCCTCTTGCCTTTTATGCTTATTTTCATCCCTCAATGTCACATGCTAATGCCTTCTTCCTGATGACTCTGTGGTTAATCCTTTACCTATCCTCATTCAACGATTTATCCCGCCATTTTTCACTAACTCGCTGGGGACTTCTCGGACTACTATCCAGCCTCTTGATTATGACTCGATTTCAGGATGCCATCGTGTTGGTAGTATTGGTTATTGGAGAGTTATGGTTCTGGGTTAGAAAGAAAATCTCCCCTTCAGTTTATTCCCGGATGCCGCTTGCCTATCTTTTATTTCTCCTTACATTTCTGGTGACTTTCAGCCCTCAATTACTGGTCTGGAATTATCTTTATGGTTCATTGTTCAGTGGTCCAGCCCCCTATTTACAATATCCAGAATTTAAACTACTTTACCCTCGCCACTTTTTCCGGGTACTATTCAGTCCCTGGCACGGATTGTTTTACTGGCATCCTGTGCTATTTGGGGCACTGGTAGGATTGATAATTGGCGCCTTCAAACTCGCTGGCAATACCTCT
>CAYRXI010000097.1:0-11197 GCA_964428255.1 uncultured Candidatus Sumerlaeota bacterium
GTGCGGATTTCATCGTCAATGACTAATATGTATTTTTGACGTTCCATTGCAACTTAAGGATGATAATATAAGTGTGAGGAAAAAAACAGAATATGTCAAGATTATATCTACTGAAAAATTTGACAGGAGACTTGAGCGCTGAGTGAAATTTTAAAGGCAACACGATGATAAAGTAGGGTATTATTTGTTCTAATGCAAGAGGGTAATCTTGTAGACGGGAAACGAAGAATTAAAGGGTGTCTGCGATCAATATAAGTACGAAAAAATATAATGCGTGGTTATAGTGAACCACCTGAATCTTCCATTACATAATCAGTTAAATCTTCCTTCTCGCATAATAATACCTTGATTTTATCAATGGCGTTTTAGTAAAACTCGTGTTGTATTGAAAATAGAAATATTTTTTTATGATAGTGGCTAAGCTTATTAAGGAGGAATTAATGAGTAAATTAGCCGAGATTTTTAAAGCTGCACCACCAAGACTTATCAAAGTAAAAAAGAAAGAGGCAGCGTTAAGAGAGATGGCACAATATCTGTGTGAGCTGCATGGTGGGTTAATTGATTACGAGAGTTTTGTGGCAGAGATCCTGGAGCGTGAGGCATTGTGTACGACCGGAATTGGACTGGGTCTTGCAATACCGCACGCCCGCTTAAATTCTGCCTCACAATTACTCTTTGCCTCGGGCTGGAGCAAGAAGGGAATCCCTTTTGATGCAGTAGACCAGAAGCCTGTGCATCTCATAGTAATGTTCGCAGTGCCGGATGCACTGAAGGGCGAGTATCTCAAGACAGTGTCGGAGATGATAAAAGAGGTGCGTAGTGAGCTGGTGCAAAGAATTATGCACCACGCTTCAACCATAGAAGAGATAACTGGGATTTTTGTGCGACTTTAATATTAGAAATCATCCCGACTAGGGGTTTTTAAATTTATAATAAAAGAAATTAATCTTCCGCTGTTTTTGCCTTCGCCCCGATAAGAGTAGAATAAATCCAGGCGACAGCGGGTACAGAACTCAGACAGGAAGATATTTGAAGGTGGCACACCAAGCTGGATCGCCTGCCAGCGGTTAAGAGCTGGTAAGTCTAATTGACGCTGGTAAATAATATTAAACTGTAGGAGTTCTTTCCCGAAATCATTGATAAATTGTTGAATCAAAGCCGGAGCAATTTCGTAACATCTGGCACAAATAGCCGGGCCGGTCCAGATTAGCAAATTCTGCGGTTTGCTTCCTAGTAAGATAAACTGTTGAATCATTTTCGGGGTTAGTCTTTGTAACGTTCCACGCCAGCCACAGTGCGCAATACCAACAAATTGTTGACTTACGTCGGCGAAAAAGACAGGGACACAATCAGCCGTAAAAACAGTGAGCATTACTTCAGGTACAGTTGAAATAAATCCATCAATGCCCTCAATAAAATTGATCTTATTAAGTTGTGAGCTATTATCAATAACCACAATATTGGTCTGGTGAATCTGGTCTGAAAACACAATACTGAGTGGTTTTAATCCCAGCGCTGAGTTGAGTTCATTGATATTTTCAGCCTTGTCATCTGAGGTGAATCTGAGTTTGCGGGTAGTAGTGCTGTAAATCAACCAGGGAAAGACAGGAAGGTCTGGAAGTTGAATCAATGTCTCATTATTATAAGCCATAATTTCAGATTAATTCAAAATTCTCCAGAGCAATATAACCGCTCTTTCCATCAAGAGTTTTAATGCGCGCCCAGTCAGTCTGCGATTTTCCCAGAAATTTAAATTTCGTTCCTTCGGGCAAAATCATTATCTCGGTAAATTCAGTGCCTGGACCACTATGAGCTATGGTTTTATCTTTAGTTATAATGCCATATTGAGTGATAAACTCTCTATGGTATTTAAAGGCAAAGAAAACCAGTGTCATCGCGAACAATACAAGCAAGGGTTTTATCAAGATACGTGAGAGCGATACAAAATTCCGTGGGGTATTTAAAATGGCAATTATCGCAACCAGACAGGAAAGAACATAAAAAATTTCTCCCAGTATAAACAGTTCACTGAGGGTGAAAAAGTCCAGAATATAAAAAAACGGAAGTAATAAGATAAAGGGACGTGGCTCATTTTCGGGTGGTGAAATTTGTCTCAAGTTTTCCAGCAAATCTTTTTCTCTAGGGTTTAAACGCCTTGCACGTTCATAAGCAGCAATAGCATTGCCTAATTTACCCATCTTTACGTAGGTATTGCCAAGATTATACCACACAATTGCTTCAGTGTAACCAGCCTGTAACAAACGTTTATAGAGATTTGCTGCTTCATCAAATTTACCCTGTTGATAGAGTTGATTAGCAGAAGCAAACAACTCTCTGGCTGCGCGTTGATTAATTTGTTCTTCCGCTAAGAGGGGAGAACACAAGATAACAACACAATTCATGATACAGATGGTGGCAATAATAAATTTGAGATATCTCTTCATAGCAGTTTCTCCAGTGCATAAATGAGCTGTGCAGTTTCTGAACATAGTTGCTGCATTTCACTCACAGAAGGCTTAATCGGGGAATACCGGGCAGTATCACAGAGGTCTAAGATTTTACGGATTTGTTGACAGTATTCGAATGGAATAGAGTGTAAACAGAGTTCATTAATAGCTTCATCAACAGTTAAACTGGCATCTGGCTTATTAAGTTTATCTGCGATAAAACCGCGCAAGGCACGTGAGATTTCGGCAAAAAATAAATCGGTATTGGCGTGTTTTATGGCATTTTTAGCCTGCCGGAGCCGTTTCCCTGCCACATCTCTGGCATAACGTCTCCGTGCCAGTCCTCTGTCAGCCGCCAGCTGGAGCTGCCGCTGACGATAAAGCACTGCGATTACTACAAATAGAGCTGGCAGGAGTTGCAGGGTAAGAATGATACTGTTATTAAAGATGTAACCGCTTCCTTTGATAGCTTTAAAGCCGTCTTCGTGGATATAATTAATATCCTTTCCGATGGTCATTATGGAGGTATTCTCTGTATCTCCGGAGCGAGCGCCGAGGTTATCCTTTTTCCCACCAGCAGCCACGAACAGCGGTTGTTCTTTTTTAACTGCAGCAATTTCCAGAGAAATCTTGTTAGTGGTAAGTGTCTGAAAAGAGCGAGATTCAGGATTAAAGAGGACATATTCAATCGGAGGGATGAAAATATTACCCGGGCGTTTGGGGCGTAGAACATACTCAAATTCCTTTTCACCCCCCAGATTCTCACCGACAACCATAACATTACTTTTGCTTCTGGAGCTAAACACATCAAAATCAGGGAGTGAAGGAAGTTTTGGCTCGGCAACACTCTCTACATAGCCACTGCCGGTAAATTTAATCTTTAAAGTAATCAACTCATCTTCGTTTGCTGTCTGGCGGTCTACCTGGGCGGTCAAAGAATAATTGCCGACAGTTCCGGAATAGTTTGCTGGGACTGGCTCCGGGACTGGCAACACTTTAATTTCTACGGGCTGACTGGACATTACAGCACTGATTAAATTTCTATCAAACGGAGAAAAGAAAAATGAGTCATCAAAAAAACTATCCCAGGGAGAGTCGTCAAAGAAGCCACGGCGGCGTGGAGACTGCTGGCGTAAGAAATCCGGTAAGGCAACCCGGCAGTTCATTCTCAGCGGCTCAAGGGAAAATGTACCGGTCTTGGTTGGAATCAATGCCAGAGAGCGAATCAATGCTACGTTATATAATCGCTCACCAACTGCCTGGCGCACTAATTTAAGCTCATTGGGTTCTTTTAAAGGATATTTTAAAAAATCAGTAAGCTGAGGCTCTGGCATTATTAGACGTGGCGCGGTTATTTCAACGCCATCACTGTAAATGTAATATGATAGTGTTAATGGTTGTCCGATATAAACTTCAGCAGGAATGGCTCTGGCAAGAATAAATAAACGCCCATTCAACCACTTATTAACCTGTGCATTATCCGTAGTGGCAGAGATAATGTTCAGTTCAGCCAGCTCCCGGGGCAACACATCTACACTCTCTTTTACAATCTCCACTGTAACCGAGTTGCCCTGATAAGTTTTATTATTAAAAACTACTGTCGGCGGTGGAATAGTGAAGGTACCGACCCTAGTCGGTTTGAGAACAGCGCCGGTCGTTTTACTGATTTCAATCGTAGTGCCAGACTGAAAAATCTGATGAGAGAGAGGTAAGTATTGTAACACAATAAAATCCTGAAACTCGGGCAACTGGGGATTGGGAAGTGCCTGCGTGGTACCGGTTACTTTAACGATATAGCGCAAGGTCTCACTCAAGGTAATTTTATTCGGATTGGCTTCAGCAGTAATGGTGAATGGTTGTGCCTCAGCACTTGTTTTTATTAGATAAAAAAGCAGAAAAATAATACAAAAGATATTTATTTTTTTTAACGCCATCTTTTCAGATGAATTAAATAAAACAAAGACGCCCTTTGTCTTTAAACCTTAATGCTGTATATTCCCCCCAAAAAATTGTACCTCCATTACTTAATGCCAAACTTGCATAAAAAAAGTGAAAATCACATACCTGATATTCAAATTTTCTTATTCGCAATAAAACCCAAGTTAATTCAAATAGAGGAAAGTAAAATCAATACAGGATTATAGTTAAGGTAAGATATGATTACAACGATTTAATAATTACTAACGTCATATCATCAAAGACTTCAGCCTTCCCACGGAAGCTGTCAAGCTCGCGCAGAACCGCATCTTTTATAGCTTCAGCAGAATTTTTGATGTTTGAAGAAATGACATTTTTAAGTCTCTCCAGCCCGAACAACTCACCGTTCTCATTCATCGTATCAGTTATACCATCAGTATAAATTACCAGAACCGAGCCTGAGGAGAGTTTGGCAGTATCCTTACGGTATTCAGTATCAGGAACCAGACCCAAGAAATTCCCCCCCACTGAGAGAGATATAATTTCTGTACTGGAATTAAATATTAAAGGGTGACAATGACCGGCATTGGTATATTCAAAAGTTCTGGTAGTGGGATTTAATAATCCAAATACCAGAGTTACAAACATATTACCTGTAACATCATTACAGATAATAGTATTAACTTTACTGACGATAGTGGGAACAGAGGCGCGGGGTCTTGTGGCTTCACTTTTCAATAATGCACGCACAGTTGCAATCAAGATGGCAGCTGGCACTCCTTTGCCGGAGACATCACCGACAGCAACTCCAAGTTGCCCGGTTGGCAGCTCAATAAAATCATAATAATCGCCCCCGACCTTTTTTGCCGGGATGCTAATTGCAGCAATTTCAAAATTCTCAATCGCAGGATTAGTTTGTGGCAATAAATTCATCTGAATGTTGCGGGCAATTTCCAACTCTTTCTCTAATTTTGACTGCTCTACCAGGCATGCATGTAGACGAGTATTAACAATTGCCATTGCAGCCTGATTGCTGATACCAGTCAATAACTCTAATTCTTCCTGACCATAAGAGGATAACCGACTCTTTGTATCTACATAAATTACGCCGATGACTTCGCCCTTGTATACCAGTGGAGAGCACATAGCTGACTGAATTCGTTCACGAATAACACTATCAGCTGCTTCAAAGCGCTTATCAGACGGGGCATCACTTACCAGGATGGATACTTTTTCTTTAATACACTTTTCAATAATATGCCGGCTGAGGGTGACTTCCTCTTTTTCCCTGGTTTTTACCACCTGAGGAACAAACTGGTTTGTGACTTCATCTTTTAATAACACGCAAGCACGGTCCGGCTTAATAACATTAAACAGAATTTCCATTAGTTTATTGAGCAAATCAGAAATATCAAAGATATTACGTATGGCTTCACCGACCTGGTAAAGTATTTCCAGCCGGTAAGAAGAATCTTTGATTAGCTGTTCATCACCCACTTCGGTAGGAATTTTTACCTCTGACGGTGGCATTACTGACATGGTTTGTTTGGTTTCACCCCAGACTGGCTCTGCTACTAAGCGAACTGACCTCGTAGTGGAATCCTTTTCTTCTTCCGGCAAAGCTTCAAGTTCAAACACCAGAACAGTATCACCAACATGGAGTTTGTCATTATTTTGCAGTTTATACTCGCCAGTAATGAGTCGGTCATTCACATACGTTCCATTTTTACTCCCCAGATCACGTAGGATATATTCATTGTTGATGTTATGAATCTCAGAGTGATAACGCGAGACCTTGCGGTCAATGATTTGAATGATATTAGCGGGACTCCGACCAATAGTGATGATGGGCTCTGTTAGTGGATACACCAGACCCGAGTCAGTCCCTGATTCTATAACCAAACGTGCCATTTTACTTAAACATAAAAACGATTTTTTATAATTATTTTTTTACAAAACATCTGTGTCAAGACTAAATGAATTTTATAATTATGGGCTATCAGCTGCTTCTATTGTGTTTTTGTAGTAAGTGCCTGTATTTCAGCAAGGACCTTGCTTTCTATCTGCTGCCAGTATTCCTTCAACTTATCTTTAAATCTATCATCATGAACAATAACCTGGAAATACTTGGCTGCTTCTTGATAGTTGCCTTCCTTAAATTTTTCAGTGCCGAGATAAAAATTTGCAAACGGGTCACGTGGATTAACCGCATACTCCCGTTTAAAATACTCCAAGGCTTTTGCAGTATCACCTTTTTTTAGATATGCCTGCCCAATCTGCGAGTTAACTCCTGGTATCGGCTGGGATGAATTTTCCCGCGCACGTGCTAAATTAAAAATTGCATTGTCGTAATCTCCCAGATTCCAAATTCTAAATTTACTGTGGCACTGTTAGGCGCAATTTTTAACAATTTTAAATAATGTTTCTTAGCTACCTCAAATTTCTGTTCTTTTGCCGCTTTTCTCGCCGATGTTTTATGATGCTCAATATAATAATCATTTTTCATCAGTAAGATAATAAATACTTCAATTATTAAAAACATTACTATTAAACGAGTAGGGGTAAAAATCTCTCTTTTGGTATGAGATAGCTTTATCTCCTCCGGCAAATCTTTTTGAACAATACGACTTTGTTTTTTATCTTTTGCCATTCTTCGTCTTTTTACAATAGAATAAAAATATTATTAAAATTAACTATAATTGGAATGTCAAATCAAGAAGGAATATTTATATTTACTCTGGGACATTCCAAACGTTCAATGGAAGATCTGATAAAATTACTGCAAAAATACCAGATAACCCTTCTGGTAGATATTCGGCGTTTCCCGGGCTCAAGCAAATTTCCACACTTTAATAGAGAATCATTAGAATCTGTTCTGTCAGCCACCGGAGTAGATTATATCTGGATGGGGAAGGAATTGGGGGGCTTTCGGAGTGGCGGATATGAAAATTATATGCAACACACAGAATTTCAGCAAGGTATAGAAGAATTAATCTCGCTGGCGAGAACGAAGCAAGTTGCAATTATGTGTGCAGAAGCATTATGGTTTCGTTGTCATCGGCGTTTTGTGGCAGATTATCTTGCAAGACAAAAAGTGAACGTTATTCACATTTTTGACGAACAGCGTTGCACACCGCATAAATTGAGGGATGGAAATGGAGCAGAAACTCACTGAAAAACCACCCGTGTTTGTTCAGGTAGATATGGATGGCATCTGGGCAATTCGTAGATGTTATGGCTATGCAGAAGAGGACGGATTTGAGAATGATGTGGGGTATTTGGAAGCCCTGCCACGAATTCTGGAATTGCTGGATGAATACAAAATTAAGGCGACATTTTTTATAACCGGCAAAGACCTTGAACATCCAGCCAAGCTGGATATACTGCGAAAGGCTGTCAATGCCGGTCATAAGATTGCCAATCATTCTTATAACCACATCGTGGGGTTTTCTGCATTACCCGAAACTGAGATCCGGCGAGAAATTGAATCAACACAAAACATAATTCAAGAACGATTGGGCGTGAGGGCAGAGGGTTTCAGGGCACCAGGGTATGATGTAAATGTAAGGGTGTGGGAGATTCTGGCTGAACTTAATTTTCTGTATGACGCATCATTGCTGCCTACTCCGTGGTCGTCGTTAATGAAAATTTTTGTAAAGTTGTTTTTTAAAAAAGGTGGAGAAAAAACCGCACAATTTGGCTCAAGTAGGTTCAGGCACTTACCTGTATTTCCCTTTCGCCTGAATGAAATTCGGGAGTTAAATTTTCCGTTAAAAAATACATTATGGGAAATCCCTGTTTCTGTTTCGCCTGGACTAAGATTACCGGTTCAGGTCTCGTATGCGCAATTACTGGGTGCGCGCCATTTTATCAAAGCCGCTGAGTCATATCGGCGAAGGCAATTGCCTCTTACTTGCCTGATTCATGGGATTGACCTGGTAAACACCGATAAAGTCGTGGTATTGCCTGGCGCAAGAAAGATTTCACAGCTATTCTTTCAGCTACCTATCAGTAGAAAAATCTCAGTAGTCAAATCTATTCTCAAATATCTGGCGGCTAACTTTGAACCTACAACGCCCTGTAGCTGGATAAAAAATTTTTCTGGAGCTGCAAAAGAGAGTTAATTAAGTGGGTAAAACTAAAGACCAAGACCGTGGATTGCTACCTTGCACTGCGGACAGTGAGCATCTTTAATGTTATATTGTAAGAGGCTAAAACCGAAGCGCTGAATTAGTAATTTGCCACAATTATAACAGAAGGTGTGTTCACCTTCATCTCCTGGAATATTGCCTGTATAGACATAATAAAGACCGGCTTCAATGCCGATACGACGAGCACGCTGTAGGGTAGCAATTGGTGTAGCAGGTGCGGAATGGTAGCGATAATCGGGGTGATACCGGCTGACGTGCCAGGGAATGGCTCGGTCTACGGAGGCTATGAATTCAGCACAACCACGTAATTGCAACTCATTATCATTCAGGCCAGGAACAATCAATGTGGTGATTTCCACCCAGATTCCTGCATTTTTAAGCGCCCGAATGGTTTCCAGCACGCCATCCAGTTTAGCTTTGATGTAGTTAGTATACACTTCTTTGCTGAAGGCTTTCAGGTCAACATTTATCGCCTGCAAATAGGGTTTTATCATTTCAATGGCTTCCGGTGTCATATACCCGTTTGAGACAAAGTTGTTTAAAATCCCCTGCTGAGTGGCTAATTTTGCTGTGTCATAAGCAAACTCAAAGAAGATGGTGGGTTCCGTGTAAGTAAAAGAAATAGATTGCACATTATAGCGTTTGGCAGTGTTGACCACTTCTTCAGGTGGGAACCATTCGCCAGCAATTTCTCCATCGTTGCGTACCATTTGTGAAATATGCCAGTTCTGACACCACGGACACTGAAAATTACACCCTACGGTAGCAACACTCAGGCATTTACTCCCCGGAAAAAAATGGAACAAGGGTTTTTTCTCAATGGGGTCAATGTTTTTAGCGATAGTTAGGCCATAGACCAGGGAGTATAAAATCCCCCCCCTATTTTGCCGAACCTGACAGATACCTGTTCCGCCCTCATGAATCAAACAGCGATGATGGCATAGATGACATCTCACCTTGTTAGCCGGCAATTTCTCGTATAAATATGCTTCTTTTAGTTCTCTTTTTTCCATAAAAAGCAGTTATGGATGAAATTATACTTCGGTATAATTCTCATTTTTAGCTTTAGCACAGGATTCGCGTATCACCAGTTCTGTGCCAATTAAAATGTTGGTGGGTGTAGATTTGGGGTCATTAATTTTCTCAATAAGTCTGCGTACTGATTGTTTACCCATCTCTTGAGTTAGCACTCGCACTGTGGTTAAAGGCGGATTTGACCAGGCAGAACTTTCAATATCATCAAATCCAACCACACTTAGCTCTTCGGGTATTTTTATGTTTGCTCTATTACAGTAATTAATTATATCAAGGGCGATGAAGTCATTAGCGGTAACAATAGCTGAGGGTTTTGGGGAACTATGAAGTAATGGAGTAAAGTCAATTGTGCCATCTTCAGAGCCATAGATTATACATTCAGGAGAGGTGTGAAGCTTGAATTGTCTCACTCCGAGATAAAATCCATTGAGCCGCTCCTGGAAGGAAGAGTGATAGGGATTGCCCATCACAAAACCAAGATTTTTATGCCCCAGAGAATGCAGATATTCTACCACCTTAATGGTGGCAGTTTCATTATTGGGTGCCACATAATCCACGTCATCAATTTTTTCCACCTTTTGCAAGTCACGACACAGAAAGTTAGAAATAATAACCACCGGGAGGAGTTGATTAATCTGGTGATAGACATCCAGATATACACCTTCAATGATAGCACCATCCACCTTGCCCTGCTCAAGGATTGAGGGCAGGGCATTGGGTAAAGTTGCCTGTGGCTCAAAGGTAGAAATAATGAGGTGATAATTATGTTTCCGTGCCTCGCGTTCGGCGCCGGCTACAATATGGGCGAAGTAAGGGATTTTCATAATGGACTGGTCTGCCCCCCAGAATTTGCGTGCGGGTTCTGGGGCGCTGGAGTCCGGAGGTAATGCCACGGACAAAAGTTCCTTTTCCGGGCAGTGTATACAAATACCCTTCGGCAATTAGTTCTTTTAAGGCTTTTCTGGTGGAGATACGACTGATGCCAAATTGCTCTGAGAGCAAGCGCTCACTCAATATCGGGTCATTTTCCTGTAAGGTGCCGTTTTTAACCTCACGAATAATAGTATCTTTTAGGCGCTTATAAACATGTTCGCGAACTCTTTTCCCTCTTACCATCTTAACTTTACACCACTGGTCTCATAAAAAATAAAGTCTTTTTATTAAAAAGCAAATTTGTTGTCAATATCACTCCCTAATTTTTTTCCTGCTCAGTTTTTCTCTCCGCGGAGATGGTTTTTGCCAGAGCGACTAAGCGTTGAATGCTCTCCTCAAGTTTAGCGCAATTAAGAGGTTTGGTGAAATGTACCAGTAATGGGTCGTACTGTTCATCAAGACGCATTTTAGTGCCGGTGCAAACAATAATCGGGAGATGAGAACCTATCAATTTGCGGATTTGTTGATAAATAATCCCGCCGGTGATGCCAGGCATCAAAATATCGGTGATTACTATATCAGGTTGGGAGCGATGAATCTCCTCAATTACTTTTGTGCCATCTGAAAGAGCGGTAACCTTATGACCATAAGATTCAAGGGTCATCTTTAACAGCCGAAGCACATCCACATCCTCGTCTATCAGTAAAATCTGCGCCATTCTCTCATCTCCATAATTTATTATATCGCATTTGCTTTGTTGCAAAGTTAATATTT
>CAYRXI010000098.1:0-9086 GCA_964428255.1 uncultured Candidatus Sumerlaeota bacterium
AACTTTCAGCGGGATTAGTTTATAATCAAGAAAATTAAGCGTTAATACCTCTCCGTGAGGCAAATATAATAAATGAATAAAAGCCAGAATGGGCACAGTTAAGAGAAAAATCTTTTTACTCTGTCCTTTCAGTAGCGGAATCAGCAGAGCAGAGATAAAAAATATAATAGCTGGTGGAATATGCTCAATCATAGTAATCTTCATCTCTCCCGAGCCAGTATTCACCCAGAAATTTTGCAAATATTATCAGGAAAATACATCCCAGAAACCCCAATGCCGAATGAAATCCAGGTAGCTGTTGATACCAGAAAATAAAATTGTGGTGTGGAAGACTGACTTCCAGTATCAGTGCTATGATAAGAGCAACATAAAATATTATATTCAATGCTTTCATCTTACCCCGGTTGCGATTAAAGTAGCTAGTTTAAAAAATTGAAATGCAAAATCTGGATAGATACCAAGTGTTAAAGCCATAATTGCCGTAATAACTAACGGAATAATTATCCAATTTGTTATTTTTTCACCATTATTAGTAGATTGGTTTTCAATAAAAAAAGCACGGTAAATAATAGGGAAGAAATAAGCCACATTCAAAAATCCGCTCAGTAGCAGAATGAACAGAAAAAAGATATGATGTGCCTGTATTGTGCCTATGGCTAAATACCATTTTGAGAGAAAGCCTAAAGCCGGTGGTATTCCAGCCAGTCCCATCGCACAAATACTGAAAGCAAGCATAGTAACCGGCATCTGCCGCCCAATTCCATCCAATTCGCTGATATTTTCTTTATGCGTCTTGATGTATATGGCTCCGGCACAGAAAAAGAGGGTAATCTTCATAAATGAATGACCAGCAAAATGTATTATACTCCCGAACAAACTTTTTTCTACCAATAAAGCACCACCAAGCAAAATGTATGACAGTTGACTGACAGTAGAAAAGGCTAAACGGCGTTTTAGATTGTCAGTAGCTAAAGCGTATAATGAGCCAGTAATAATTGTTAGGGAAACAAAATATGCAAGCCATAAGCCCAATCCTTGCTTCTGTAATAATTCGGAGCCAAACACAAAATATATTATTCGTAAACAACCAAATACTCCGGATTTGACCACTGCGACTGCATGCAGGAGTGCTGAGACCGGAACTGGAGCTATCATCGCTGTCGGTAGCCAGGAATGAAGAGGGGCTATTGAGGATTTTACGCCACAGCCGATGATAAAAGTCACAAATAGTAAGTGCAGTAATAAGGGCGAAGCAGAATTAAGCTGGGGGATTCCACCAATGGTAAATGATAAGTCTTTGGTGATGGTATAAGTGAGGGCAATAGAAAATAATAAAAATACTCCCCCCGTAAGGGTATAAGTCAGATATTTTCGTCCAGCTTTTATCGCTTCCTCTCCCTGTTTATGAACCACTAATGGGTAAGTTGCCACAGTCAGTATTTCATAAAATATAAAAAAAGTTAATAAATTTTGTGCGAAGGCAATTCCCATCGTTGCAGAGAGACAGATAGTAAAACAGAAAAAAAATCTTTTTTGTGAATGTTCACTTAACGCAGAACAATAACCTATGGAATAAATAGAAGTTATTAACCACAGAAAAGATGCCAGCAATCCAAAAAATAATCCCAGGGCATCTACCTTTAGTTTTAGATAGAGATCCGGAGAAATTTGTAAAAAACTAAATTCTATACTCTGTTTGTTCAAAATAAATGGGAGCATAGAGAAGACAATTAAGAATTTAATGAGCGCGGAGCTTAAGACCAGTATATTTCTCAATTTTACCTTTTTTTCTGGTGTTAGCAGAATTAGCACACCTGCCATAATTGAGACAAGTATGGCTAAGAATGGCTTTATTGAAACCATCATTTATCGCACCGGAACTCCCTTTGCTAAAATCAAGTCTATAATTGTTCCACTAAATACTCCTGCTACAACTATAACTAAAGTGAGAATAAGAATTGGTATAAGCATACTCAATGGCAATTCATCAATTGACGAATCCTGCAGAGCTTTTGCATCAGAGTCTGTTACTTTGGCAGAAAAATAAATAACCTCCATTACTTTAAATATATAAATTGCAGTAAGAAGCCCGCCGAGAAGTATAACCGCAGCTATTAACCATTGTTTGGCGTTTATTGCTCCAATTAATAGATACCATTTGCTAAAAAATCCACAGAATGGCGGTATGCCTATAAGCGAGAGACCGGTTATGGTGAAAGCTCCCATAGTGAACGGCATCTTCTTATAGAGATTTCTAAACTTAGAAACATTGCTGGTGCTTAGTTTGTAAATGATGCCGCCTGCGATTAAAAAAAGGCAACCCTTCATCATTGCATGATAGAAGATATGCAACCATGAACCAACTAATGATGAGTAATTTGCTAATCCAACTCCGAGTATTATGTAACCTATTTGTGCAACAGAGGAATATGCCAGAATACGTTTTAAATCAATCTGAAGTATGGCATAAACTCCTCCCACTATAATTGCGCCTGCTGCCAGAATTATTAAGATCAGGCGTGGGATTACTATTTCAAAGGTTTGTAAATTAAATAACTTATATATAATCCGGAACATAACGTAAATGGCGACTTTGCTCATTAAGGAAGCCATCAAAGCACTCACAGTTGAAGGTGCATGGGTATAAGCATTCGGTAGCCAGAAATGTAAGGGAAACAAGGCACTCTTTATGCTTAATCCTACAATAAAAAATGCAAAAGCTACTGTGAGAACTTTAGAAGGAAGCATCGTTGGCAAACGATGAGAGAGATCCTCTATGTTTAAAGAACCTGTAGCCAGGTATACATAGCCGACTCCAATTAGATAAAAACATGCTCCTACACTCCCGATAATTAAATAATTAAAACTACTGATCAATGCCCGCGGGTTTTTTCCCAGTGCAACGAGTGCGTAACAAGATAAAGAAGAGATTTCAATAAAGACATAAATATTAAATATATCACCACTGGCAACAATACCTGTAAGACCGGCTGTCAGTAGAAGTAATAAGGTATAAAATAGTGAAAGAGGTTGAGCAATCTCTGACTCCACACTACGTCTGGCATATATTACTATACTTAAAGTAATAGAAGTAGTGACCGCAAGGAGAAAGCCATTAATGTTATCTATAAAGTACTCAATCCCAAATGGTGAAGGCCAATTGCCTAACTTATAGTGCAGTGGCCCATGCTGCAGTGCTTCACGTAATGTGAGGATGGAAAATAATAAAGAAAGAGAGATTGCAACTAACACTAGCGGATAACAAAGCCGTTTATTCACCAGTCCTATAACTGGTGTGATAAAGGCAAACATCAGAGGAATTACAACGCAAAGAATAGGAGCATGTTCAAGCATCTTCAGGTCCTAATTTAGATAATTTTTCTTCTTCCAACGTGCCAAAAGATTTGTAAATTCTCACGGCTAACGCTAAAGCTACAGCTGTCGTAGCTACTGCAACTACAATGGCTGTGAGAATTAAGACTTGAGGTAGGGGATTGTCATATTTATTAAATCCCGGAGTTATGATGGGTGTTGTACCGTCTTTTATCGGACAGAGAGTGATAAAAAATAAGAATATAGCAGTTTGAAAGATGTTAAAGCCGATAAGTTTTTTTATTAAATTTTTCTTGGCAATCATTGCGTAAAATCCAATCATCATCAAAATAATACTAATCCAGAAATTATATTTACTGAGTACCAGGTCTATCATAATCTTCCTCTGCGATTAGACTTAAAGCAATTAACACCATTACTGCAAACACGGATGTTCCGATGCCTGCTTCAACCAGAAAAATCATTAGTGCTCGCAATTGATTAGGAGAAAGAGGCAAAGGGAACGCTCCATAATCCAAGTAATTTCCGCCCCAGAATAAAGCCAATAAGCCAATGCCTGAAAAAACCAATACACCTGAACTGGCAAGTACAATTAACAACTGTGGGGAAAGCGCTTTTCTAACGAAGGTGAGTCCTTGCGAAATGCTCAGTAATATGAAACTGGCAGCCAGAATAACTCCGCCTTGAAATCCCCCCCCGGGAGAAGAATGCCCGTGAGTTATTACATAGAGGGCAAAAAGTTGAATAAATGGCACAACAATGCCAGAAATGGTCTGAACAACCAAATTTTTATATTCTTTAGTCATTCCGTCTTAATTTACTTAATAGCAAAATAACTGCGATTCCAGCTGTGAAAATAACGGTTTCTTCCCCTAAAGTATCATATCCTCTGTAATCTGCCAGAATGGCAGTGACTACATTGGGCGTCCCAGTCTCCTCAATGGCTTTCTCAAGATATCTGGGAACTATATGACAATGCGGTGCCATATCAGGAGAAGCACAGCCTGGCATGTCCAGAGTAGCATATCCTAATGCCAAACCCGTTATTATTACTATTATTAATGCCACTTTGTTCATAACTAATCTTCCGCTCTCCTGGTGGTGGCAAATATTGCTGTCACAAAAAGCACAGTGGTAATACCGGCTCCAACTGCAGCTTCTGTTAATGCTACGTCAAGGGCATTCATTGCTACCCACAACACGCACATAAATAGACTATACATACAAAGAACTAAAACAGCTGTTAAAAGATCTCTAATAACAATAGCTGCTATCGCACAGATCACTATCAGCGTTAGTAATAATATGTCTAATTGCCAGACCATATTAGTTTTTCTCAAATGGCTTTATCCCACACTTATAGGCTGAGCGTGATATTGCATTTACCGCTGTAGGATTACTTAAAAAAACAAAAATAATAATCAGTAATAATTTAGCACTAAGTAGATTAATGCCGTTATAAAGAATTAAACCAGTTAGAATACATCCCAGCCCTAAAGTATCACATTTACCTGCCGCGTGAAGCCGTGTATAAAAATCAGGCAAGCGAAGAATTCCCACTGTGGCAATAATAAACCAGAGAGAACCCACACACAGAAATATTATGGTTAATAATTGTGTCATTAATAATAGATGTTACTCTTTCTTTCTAAATATTTTGCAAATATCAGAGCTGCAATAAAGTTAAGAATAGCATATACCAGCGCAATATCTATATATAATTCTATTCTGTTATTTTTAAAACCAATAAGGAGCAAAATTACAACGGTCTTTGTTCCTATAACATTCAAACCAATAAACCTGTTTATCAAAGTTGGTCCATATATTCCACGATATAAGGTTAATATGGCTAATCCTCCAATTAAAATACTTAAATATAAAAACAATTCGTTCATTTATTGTTCCTCGTAGATTTTTATTATTTTATTTTCCAACTTTCCAGAACTTAAATCATTTGTTGAACTCTTATCAAGAGCATGCACAATCACTTCTCCTGGAGCAATGTCAATGGTTATGGTACCAGGTGTGAGTGTTATGGAGTTGGCTAAAGTTACTAAAGCAAATTTATTTCTCAATTTCGTCTTGAATTTTACGATACCCGGTTTAATTGGAAGTTTTGGGTGTAAAACTATATAAGCTACGTGAATATTGGCGAGAATAATCCTGATTATGAGCCAGGGGATATATTTTAAAAATTCAAATATTTTAAAGCGAGACCGTTCATTATTTTTTCCCTTATTGGCTTGTAGAAAATTATTTAGTTGGAGTACAATCCAGCAACAAACTACGCCTAATGTGAGGTGGATGGCATCAAATTTCTGAGATAATAAAATCCAAAAAACATATAAAATAATAAAATTTTTTAATATTTGCATTTTTGAGCACCAACTTGCGCTTACTGTTAAGGCATTAAAAAGTTAACTTTTTGAGAACAACGGGAAACTGATTTTAAAAAATAAAAATTTGATTTTATATAAAAAGTGGTGCAAGAACCAATGTAATTGTAGATAGTAGCTTAATCAACACGTGTAATGACGGACCAGCAGTGTCTTTGCAGGGATCGCCAACCGTATCGCCCACCACTGAGGCTTTATGAGTATCGGAACCTTTCCCGCCAAAGTTACCGGCTTCAATGTATTTTTTCGCATTGTCCCAGGCACCGCCCACATTGTTTAAAAATGTTGCCATTAAGATGCCCACAATAGTGCCTACCATCAGGAGTGAAGCTACAGTCTCAGCTCCAATACCTAACAGACGAAATATCAATCCTACTGCCACTGGCATTAAGGTAGCAAGTAATCCCGGCATAATCATTTCTGTTAAAGCACCTTTGGTCACGATGTCTACGCATCGTCCATAATCAGGTTTTTCAGTACCGGCAAGTATGCCGGGTTTTTCTCGAAATTGCGCACGCACGTCATTGATTACATAATAGGCAGCTCGTCCCACGGCCCGAATGGCAAGCGCCGAGAACAAAAACACCAGCATCCCACCCAGCAGCGCGCCAATGAATACTTCCGGCTTGGCAATGTCTACACTGGTGAGGTTTAATCCATAGTTGCGCACTTCATCCAGATAGGCACTGAATAACAGGAAAGCCGCCAGTGCTGCTGAACCAATAGCATACCCTTTGGTAAGTGCCTTGGTGGTATTACCCACGGCGTCCAGGCGGTCGGATTTTACCCGCACTTCCTTAGGCTGATGACTCATTTCAATAATTCCGCCCGCATTGTCCGCAATTGGTCCAAAGGTATCCATTGCCAGAATATAGCCCGCGGTTGCCAGCATTCCCATTGTTGCCACTGCTGTGCCAAACAGACCAGCATGTGCAAAGCCTGAGGTTTCTCCGAGATAGTAGGCAGCACCAATACTGGCATTGCCGGACACTCAAACCCAACCGAAAGTCCAGTGATTATATTGGTAGCGGGTCCGGTCTGGCTTGCTTTGGCAATTGAATACGTGGGGCGGAACCTGTATTCGGTATAGTATTGTGTAATATATACAAAAGCCACAGAAGTTAACACACCTATAATCCCAGCCAGGTAAAAATGCCACCAACCATTGGGAGCTGATGGATGATACAGTAACCACCGACTGGCGATTCCAAAGCCAATCATTGCCAGAAAAACGGCTAAATAGTAGCCGCGATTCAAAGCGTTCATCGGGTCTTCATCTTCACGCGCTTTTACTGAAATTATCCCGATGATAGAGGCAATGATACCAAAGGCACGTGCCACCAGTGGGAACAGCATAACTCCCAGAATCCACAACGGACTGGCATCTGGCACCTTCATAGCCATTACTGCGCCTAAAATCATTGCACCGATGTTTTCTGCTGCTGTTGATTCAAACAAGTCTGCGCCACGACCGGCACAATCACCTACGTTATCTCCTACAAGGTCAGCAATTACGGCTGGATTGCGGGGGTCATCTTCCGGAATCCCGGCTTCAACTTTGCCAACTAAATCTGCGCCTACGTCTGCTGCCTTGGTGTAAATTCCGCCTCCTAACTGGGCAAATAACGCTACGAACGATGCACCAAAGCCATAACCCACAATCAAAAACGGGATTCTCGTAGCTTCCACATTAGTTGTGAGTTCAACCAGCGTATATAATCCACCAACGCCAAGCAGACTCATCGCTACTACCATCAACCCGGATACTGCACCGCCACGCAACGCAATTTGCAACGCCTCATTAATGTTTTTCATTGCTCCAACTGCTGTGCGGATATTACTCCTGATACTGACCCACATTCCGATGTAGCCAGCAATCAGTGAACAGAGCGCGCCCAGAACAAACGATAACGTAATCCAGAATGCTAATCCCAGTGAAGTATCCACCGGATCAAACTCCTTGTGCTCGCGGATGATTCCGTAGCCAATAAATAACAGCGCTGCAAACACAAGTGCCAGGATGATAATAGTTCTGAATTGCCTTCGGAGAAATGCTTCTGCTCCTTCTTTGATAGCGTTAGATATTTTTTGCATTGCTTCGCTACCGACATCTTTCCTTAAAACCCATTGCGCCAGCAAATACGCGGTGATTAAACCAACAACACTTAAACCTAATACCAGTCCGATGATAAAACCTTCACCCATCTTACATTCCCTTTCTTTAACCAAATGGTGAAATTAGCAAAAAAACAAAACGGCAAAAAAATATCTGGAAATGGCATTTATAATCAAGTGTATTCTCCATTTGTTGCGAGGTATATATTTTAACAGGCGTGAGAAATATGGATGATTAGCCACTTATAAAAGGTAATCCCTTTCTTTGGTGGTTTGTTTTGGTATTGATTTGGAAGTGAGGTTCTGGCAATTTAGGTGTTATCTGTGATATTACTTAAAGGTGATGACTTCTGCTCAAGATAAAAATTTCTGGGGTATATTGTCAACGGTAATCTTTGTATTTTTGCCCTTTTCATTATCATTACTTTGCTATTTTCACGCAGACGACTGGGGTCATCTCCTGACACCAATTAACGCCAGGTGGTGGCAAACTTTTTATGGCGATTGGTTCAGCGGGACACAATCTCCCGGCAATTTCTTCCGTCCCTTAATTCGGCTATCAATTGTGCTGGACAAAGCTTTGTATGGATACAATGCCAGTGGTTTTCATCTCACCAATTTATTGTTTCATTTGCTGAATGTGATTTTGCTTTACCAGATTTGCCATCTATTGTTTTGGAAAAAAGCTGAGAGGAAATTTAGCTTTCTAACAGCGTTGTTATTTGGGATTTTCCCCTTGCATCATCAGGCGGTTTACTGGGTCAGTGGGCGTACGGATGTTATCGTTAGCAGTTTCGTTATGGCAACAATGCTCTGCCTGCTCAAGTTTTGCCAACTGGGTAAGCTGAAATACGGAGTGTTGGCATTATTGTTTTGTCTTCTTGCATTGTTATCAAAGGAAACGGCAATAGCCGCAATTCCAATCTCCATTCTAACTTTATGGCTGTTGTATTTACCCCGGATGAAAAACTTTCAGGTTAAAGTGCTGTTCTCAGTCTTTTTTTTGCTGTTGGGTATATTTTATCTTGTATATCGCCATCAAATACTCCCGCCCTTAAATTTTTCACGGATTCTAACCTGGCAGAATTTTACACAAACCTATGGCTCTTTTCTAACTTTTTTATATACACCTTGGCGTACCAGCAATTTTACTTTTTCTCTGTTCTCCTTTTCTCTTCAATTTTTATTACCTGTCATCTTACTTATGTTTTTCGGACGTTACTGCTGGAAACCTTTATTGTT
>CAYRXI010000098.1:9096-11173 GCA_964428255.1 uncultured Candidatus Sumerlaeota bacterium
GCTCTCTTAATGGTCTTTTTTTCCATCGCGCCGACGCTGGGATTTTCTGTTAGTCTAACAGATGGGCAACGCTTGCTGTATTTACCTGCAAGTGGCTGGATTATCTTCTGGGTCTTTTTGTTGAGAGAAATATTACTTCGGTGCAGTAGCACATTTTTTAAGCCGAGACATACCAACGCCACGGACGAAGAAATTATTAGTGTGGCTCAAGCACGGGGTAAAAAAATTCTGGTTTATGGTCTCAGCCTTGTCGTCGGCATATATACTTTTCTCAGTTTCAAGCACAGTTTTTATTGGTGGCTGGCTTCAGAGCGTGAGAAGTATGTTGTGCAGAGGTCCTTAAAGATCATAAAAAAATTAGCCGCAACACAACCTCGCTTCTCAGTGGCATTACTCAGCGAAGTTTCGCCTCCGGTGCAACGGATTTTACACCCTTTAGATTCACTACACATTGCCCTGTGGGTTCTGGGAGATCCTGCCTGGGATTTGAATATCTATTTTAAACCAGAACAGGCTGAGAATAACACGTTTGCCCTGATTATTAAACCTGACTATACAATAAACTTATACGCGGTGGAAAAGATTGTCCGACTGGAATGGACTCCAGCACAGATTATAGCCAATTGGCGCTTTGCTCCCGGACTCCAGCACAGACTAATAGACACAGCCACCCTGGAAAGTCCACTTCTTGAAATCACCGGTGACAACTTAACAATTGCCAGTCCGCCTCTGGACATTGCAGCCGGCTGGCTACTACTCTCTCTCTCGTATCAGCTCAGCAACGAAGAATCAGGCAAAGTATTTTTACAGACCACTACGCAGCCAGATGTACCCTGTGAATATCTGTTATTTAACGACGTTGGTGGCAAACTCGCCACTCGCAATGTTCCTCTCGGAAACCACTCCACCATACAATCTTTCACCATTAACTTTTCTGCCACTGGCGGCACCGCTCAACTTCAACATATCCGTCTTATCTCCTTCAGCTTAACTCCATAAGTATTATAGTGGCTGACCCGTCCGACCAAGCAGCTCCTTTTAACCAACTTTTAATAATTAATCAATTCCCTACTTTAACAAGCAAGTTTTCACATAAGGATGAGAATATCTTATTACCAAACAGTTCTGGTCAGCGTTACGCAGTTTCTAAAACAATAAAATTTTAAAGATATTGTTTGCTACAATCTCACTAATAATTTTTTTTGTTTCTTTGGAGTACGTAAGCAATTCGTTATTCAGTGATTCACAAAGCCTCTCTCACTTAAAAATAGAGGTAGTAATACTTTGCCTGAGAAAGCAAAAGTAAAACCTGTATTAAACAAGCGGCCTTTCACACATTACTTTAAAAAGTGATTTTATAACCTATGAAAATTGTTTAAAAAAAACATTTTTCTCACTTGACACAAATAAGCCAGATTTAATATTTCGACGATTGTCAATTTGGAGCTAAGATGAGTTCTATTCAAGATATAAGATTTATTTTATTCTAGTCCAATAAACGATATATTTTTTTCCATTCATTCATTCTAAACCTGCTATGGAGTTATCCCTTTTTTAGAAGACCCCAATTTATCTTTTTTTCCCTGTATTAAAAGAATAATTATTGCGTAAAGGTATTTTATTATAATTTATTTCAGGAGAATAAAAGATGAAAGTGAATGAAGAGATCAAAACTCGTTATGGTGGTATGATCCAATGGGGACATTCCACTTGGGCTACAGATGAAGATTATGTTCGCTTAGCTTGGTTTGATAAAACAACTGGTAAATTTGATCCCCATTCATCAGTTGAGCTTCCATTGTGGGCATTAGCGGAGATGGTGATTGAATCTGCTGAGAGAGATGTCATACCCAAAACTTATTTGGGCTCTATGATTTTTTCTTTAATTAATTCTTTGCGTCGTTTTTCTTTCCATATTTCCTGTAATAACATTATTAGGAACTTAGGTAGGAGATTAGGATATGGAAAAGTAGCTGTAATAAATGCAGGCTGTCTTACTGGTACTATTTTTAGTAATCAAAATTTGCTTTGTTGCAAAGTTAATATTTGTTCATAAGCAAAACGTCGTTGGTTAACA
>CAYRXI010000099.1:0-6909 GCA_964428255.1 uncultured Candidatus Sumerlaeota bacterium
AGCTGGCATTCCCCCCCCAGCGTGGGCTCTTCTTTTATAATCCAGTTTTACTCGCCATTTTCCCTGGGGTGCTACTTGTCTGGCAAAACAAAAGATATCGCGCAGAATTGCTGTTAATTATAGCAATAATTATTGCCCATTTTTGCTTTAACGCATCTTATGGAGACACAATGACGTCTTGGGGAGGGGGGGGAACTACCGGTCCCAGACATCTGATACCGATGATTCCCTTTGCAATGATTCTACTGAGCCCGGTCTTTCAAAAAATAAAACCGCTTTTTCTTATTCTACTGCTCCCTTCGTTCATATTTATGCTCATTGCTACCGCAGTCAATCCAGTTCTGGGATTTGAAAATAATCCAATGTTCCAGTATGCAATTCCCCGCTTCGTAAAGGGTGAACTGGCTGTGAATCAATACGGGACATTCAACAATATATTTATCACCAAAAATTCCGTGGCGTTTAATCCGGGCAAATTGCTGGGATTACAGGGAACTCTGAGTCTACTTCCTCTGGCTATACTCTGGCTAATTTTAGCGTGGGGATTAGCCACAAACTGGGTCCGTTTTCATTTAATCCAGCCACAAGTCAGGAAATTCTTGCTTGGTTCTATTAGTCTCATCCTGGGGATAGTTATTTTGCTCCCCTATTATTTTCATCATTACCAGTATAAAGTATTGATTAATCCATATCATTCAGGCTTAATAGGATATTATTATGAAGGTGAGAACTGGGAGGGCAATCCAGTTTTTATCCGTCATGATAGAGAAATTGATTTTCCCTGGGGCTATAAAAAACAACCCTTACTACCACCATTTAGTGTAGAATGGAAAGGCTACTTAATTATCCCGGAAAATGGATTGTATACTTTTATACTGGAATCTGATGATGGCTCACAGCTGTACATTAATAATGAATTAATAATAGACAATGCTGGAGTGCATCTCGCTTTATCTAAATTAGGAGAATGTAACTTGAAAAAGGGGAAACATAAAATACTGATAAAATATTTTAATAAAGTGGGCAATAGTGTGATTAGACTATACTGGATAAACAAATCTCAAAAAGAAATTATTCCTCGCAAATATCTGTCGTCACGTTGACGCTACACTTTTAACTTTGCTAATAAAGTAACGGTATAATAATACCAAACTTTAAATTATAAGGGGGTAATTATGGCAACAACAATTGAGCCGGTAAAACCAGGCAGGTTACTCTCTCTGGATGCATTTCGTGGCTTAACCATTGCAGCAATGTTTCTGGTAAACAATGCTGGTGACTGGCAAAATGTTTGGCCACCGCTTGCACATGCCAAATGGCACGGCTGTACAGCCACAGATTTAATCTTTCCATTCTTTCTCTTTATTATGGGAGTGGCAATGCCGTTCAGTTTTGCTAAACGTCTGGAACAGCCAGATAAAGCTTCGCTCTGGGGACATATCATAAGACGCAGTGTTATCTTATTCCTTCTGGGGGTCATACTAATGCTGGTAGCCTGGCCCGCTTATTTACATCACTTTCGTCTGATGGGTGTGCTTCAGCGGATTGGTTTATGCTATTTCTTTGCCTCCATCATTATGTTATACGGGGGAATTCGTGCTCATCTTGCCTGGTTTGTGTGGCTATTAGCCATTTATTACTTCGCCATGAAATTTATTCCCGTCCCGGGAGTTGGAGCAGGCAATTTAGAACAATACTACAACCTGGCAAACTATATTGATACCAAAATTTTAGATGGCTTTAATTATACTTATAACGAGAAACTAAATATGTGGCATGAACCGGAAGGCTTACTCAGCACAATCCCGGCAATCGGCTCTACTCTGGCTGGGGTCCTGTGTGGTCACTGGCTGCGGCGCAATGATACTTCTAAGTATGAGAAGGTGGCAGGGATGGCTGTGGTCGGGACACTCCTATTTATTGTCGCACATATCTGGAAGTATGATATCCCGTTTAATAAACATATCTGGACTTCATCATACGTCCTGATCACCACTTCTCTGGCTCTTTTTTGTCTGGGAACCTGTTACTGGCTGATTGATATCAAAGGATATCGCGCCTGGGCAAAGCCATTTATTGTCTATGGCACAAATGCCATCGCAGCTTATTTTGCCGTCAGTTTAACAGCAACATTGACTGTACTAATTAAAGTACCGTATGCAAGTGGCACCAAAATTGCCCTAAAAACTTATTTATATAATACGCTTTATAAAAGCTGGATACCTGACATTATGGGGCATTATGTCTCATCGGCAATGTGGGGCTTAACTTACGTCGTAGTCTGGTGTGGAATTATGTGGATACTTTATAAGAAAAAAATCTTTATAAAAGTATAATTAACAATAACCAAGAGATTAGAAAACCAAAAACATTGAACGAGTCTGGATAAAACCAGCCCACCTAAATTTTGTTTCCCTTTATTTTTTTTCCTGAAATACGATGCATTCATTAAGTTCCAGATTTTAACGCCGTTATTTTTTTACCACAATTCAAATACAGGTTTTAATAATTAGCGCGAACTTTGAATAGCCTTATTTTGCTAAACCTAATAGTATAAATTTGACACAAAAAAACCATGAACAAATTAAAACTGTATAAAAAATATACATTTATTTTAAAGAAAAACCTTAATTAATTGATGTCAACATAATAAAAAAGACTGAATATGTTATAGTTATACAATATTTTTCATCAGTTCATAATGGTATATACTTTGCTTAATAAAATTTGCAAAAGTTAAAATTTTATGAAAGGAGGGAATGCCAATGGCAGTAAAACCACTTGGTGATCGTGTTGTGGTAAAACGGATAGAAGAGGAAGAACAAAAATCTGCAGGTGGGATTATTATCCCGGATACAGCAAAAGAAAAGCCACAGCGCGGCAAAGTGATTGCGGTCGGGCCCGGAAGACTCTCTGATGATGGCAAACGAATGCCGATGGAAGTCAAGGTCGGCGATGAAATTTTGTTTGGCAAATACTCTGGCACCGATATTAAGATTGACGGTGAAGAGTATTTGATTATGCATGAAAGCGATATTCTCGCAATTATTAGTTAAACTAAATCAAGAAAAGGAGGGTGAGTAGTAAAATGGCAAAACAACTGTTGTATTCAGAAGAGGCAAGAACGGCAGTTTTACGGGGTGTTGAGAAATTAGCCAACGCCGTAAAAATTACTCTTGGTCCTCGTGGTAGAAATGTGGTACTGGACAAGAAGTTTGGTGCCCCTCAAATTACGAAGGATGGTGTGACTGTTGCCAAAGAAATAGAGCTGGAAGACCCCTATGAGAATATGGGGGCACAAATGGTGCGTGAAGTTGCCAGCAAAACTTCAGACATTGCTGGTGATGGTACAACCACTGCTACCATCCTGGCTGAGGCTATTTGCCGTGAAGGAATGAAAAACGTAGCAGCTGGTGCCAATCCTATGGCTTTAAAACGCGGGATTGAAAAAGCAGTGGAAAAGGTAGTGGAAGAACTTAAAAAGATGAGTATGGAGACGAGGGAGCACGAGCGGATTGCTCAAGTTGCAGCTATTTCAGCCAATAACGACCACGTTATTGGTAAATTAATTGCTGATGCAATGGATAAGGTTGGAAAGGATGGTGTCATTACTGTTGAAGAGGCTAAAGGAATTGAGACCAAACTGGATGTTGTTGAAGGTATGCAATTTGATAAAGGTTATCTATCCCCTTATTTCGTGACCGATCCCGAGAAAATGATAGCTGAGTTAGAAGACCCCTTAATCTTAATACATGATAAGAAAATCTCCTCAATGAAGGACCTGCTACCAGTCCTGGAAAAGGTGGTGCAAGTTGGCAGACCGTTATTGTTGATTGCAGAAGATATAGAAGGCGAGGCACTGGCTACCCTGGTTGTGAACCGTTTGCGTGGTACCCTGCCCTGCTGTGCCGTGAAAGCGCCCGGCTTCGGAGATCGCCGTAAAGCTATGCTGGAAGATATTGCTATTCTCACCGGTGGTAAGTTGATTAGTGAGGAAGCTGGCTTCAAACTGGAGAATACCCGCATAGAGGACTTAGGTAGAGCCAAGAAAGTGCGTGTAGAACGTGAAAGCACTACCATAATTGAGGGCGCCGGTACCAAGGAAGCTATCCAGGGTAGAATCAAACAAATCAAGCGTCAGATTGAAGAAAGCACTTCCGATTACGATAAGGAAAAATTGCAGGAACGGCTGGCAAAGCTGGCTGGTGGTGTTGCTATAATCAAAGTTGGAGCTGCTACTGAAGTAGAAATGAAGGAGAAGAAGGCACGTGTTGAAGACGCACTCCATGCCACTCGTGCTGCTGTGGAAGAGGGAATAGTTCCCGGTGGTGGAGTGGCTTTAATTCGTGCAGCCAAAGCGCTGGATAATCTGAAACTTGAAGGCGATGAACAGATAGGTGTTGAGATTGTCAGAAAAGCACTGGAGCAACCAGCCAGATGGATTGCCAACAATGCTGGTCTGGAAGGGTCAATTGTGGTTGAAAAAATCCGTGAATCCAAGGACAAGAATTTTGGATTCAATGCAGAAACAATGACCTATGAAGACCTGCTAAAGAGTGGCATTATTGACCCGACAAAGGTGACGAGAATTGCCCTGCAGAACGCTGCCAGTGTATCTGGTTTGTTAATAACCACTGAGTGTCTGATCACCGAAATTAAGGAAGAGAAAGAGGAAAAGATGCCAGGCCATCATGGAGGCGGAATGTATTAAGCCAGTAAAGTAGAAGGTTGCAGGGGAGCTGGAGTTTCAATACCTCCGGCTCTCCTACTCTAAAAAATTCTGTTGGTTGTTGCTGACAGCCTTGTAGTCAGCGAGGCTGTGAGCAACAAGCAACAAAAAGGAGGCAAACAACATGGCAAATAAAAGAGAAAAAGTAATTGGAATAGATTTGGGGACCACCAATTCCTGTGTTGCCGTGGTAGAGAGTGGTGAGCCAATCGTAATTCCCAATCAAGAGGGAATGCGCACTACTCCAAGTGTTGTGGCTTTCACCAAGAGTGGTGAAGTTCTTGTAGGTCAGGTTGCCAAGCGTCAAGCCATCACCAACCCGGAAAACACAATATACTCCATCAAGCGATTTATGGGTAGAAAGTATGATGAAGTTCTTGAGGAAATAAAGCGCGTGCCGTACAAAGTAATTCGTGGAAAGAACAATGATGCGGTGGTAAAAGTTGGCGATAAAGAGTATATGCCGCAGGAAATCTCAGCGCGTATTTTGATGAAAATGAAGCAGACCGCTGAAGATTATCTGGGACAGAAAGTGAAAAAGGCTGTAATTACTGTTCCAGCTTATTTTAACGACGCACAGCGACAGGCAACCAAGGAAGCCGGAATAATTGCCGGACTTGAGGTGCTCCGCATCATTAATGAGCCAACTGCTTCTGCACTGGCTTACGGGCTGGAGAAGAAGAAGGATGAAAAGATTGCAGTATACGACTTTGGTGGTGGTACATTTGATATCTCCATTCTGGAAATTGGTGATGGAGTGTTTGAAGTAAAATCCACGAATGGTGATACTCATTTAGGTGGCGATGACATAGATGAAGCCATTATTGACTGGCTGGTAACTAACTTCAAAAAAGAAACCGGCATTGACCTGCGTCAGGACAAAATGGCACTACAGCGTCTTAAGGAAGCGGCAGAAAAAGCAAAATGCGAATTGTCCTCTATGCTGGAAACGCAGATCAACCTACCGTTTATCAGTGCCGACGCCAGTGGACCCAAGCATCTTAATGTTACGCTGACACGTGCTCAATTAGAAAAGATTATGCGTCCTATTGTTGAACGCTCTGTTAAACCTGTTTATCAAGCCCTGGAAGACGCAAAGTTGAGACCCGAGGATATTAATGAAGTAGTGCTGGTTGGAGGCGTTACTCGTATACCTCTGGTACAGCAGATTGTCCGTGACATCTTCAAAAAAGAGCCGTGCAAAGGTGTTAACCCTGACGAAGTAGTGGCGGTTGGCGCTGCTATTCAGGGTGCAGTACTTGCCGGTGAAGTAAGCGATGTCTTGTTGCTTGATATTACGCCGCTCAGCCTGGGTATTGAAACCCTGGGTGGTGTCTTCACCAAGTTAATTGAACGCAACACTACTATTCCGTGCCGGAAGAGCGAACTTTTCTCAACCGCTGCTGACAATCAGACTGCAGTGAGCATTCATGTATTACAGGGTGAACGACCAATGGCTGCTGATAACCGTACCATCGGACGTTTTGACCTCGTAGGCATTCCACCAGCACCGCGTGGAATCCCGCAAATTGAAGTAACTTTTGATATTGATGCTGATGGTATCCTGCATGTGTCAGCTAAAGACCTGGGCACTGGAAAAGAACAGAGCATTCGCATAGAATCTGCCAGTCAGCTACCTAAAGAGGAAATTGAACGAATGATTAAAGATGCTGAACGACATAGTGAGGAAGACCGCCGTAAACGTGAACTGGCAGTTGCACGCAATGAAGCAGACACTTTAATCTATACCGTAGAGCGAACACTGCAGGAGCATAAAGACAAAATTAGCGCGACTGACCGACAAGAGATTGAATCGGCAATTGAAAATTTGAAGAAAACACTTGAACACGACTCCATAGATGACATAAAACGTGGTATTGAAAATTTAACCCGGGCAACGCATAAAATTTCTGAAATCCTGTATAAGCAAGCAGCAGGTAGAGCCAGTTCTGGAAGCACCACTGCAGGCACAGCTACCGGACAAAAGCGCGAATCTACTGCCGGAGAAGGTGATGTCGTGGATGCTGAATATGAGGTGCAAGACGAAGCAAAAAAATAACACCTGGTTGCCCAAATTACTTCAAAACGGGGTGAAGTGAAAGATGGAAAAAAATCTTGCTGAGATTTACAACTCTGGTGATGGGAAATATCTGCTTGTCAATGTAACAGCAAAGCGTATA
>CAYRXI010000099.1:6963-9352 GCA_964428255.1 uncultured Candidatus Sumerlaeota bacterium
GACAAACCGTTAGTTCCAACTGAAGCGACCGAGGATTTGAATAACATTGTAATGAAAGAAATAGCAGCTGGAAAATTAAAAATAGTGCCCAAACGGAAAACTGGCAAGGTTATAGATTTAGCCAAACAACAATAATTGAAATACTGATAAAATTACTTTGATTATTAGATAATTTTGGATTTTCGCAAAAATTGCAGGAAATCAAATTGTTCTTTGAAGTTTTAGAAAGCGAATGCTGATCTTTTTTAAGTCAGAGAGACGAAAAATAGCTTTTTTGACCAAATTTGACAATTACAAGATAGTTTTCTCCTCGTGAAATTGCCGAAGAGTTTAAAGAAAGCCCCCAATCTAACTTCAACAGCGTGAGGAGTAGCAACAAGTAGGTAGTAGACTCATTTTGAGCAGATATTCTCGCAATAATGACAATATTAAATCTGTCTTCTCCCGGACGATTACCGCCTGTGAATACTTGATTGCGCTTGTGGAATCTCAAGAATGTAGATAGTATGTGGGCATTGCTGATTACTTTCTGCCGGCAAATACCTGTGTTTAATTCCCACCAGCAAATTATCTTACCGCACACCTATGGTAAAGTAGGTGAGATGAGCGGTAAGCGACTGAATCGGTGAATGATGTAGTTTGAGGTCACTCAGAGAATCTTTCTGCTTATTCTTCTCATCTCGCATTAGTGCGTGTGTTATTATAAATCTCTGACTTAAAGGTCCTGGCGATTGATGAGAACAAAATATTATTAGAATAACAAATCTTTCAGAAGAACATTCCTCCTTGGGGAGATAGCGCATGACGATATAGCACTGCTCATGTGCTCCACCCGGATTTAATAATAAAACTTCATCCCCCGCTGAATCACACCAGTTTCATCCCAATACTATAACATTGCCTGGTAGGTATTTCGCCAGCCATTCTTTCTAACAGGGTGTCGTAAAATCATCCTTCTTCAGCACTACTTCTGATTAATTTGTGCTGATAATACGCCGAGTTCATAATAAAATGCACCTTATCCTTTTTATGTTCCTTTATAAATGGCCTTACCAACTCGGCAAATTCTCCATCCTGGTCGTAGGCACCAGGTTGCCCCAACTATTCGCCAGGAACAGATCACTTTAAAAATCTAAACACTACAGACTGCAGTTGCCAAATGAATTTCTTCTCTCCAACACTTTAAACGTGCACTCCAGTTACCTCTAACAACGTTAGTTCTACAAAACAATTTAACCATACCTTGTAGAGAAACTGAAGCAGTGAAAAGCGCTTGATCCTAAAACATTACCGCTTACGCCTATAGTTCATTAACACCATTAACTCGGTAGCATAAATAAATTTAAAAACTCAATTAACATAGAAGGATGAGCCAATCACTCCAGTCCTACCGCTTGCCGGTATCTCCGAGTAAGACACAGACTATCTAAACCAACATAGCCTGCGCCTCCACTCAGAAAACTCGCCGGCAATGAAGTTATAATATACCCCTCACTATAAGCCAAGACGGCCTAATTTCTTCTTCAATCGCTTACGAATTAATTTCCTCAGTCCCAAATCGTAAAATATCCGATTAAAACTTACTCACCTATTTCGTGAAATATTAAACTCTAAAAGACAAACTCAAACTTTATTTTAGGTTGATGGGAAAAATTTTTCGCCTTCGCTTTCCTCAACATAAAAAATAAAGAACACCCTGATTTTATAAGGGAAAGCGAAGGCTTTTCTCTTTTTTTCGTTCCTTATTTAATGATCACCTACGTTTTCCTTGACATTGAGATTTAATTAGGTAAAACAGGAAAAGTTTTTATTATTTTTTCAAGGGAAAAACTTAAATCTAAGGAGGAGAGAAATTTAAAAGCAACAAACTCGTACACGGAATTTTTTTATCGTTGTTATTTTCACCCTTGGTTTGTTTTTCCCAAAGTTATTTATGTCCCGACTGATTATCCAACCATTCAGGAAGCAATTAATGCTTATGGTGATGAAATCCGCATTGCGACAGGTGTATACAGCGACATCACTACTACCCAAGGGCTGACACAGGTTGCCTACATTGGCAAAAATATGGTTCTTCATGGAGGCTACAATCCTGACTTTTTTGAGTGGAATTCACAATTATATCCCACCACACTGGACGCTAAGAATCAGTGACGAGCAATGGCAATTAGAGGTAGAATTTCTGTAATTATTGATGGGCTACAGCTGATTAACGGCAATGCAACTGGACAAGGCGGTGGGCTCAATTTTGTGACGACGCTGGTGGCGGACTCTATATCCAGGGAGCAGATGTCGCTGTCAGTAATATTACGGTGTCCAACTGCAACGCTGGCAACTATTCCTATGGGGGGGGATTTATGCCAAAGCCGCCAAACTTACTCTTACCGGT
>CAYRXI010000099.1:9362-11085 GCA_964428255.1 uncultured Candidatus Sumerlaeota bacterium
ACTATTCAGGGAAATCTTGCCGCGTGGTATGGTGGCGGTGTGAGTTTGGAAGGCGGCACAGCCATAATTCAGGATAGTCAAATTATAGCTAACCGCGCGGGAGTTGACCACACCGGGAACGGAGGTGGTGTTAATACTTTTCTTGCGACAGCGACCTTGCGTCGCAATATCATTAGTCACAATATAGCCTATCAAGCCAATTTAGGAGGTGGCGGGGTGTACTCTATAGGCTCATCGGTGGTCTTGACAGACAATGAAATTACCTACAACACCTGCAATGAACAAGGTCGTGGGGGGGATAGCCTTCCGGGTTCCCGACACGCTGCCACGTATTCCCGCTATCATAAGAGGGAATAAGATTATGTACAATAATGCCGGCTATGCGGGTGGATTATTTGCTGGCTACAAAGCCGAAGGTATCATAGAAAATAATGTTATTACTGATAATGTAGCGGCAACTTATAACGCCAGCGCCATTTATATAGGCGGCAGTAAAAATATCCCGGCAAATGCACTCCTCTTTGTTCACAACATTATTGCAAGCAATCGTGGTGGTGATGGCAGCGCCATTTATGTGCGTTTGGGTAATTGTCAATTCAAGAATAATATTATTGCCAATCACCCAATTGGAATTATAAGAGACGCACTATACAACCCAACTGTTTAAATGGAAAAAACACTATGGGATAGCAACAACACCGACATTCAGGGGACAGTAAGCAATGTTAATCCAGTTTACGGTCCAGCAGATTTTGAGACAGATGGTTATCATATCGGTAAGGACTCAGCGGCAATTGATGCCGGAATATTTATGGATGTGACTCAAGATATAGATGGTGATGTAAGAGCTCGGGGCTCTGCTCCTGACATCGGCGCCGATGAATCGCCATTTTATATACCGTGGTCAGGTGAGGGTGTACAGATGGATAAGTATGCTGTTTCCACCAAGGAGGTGGGACGAGATTCTCAGACGGGTGGGCACTTTGAACAAACATATTTTATTCTGTATCAATATGGTGGCGATATTGACACTAGTCCACCCATCACCCAATACTCGCTGGTAGACCAGTGGCCCCAGGGGCTGGTATTGACAGAACAAGAACAATTTCCAGCGCTGACATTTTCGCAGGTTGGTAATGTCTTGAACTGGCAATGCGTTGAACAGCTTCATCCGGGTTCAGCTGGCTGGATTCGCCTGCTGGGCACTTCCAATACTATCCCACTAGGTAGCATTGCTCACAACCAGGTGGAGCTCAATTATCAGTTTTCTCCGAGTCAAACGTTATCTATTTCGGATGCGGTGGATACAGAGGTGCCATTCATAAAACCAATTATTACTTGGCCTGGCAATGGCGAGATTTGTCCCGGAGAACTTCGCGTTACGGGTATTGCCCAACCTAACTTGACCATTAGCGTTTATGAAAACGAAACGAACTTGGTTGCTACTGGACAAACAGATAGTAACGGAAACTTTGAAAGCGTTTATACCTCCACCAGGGTGGGAATTAATGACACAACCAAGCTAACAGTAAAAGTAGAGTATGGTTCAAATAGCCGAACTGCTCCTGCCGTGTTCTTGAGGCCTTCCAGCAGTTTCTTTTGCTCAGAACGTTCTTTCTGGGAGGGTTATGTGAATTATCATCCGGTTACCATCCGCTTCCGTGGGGAGGATGGTTTGTTCACTGCTACAAACTGGCGCTATAGTAAGCCCAGAAGATTTGTT
>CAYRXI010000100.1:0-8863 GCA_964428255.1 uncultured Candidatus Sumerlaeota bacterium
CGGGAGACTTTTTTTCTTTATTCATTTTTTGGGAAATAATGGCGATTGGAGGATGTTTCCTTATTATAACCCAGCGGGAAAAACGCTCACTAAATGCAGGCATCAGATATATTTTGGTACATTTTTTTGGTGGATGTTGTTTATTGGCTGGAATTGTAATACTGCTTGGAGAAACCGATTCATTATTAGTGAACCCCTTAAGTTTTCCTACTGTTTCATCAACTTTGATTTTTGTCGCCTTTATATTGAATGCGGCTGTTCCGCCACTTCACGCCTGGCTGACTGATTCCTATCCTGAAGCTACTATAACCGGGGCTGTATTTCTCACAGCCTACACCACCAAGAGTGCAGTCTATGTGCTTGCCAGAGTTTTTCCGGGTGTAGAACTCCTTATTTGGCTCGGTGCCATTATGGCTATGTATGGTGTGATCTTCGCCGTGTTAGAAAATGATATTCGCAGATTACTCGCTTATCATATTGTAAGCCAGGTAGGCTATATGGTCTGTGGTGTTGGTATCGGAACTCAATTAGCAATTAACGGAGCTGTGGCACATGCTTTCTCTCACATACTATATAAAGGTTTACTATTTATGGGGACTGGTGCGGTTATTTATGTAACCGGCAAGAGAAAGCTAAGTGACTTACAGGGTCAAGGCTTGTATAAAATTTTGCCAGTGACTCTTATCTTATATATGATTGGTGCTTATTCTATTTCCGGAGTGCCCTTGTTTAATGGGTTTATAAGCAAATCCATAACCATCTCAGCTGCTGCAGAATTGAGTAACGGTATTATTTATCTCTTATTGCTTCTGGCATCCGTTGGTACATTTTTATCCACGGGATTAAAACTTCCTTACTTTACGTGGTTTGGTATTACTACTAATTCTTCTGCTATTTCTTTTCAAAAAAAGAAACCAGAAAACGAGCTTCCATTAAATATGCTTTTAGCTATGGGCTTTCTATCTCTTTTATGCGTTTTTTTTGGCTGTTATCCAAGGTTACTTTATGATATACTCCCCTACCCATTTGATTATCATCCCTATACTCGATCTCATATTATTGAGACAATTGTCTTACTTTTGTGGACAGCATTTGCATTTAAACTATTACGGCATAAATTAAAAGTAACTGCAACAATAACTCTGGATACGGATTGGTTTTACAGAATGGGTGGACGTTATTTTCTCTGGTTATGTAAACATCCCTTAGTTAAATTGGAACAAACAGTACAAAATTTTATTTCTCAAATCTTAACAAATACTGCCAATTACCTGAGAAACTTAACCAAATATACCCAGAAACCTTCCCTCCTGGGGTTAGGCTTATTGTTTGTTGTTACATTTCTCGCACTCTGGTTATTGATTCAATATTACTTAATCTCAGCTGGGTGATGTCATTGAAATTACAACATAGCATAAAATTTTGAATCGCGGCATCTCATAAATCGTTTGCATCTTTGCCGGTGAGGTACAACATTTTAATAATTGATATCCTGAGTATAATTCATTGGTGATATGTAAGAGTATGTTTAAACGGAAAAAGAAAGTCCCTCTTGGAACTAGGGAGAGCTTTAATGGCCAGGAAATCTGTAAGTCACAAAGACTAAGCTGCATATTTGGAATTTTTATAATAATAACAATTGCATTATTAGGTTTAATATTAGGTACCTATTTAATTCTACGCCCACACCCTGAACCACCACTGGATGCATTTCTCACTGCCAATACCTGCGCGGCATTTGTGCTGAATCTAAACCTTAACTCACCACCGCTTGGTTCTCTGGCACAGAAATTGTTTAGAACTCATACTTCTGGAAGTGATGAACAGATACAGAAAAACTATGAAGGCTTGCAATCTGCTATAAACTTCTTTTTTTATCCACGAGTTTATCTATTATTGCTGGATAGCGGGAGACCGGATTCATTATCAACTGTCGGCGTAGTGAATTTTCGGCGGGCACAAATTTTGTTTAAACTCTTAATTGCAAAGACAATGCGGAAATTATCCGCCTCTTTAATGGAACAAGCTAATATCAGCAGAAATCTAAATCAATTTTTTCTGAAAAATAGCTGGCTGATTACTGATGATTATAGTGCACTATCAACGATTAAGGCTAAACGTGGGAGGATAGACACTAACGCTCCGGCAGTTTTGCAAGAGTTTGCTCAATCTGTAAGGCGAGATCCTTTAACCGATGAACTTATAATCGGCTGTGTGGATAATAGCAATAACTGGGTGGGCAAATTGATAAATGTCTGGCACACACGTGCAACTCAAACATCTGCGTCTCAGTCTTCCGAATGGTGGCACGACATAATAATAGAGTTTTTATCGCAGGATGAGTGGCAGGAGCTACCCTGGAAAACAATTAGTAAAATCCTGGTCCGGGGCAAGCTCCTAAGTGCGGACACATTATCTTTGCAGTTTAAAGTCTTTATCACCAATCCTCAACTGACAGAATTGATTAGAACTGCTCTACGCGAGAAAATCTTGCCCGACCTGAAACGACTCCTGATGGAGGATTATAGTGTAAGCTATTATACCACCATCGGTGAAAACGTAGTGACAATTACGCTTGAATTACAACATAAACAACTTTAAATCCTCCAATCAGATGACATCCTAAGTTTGACTCTCACCAAATGTACTCTACTCTTAATTCATCAACTAATTGCACACATAAAAATTTCGAAAAAGAAATGTCATCTCACTGGCTTAACCGAAACCATAGAAATCTCTAACTTAAAAATCAAAAGAGCCAGTATAATTAGCAAGATTAATAGAGGCATTAGGTATATATAAATTTATTTAGTGTTGCCTGAGCTAAGGCAGTTACAACTCAAGTTAATTCTGCAGGCAGACTTAATCCAACTAATACAATTTTCTATCCGTTGCAGAAGAGTATCTCTCTTAACTTAAACAAGATTAAGGCAGAATGCCCAATCCCTGAGCTTCAAGATTGGCGCTATTTAGGGTAAACTCCGCCAGCGCATTTATTGTGCCAGTTCCAGCATATAAATTGGTTAGATCGTAGGTATATAACTTATCTTTGCCTCTATCAACAACGAACATTTTTGTCGCTTCCAGTTCAGCACCTGTGGCTGTACCTAACGTAGTCCCACCGCTCTCTCTTAAAACCCTGGAGGCAACACCTGCACCACCAGTTCGCGGATAACGATAAATAATCTTATCATCATTATCTAAAACGTATAGATAAATAGCATCATTAGCCAGTCCATCAGCTCCAGCATTTTCGCCAGTAAAGGGAATTTCTTGCACGGCATTCAAATTACCACTACCAGCAAAGGCAGCAGTCAGAGAATAGCGAAGAAAGCGTTTGTTGCCCCGGTCAGCTACCCAGAGTTCATCGCCATCAATAGTCAAGCCACAGGGGTTACTTAAATTACCGCCATTTGCCAGCAGAAGTTTCTTAGAGACACCAAGATAAGTGCCTGAAAGGTTGTATTTGTATACCATCTTGTCATTGAAATCAAGGACATATATAAATGAATCAGCCACAGCTAGTCCACCCGGACGATCATTCGCTGAGGGGATATTGAATTTATTAACCAAAATCCCTGTTTCAGAATATTTAAATACTGCCAGTTTGGTATCCACGACAACGAATTTTGCTGGTTTAGTTGGAGTAGGAATAGGTGTAGGAGTTCGTGTAGGTGTTGGCGTCCGTGTAGGCGTAGGAGTTTTTGTTGGCGTAGGCGTGGGAGTTGGTGTCTTCGTAGGTGTTGGTGTTAGAGTTGGTGATGGTGAAGGCGTAGGTGTTGGTGTAGCACAGATAAAATCTACCTGTGGGCTTACTGCATTATCTTCGCCAGTATTACCGCCGAGGTCAATTTGTCCACAAGCTTTAATCCCCTGTAAGGCATTCCGTCGGGCATCATTGTCCTTAAATCTGTTATTTTCAGCTCCATTTGCCATCATTGCACTAATGCCATTACCAAGGTTATCATTAGTACTATTTTTTGTTAATATGTTATTATCACCGCTTATGTAAATACCATCGCCTGTATTGTAGTTAATCCGTTGATTTTCAATTAGGATATTGCTATTGCCACTCACCACAATGCCTATCCCTTTGTTATTCTCCACTCTTTGCTTTTGCACAGAATTATTATTGCCTGTAATAATAATGCCAGCTCCCGCGTTGTAGAGAATATTGTTTTCTTTAAGTATATTCCCATTACCGTTGACCTCTATACCAATTCCATTAGGACGACGTGAAGCACCAATATCACTTTTTTCTACTTTATTTCCATCACCTTTAGTCAAAATACCGTGTTCAATATTATTACTTATACCGTTAACAGAAGTTATAACATTATTATTGCCCTCAATTAAGATTCCGAGGCGATTATCACCCACTGAGGGGGAACCATCAACTTCTACGCTATCATCTTTTATCCATATCCCGATGTCATTGTTATCTGCGCGGCTGTTATGAATATTTATGTACCCAGAATTATTCTGAATCAGATATCCAGCAACATTACTGCCCTTTACATGAATATCCAGGACAACAACTTTGCCAATGCTATTCTGGATGGTGATGACAGGCAAGCTCGGGTTTTCAGCCAGTAACGTCACGCTGCAACCAAACACAAATAGTGGCTCAGTACTGGTATTGGAAATAACAACATTCTCAACTCCTGGAGTCCCACCCAGGGGACGCCCCTCAGCTCCAGTCGGTAGGCACTGTCCGGGACCGAATGTATCTGTCGGATTTTGCGTGGTAACACCAATAAACCTGTAACCGTCACCATTCAGGTCTCCATTTGCGTTAATATAATCTACTGCTGCCTGGAGTGAACAAGAAGCAGGTAAGCTGGTGCCTATCTTGGAAGGATCAATGGTATTGGAGTTGCAACGCAAGTCAACAATAATATCCGGTAGACGACTACATTCACCCATAAATTCACCGACATGTTTTAGGGCAGTCTCTTTGGTGCACCAATGGCACTGCGCCTCTATATTCACACTATCCGAGTTATTCGCAGGATTATGGTCAGCTGTAGGGGTTCTGGTGATTGTCGCTACGTTAGTAATGACATCACCACAATTTTCATAATTAACACGAACGGTAATTACCAAAGTGGCTGAGGTATTAGTTTCCAGTGTACCCACATTCCAGATGCCTGTGCCTGCATTATAATTGCCTTGACTGGTAACAGATGAGATAAAAGTTAAATCTGCTGGAATGACATCAGTGACTTCTATACTGGTTGCAGGATCCGGTCCATAATTAGTTAATACAAGAGTATAGATCGTTAACTCCCCACCATACGGATGAGGATTAGAAACTCTTTTCTCTATACCTAAATCTGCCAATTGAACATCTATCTCAGCACTATTAGAATTATTGTTATGTTCAGGGTCTAATTGGTCCACTTTTGTTACACTCGCCGTATTTGTAATTATGGTTCCTCCGGTACCAACATCAACTGTGGCTGTAATAGTCAGAGTAACACTGGCGTCCACTCCCAGATTTCCTACGTCCCAGATTCCAGTGATATTGTTATAGGTTGTAGGTGATGTGGCAGTGTAAGAGACAAAGGTTACGCCAGCAGGCAACAGGTCAGCTATTTGAATACCTGTAGCCGGGTCAGGTCCATTATTAGTCAAAACTACAGTATATACAATCGTGTCGCCTTCATTGGGAATTGGATTATCCACTGATTTATCCACAGCCAAATCAGCGGATAGTATCCTCACTTGATGGTCATCTGAATCATTCCCTTTTCGCTCATTCGGGTCGTTATCTGCCGGGAGACTATCCCACTCCAGAGTGGCAGTATTAATGACTATTTCATTGGGAGTAACCGTGTTAGTAACTGTTACCTGGAATTGGAATTCTCCAACGCCATTTAATGGCAATTGATGCCAGATAGCGGTAATAGTGCCACCAGCCTCACCTAAATAGCTGGGCGGTATAGTTCCGGTATCAACAAGTGAGCCCGCGTTGAAGCTGAAGCCAGCTGGAATTACGTCAGTTATGACTACATCAAAGGCATCAGCCGTGGATTGGGGAGTATGTTCTACGCGGACTGTGAAGGTAATTACGTCACCAGGATTTGCAGTATTAGCACTACCCGTTTTAGTAATATTCAATAAGGGCTCCACGAGTTCAATATCCTCGACATCCGAGCAAATTAAGCCCGGGGCAAATTGCACCACCGCTGAATTGGTAAGAAGATCACCCGAAGCATTGACTGGGACATTCACTGCCTGCGCGACTATTTCAATGACTATCTGGTCATCTCCATTGACCACATTATCTGGCACATTAACTACCTGTCCAAAGTTAAAACTCACTGTATCATTAATGCCATCGCCAGAATGCAGGTCAGAAATTACTGGCGGAGGATTAAGATTAGCTGGTATCAGATTTGCTCCTACAGAGACTATGCTGGCGGAGACCACGCTCAAAACGCCGTTAGTATAAGGCAAAGTGTCTGTAAATATAACCTCAGGCGATGTACCTTCAATGAGTGTTGCTGTAATCCGGAACGTGACTGTCTCTCCAATGGTTAAGTCCACAATATTACTATTGAATTGTCCGCTTCCAGTGGAAGGCTCGGAAGTGCTTACAATCTCTTTATTAATTGCAGGCGGGGTATTAATGCTAACTGTAGCTGAATCACTGTCATTATATTTACGCTCATTGGGATCGTTGTCAGCTGGAAGTGTATCCCAGCTCAGATTGGCAGTATTGGTAATAGACGAACCAGGAGTAACACCATTTTTCAGCACCGCTTTATAAGTAATAGTAGCACTACTGCCCAATGGTAGATGGTCTATTTGCACTGCCACGGTAGTATCACCAGAGTTGTTGCCTGCAGTGATTATCCCGCTTGAAGCTGTCACAGAGCCAATGATTAATTGTAGATGCGGCTCCAGAGCATCAGTTATAATCAGGTCAAAGGCATCAGCATTGGAAGCTGGCAGATGCGTGATATTTAAAGTGTATGTAACTGTATCTCCAGCATCTCCCACGGAAGGCACAACTGTTTTGTTAATATTAAGTAATGGCTCTACAATTTCAATATCGGCAGTTGCTGATTGACTCTGTCCTGGTGCATATTCAATGCGACTGCTATTAGTCAGCCGATCACCATTTGTATTTGCCGGCAGATTTACTACCACTGCCACAACATCCATTACTATCTGGTCATCAGCATTTACTACATTGTCGGGATTGTTAAAGATTTGACCGAAATTAAAACTTACCGTATCATTAATGCCCAGTGGGAGACGAACATCAGTAATTACTGCTGAAGGATTAGGATTGGCAGGCGTCAAGTTAGCACCAACAGCTACGATGGTCGCACTGGTTAATTCCAATACTCCAGCAGGCAAATAGGGCACTGTATCGCGTAAAATTACGTTAGGTGAAGTTCCCTCTGGTAAAGTGGCAACTATCCGAAATGTTACTTTCTCGCCAATGGTCAAGTCATCTATAGCAGTGTTAAATCGCAACTTACCCGTTGTTGGTTCAGTGGTGCTAAACACAACTTTTAGCAGCTGTGGTTTCTGCACTGTTACTGTTGCTTCATCGCTATCTGTGTAAATGCGTTCATTGGGGTCTTTGTCGGCAGGTAATGTATCCCAGACCATATTAGCTATATTGGTGATGGTGCCCCCAGGTACAACGCTGTTCTGGAGAATTGCTTTATAGGTTATAATTGCCGTATTTCCTAACGGCAAATGGTCTATACTTACCGCAACACTGGTATCCCCTGGATTATTGCCTTTTGTAATCGTGCCCATGGTTGCTGTGACTGAACCAACAATCAGCTGTACATAAGGATTTAAACTATCGGTAGTAAAGATATCAAAGGCATCAGTGGTGGAGGATGGTAGATGAGAGATAACTATTGTATAAGTTATCGTATCGCCAGCATCCCCAATGGTAGGATTTGCCGTCTTATCTATATTTAAAATAGGTTCACGAACTCTGACATTCGGTGCTGAAGCCGATATATTACCGTTTGACCAGTTCCAAACAGCACGATTGTTATGCAATGAACCATTGTACACTGCACTTACATTTTGCACAACTACGGTATATTCAATAGTGATAGTTTCTGCAGTATTGTCATTGGTATCGGAATTAGTTACTGTGTCAAAGGGAAAAGACACAACACGCCGATTGGGGGAGATTGTAGCATCTGCCAGCACACCGGGAAAGCCCCCTGGATGCGATGTGCTTAAGCCTGCAGAAGCAGATATTGAATCCAGGGTAACTATTGCCAGCCCGTTATCCAGCGTATCTACCAGAGAGACGTTGGAGGAAGTGCCCTCAGGCACGGTTACAACCACACGGTATTTCACTTTTTCTCCTACAGCAACGTTATTGCCTGTAGTAAATATCTGGTCTGTGGCAATAATACTCTTAGTCATTGTAGGTGAGGCAATTGTTACACTGGCATCATCAGTGAGATCGGTAAAAGTATGGTCAGGTCCACCTTCGGCTCCTGCATAGTTAAACAATGTGGCAGTATTTGTCAGTATATCTCGCGGCTCTGCTGTAGTTGCCACTTGTAAATCGTACGTAATGATGGCAATGTTACGGCCATTGGTTTCATCATAATCATCCAGCGCACCAGGCGGGTTTACTGTTGGACCGGGGTCAATAAGTTCAATGCCATTCTGGAATAGCGGTAAAGCATCGCTGGGATTAACTGAAGTATAGGCGATTAAAGCCCCGGTGCCATCTCGTACCTGCAAGTTCAGTCCGCCTGCTGGCACCTGGAATCCCGGCGGCAATGTGTCCTTAATTTTCACGTCAAAGACACCATTCAGTCCTGACCCTATATTTTCAATGACGATTGCAAAGGTCACCAATGCA
>CAYRXI010000100.1:8943-10960 GCA_964428255.1 uncultured Candidatus Sumerlaeota bacterium
TTACACCAACGGGACCAACAATTGGCGGTGAAAACAATGCTGGTGGGGCTGGATGGTCAGTTGCCACCACCCCCTTCTTGACGTTAAGCACTGGTTCTGTTAGTTGAATCTGAACGATTGCATCCTGTGTTAGTGCTTCAAGGAAAGTGGTGGTGAGCTGACCGCGCACCTGATTTGTTAAAAACAACTTATCAGCAAAAGGCTCATTACTTACAGTGACTGTAAACAGAATGTCAGTCTCACTGGGTGAACTCAAAGGGTCATCAAAATGTCCCAAATAAAAAGTAATACTATTGGCTGTGGGATCTATGATAAGAGTCGGAACACAAGGCGGATTGGGATTGCCACACTTCGCACGAAACGTTTCTGCTGGACCAAACTTCGCATGACCTGCAGGTGGAACGCTGGCATCTACCACATCATCAAATACTGTGACTTCAGTAGCATCAAATACCGGCAAAGGTAAATAATCAATATATTGCAAATTTTCAAAATCACTGGTGATATGGGTACAACGTATGCGATAGGTTACTGTATCACCCGGTCTGACTCTTACTGGCACACTAAAATTGGTATCGCCATTAAGTGCATAAATACTTTTTTGAAGTTGCCCGCAAGCAATAACAACCCCTGCTGCGCTACCATCAGCCTCATTATAGCCATTGGGCGAGAGGTCGACTATGGATAGCAAATTACCAGCAATAGTAACTATATTATTTAGAATATCTCCCTGATCAACCGAAGAATCACCAGAAGGGTAATCATCACTATAATGCTCCTGAATAAGGGTGCGGAATTTTATCACTCCTACTGTGCCCCCATTATTGTAAAGTCCACAATCAGGTGGTGGACCACCCGTGCCACCATCGGGAACGCAGCTACCTAATAACTTACCGTCCAGTCCCCGGGAGGTAAGTTCATCGGAAATACGGAACTCCAAAGATGTTGTTCCATCAATGGGAGGAACGCCACCAGGCGAGTAATGGGGAATGACGCTGAAATTTGCTATTGCCATTGGTCCCGTTGAAATAACTCCATGCTCTGTAACTGAAAGTGTCGGGCGGAAATTATGGTCAAAACGTTGCCCATCAGAAATAACATCTGTTGTTATGAGGTCATCAAATGCAAAATAATCAGAGATTTGAAATGTTAGTGTATATTCAATTGTATCGCCAGGGGATGGTCCATTATTACCTACATCATTGACCACTGATACCGACTTCTGGATGGCAATTGATTTATCAATTAAAATGTGTTCGTTCCCCGGAGGGTCAGCCACCGTGTTATCAGTAGCAGCCGGGTCTCGAGTATCAATAGGTGTCCAGTCACCTATAGCTGCCGCATTGTTTACCGATAAAACATCGTCACCTGTAAGAGGATTAATAACATAATTGTTATTGGCATCAAATTGTGGTATAAAATATTCAAAGGTTACCGTTGCATCAGCAGAACCCGGTCCTCCAGTGACTGAGGGGTAGTTAATGACCAGCCTATTATCGGGGGGATTTGCTGGTACCCCTGCTGGTGGAGTTACGATTATATTGCCTGTTGGCGGTGAAATTGAAATAACACTTAAAAAAGCCAGATTACTGGCTAATGAATCTGTGACATCCAGATCGGTGACAGTTTGCCCATTGGCAATGTCTATCTTAATAGTATATCGGCGGGGGGAATTAGGTCCAGTGGCGGTTTCATCTTCGGGACCATGATAAATTTTTGTAAGTTTTAATAACCCTGGCGTGATAATACTTGCCTGCCAAGTGCTGCTATCAGTTACCTGCAGGCTCTACAATAGAAGGATCAATAGCAGGATTATTCAAAGGGTCAGCACCAAACTGAAAGCCAGCTCGGGAATACAATTTTAGCGGTGTGCCCAGATCCGCCAGATTACTTAAGGTAGCATTTATAACTATCTCAGCTGGGGGTTGGTCTACCACAAAAGAACCAAATGGCAGCTGTAACACCACCAGTTTGTCGCCCGCTGTGCCACACACCTGGAGTGGAGTACCCGTATTGT
>CAYRXI010000101.1:0-6702 GCA_964428255.1 uncultured Candidatus Sumerlaeota bacterium
GAATCGGACCAAAGGGGTCTTTGAATGCCGCACCAGAACAGTAAGTTATGGGTGTGGTCAATGCTCGCAATTGTTCACTTGCCAGGATTCCGAAGGGGTCGTCAGGAAAAGAAGCCTGAGGAATGGGATAATAATTGTGGTCAAGATGAAATGCTTCCAGAGCTGAACATACAACTCGCAAATTATTTTTCGCAGTTGTTACTTTAGTCCTGATTATAGCATTTTCTAAATTTACATATCCAATTAGCGCCAGAATTAAAATAATAGCGACCACTACTAATAGCTCTATCAGAGTAAATGCATTTTGCTTATTTTTCACCTTTGTTACCCTATTTTATGCCCCAACAAAAAGATTTCAGTTCATTTCCTTACTAATTTCTGGCAGTTGAGGGGAAATAACGCGAAAAATAATATAACTGATATTTTAGATAAAGATTCCGCGCCCATTCCGGAGCCTCGCTTGTGTCTGAATTAAAAAATATTTCTACCTTTCCCTTATCGGTTTGTTTAACTTCTGCGCGCATTCCAGCTGAAAGCATATATTTTTTGCCCGCGCAATATATTGTCAACTGCCCCCTGGTAACGCGAAATTCTTCTATTCCGGGCTGGGTGTTAATTCCAAAAATTGTACCGGTAATAACTGCCATAGCGAGTGGTGTCCTGATGTAAAATCCTTTAGCCCGATGGTCCGCAAATGCCCAGAGTTCACCTTGCCTCAGCTGCAAAGTATTCTTCCGACTCAACTCTCCCTCGCTTCTCTCACTTAAAAGAATTTGCAATCCGTCTGATTGTAATTGCAATAAGCCATACTCTCCAGGAGAAAGGGTGAATTTCTTCACTCTGGCAATTTCTGTGAAGTTGTCCATCACACTACTCTGAAGATCACTTTTAATAATCTCAAGGCGCGCTCCCGATGAAACAAAATTTCCCCGCAGGAGAATTATGACTAACCCCATAAGGAAAATCGTCAAAATCGGAACTGGACGCCATATACTTGCCCGAACGGCTTCCCAGACGTTAAATTTCTTCTGGGTAACCCCTGCCTTTTTCCGCATTGCGATTTTTCCCATAATCTGCTCCACAAAATCTGTAGATGGTGCGGTTTGAAGCGAAGACCAGGTGAGTTGCGCCCATTGGCTGAATTTTGTTTCAAACTCTTTCATTTCTCCCTCTATTATTTTATTTTGCTCTTGAGTCATTCGTCTTATACTAAATCATAAAACGTGAGATTTTTCTCGCTAAAATATTTATGTAATTTTTTTAAAGCCCGTTGAATTTTTACACCTACAGTCCCTTGCGGAATGTGTAATATTGAAGTTATCTCTTTTATACTTAGTTGCAATAAATAGCGATGGATAATAATCTCTGCCTCATCCGGGGAAAGTTGCCTTAGTGCTTCATCCAAAATTTTTCGCAGCTCTTGTTTTTCCAACTTTGCATCCGGTCTTATCTGTACCGGACTTAAATTATGCACCTTTTCGAAATAGTTTTGATTATTATCCCCTTGTGAGAAAAGCCGTATTTCTCTTTGTTCACGCCGTAGTGTATCAATCAAAGTATTCCTCACAATGGTAAATAACCACGCTTTAAAATTTTCATTACGTCTAAAGGTCTTTCGCTGTTCATAAACTTTTAGCAAAACTTCTTGCGCTATATCTTCTGCCTTTACCCGATTGTGTAAGTATAAAGTGCAATAGCCAATTATCTCTCCCGCATAAGCTCTGATAATTGCCTCAAATATCTCTTCATCACCGTCATAGAATTTACGCAACTCATTTTCCGAAATAATTATCTCGTTCATTCAAAGCACTAATGTTTAATTTTGTCATTAAAAACACGATGAATATCAAAATTATCCCTGATATTTTCACCTATAAAATATAACGCTTAAACAAACCATTTTTTTACATTGCAAAAATAAAAACACTATCTTTTGACTACTTACTGCTTCTATCCCGAAGGAATCATTTCTTAAAATGGCGGGAACAACTGGTCTTAAGCAGGTTTAGTCTTATCTAAAATGGTTATCCCGATTTTTTAACTAAAAAACTGATTTTTTTTGCCCCGTTAACTATTTGTTGCTACAACAAAGCTGTGCTGAAATAACGCTCGGCACGGTCCGGAAGCACGGTGGCAATATTGCCTTTTATTTTCTTTGCCAGTTGTCGGGCTGCCCAGACATTAGCGCCGGAAGATATGCCAACCAGTAAGCCATAATCACACCCCAACTGGCGAGTAGTTTCTATTGCATCTTCGTCACTCACTTCCACCACTTCATCTACCAGTGATACATCTAAAATTGGCGGGATAAATCCATCGCCAATTCCCTGAATTTGATGTAGTCCTGGCTCGTGCCCTAATAAAGCAGAAACATTCTTGGGCTCAACCGCTACAATTTTCACCCCGGGTTTACGTTCTTTCAAAAACTTACCTATTCCTTGCAATGTTCCACCACTTCCAACCCCGGCGACAAAACAGGCAATATCCCCTTTCAACTGCTCCCACAGTTCCACAGCCGTCTTTTCGTAATGAACACGTGGATTATCCGGATTCTCAAACTGCTGTGGCACATAAATTCGCGGATCCTCTTTTGCCATCTGTCTCACCCGCTCTACTGCGCCCCCAATTCCATCCTTATCTGGAGTTAAGATGAGCTCAGCACCCAGTGCCCGGATTAACTTTTTACGTTCCTCACTCATACCTGCTGGCATCACTATCTTTACTTGATAACCTTTCAAGCGCCCTACCAGTGCCACACCAATACCCGTATTTCCTGAAGAAGGTTCAACAATGATAGCACCGGGTTTTAGTTTCCCGGCACGCTCTGCCCCTTCAATCATCGCCAGTGCTACGCGGTCTTTAATACTGCCTCCGGGATTCAAATACTCGGCTTTGCCATATATATTCTCCCCTTTCAGTTTAATTAGCGGAGTATTACCGATTAATTCCAGAATGTTTTCGGTGAACATTTTATTTTAACCTCTCATTTATTGAAATGTCATAAATGCGCAATAAGGTTATTTTCGTATTGTGAGTCATTTACTGCAAGTTCTGGGATTAAAAATTAGCAAAATAAATGTTCCATTCTCCTTACAATATCTTTCACTTACTTATCTTTCTTTCGGGTAAACTTATCCAGATAAGGCGATAGGTCAAGGGTTGTCTTCTCTTTAATTTTAAATTTCTCGGGCAATTTTACTTGCAAATTATCTTCTCCAAGAACAATCTTTGAAATAAACAATTCCCTGTCGCTATGAGTCTTAAGAACTTGTAACTGCATTTTTTTCTCCCGTGGTATATAATCTAACCAGAGCCAGAAGCCGGGGAAAAACACTGGAATATGCCATTCATTTATGTTTGTCGGCAATTGAGGGTTAATATACAGAGTTTCTTCTGGCAAATTAACTGTGATGCCTGCCACTGCGTTTAAGACGTGCCAGGTTGCTGGACTGGTCATATAATAAACCAATCCCTGCCGTCCAGCAGTCTGCACATCATACCATAGGGCCTGACTCCAGGGATCGTAATTTTTCAGCCACACTGTGTCATAAACCCTTTTAATGACTTCTAATCCTTCATTTACGTAGCCAGCATAAATGGCTTCCATTCCCAGATATGTTTCTTGCTGGATAATATAACAGGCATTCACTGCGATTTTGCCTTCTGGTGTGACTTCCATTGGCGGTATTGGATAAAATGGTTTTACATTGCGTTCAATAATCTCCTTTATTGCTGACTTTTTCCTTTCCCGCGGTAAAATTTCGCCCAAGCCTGAGAGCTGAGCCAGCCAATCTCCTGCAAGCTGGGCAACAAAGCAATTAGGACTTTTTTCTCCGGTGAGTGGGTTATATAGTTTTATAAAATATTTACCATTCCATAGATGTTTCAGCATATTTTTCTGTGCCAGATTAAATCGCCGTTGGTACCTGATAGCTTGCTTCTTATCCCCCAGTGCTGTAGCTATGGCGGTGGCTGCCTTCAAGGCTCCCAAATAACAGCTGGCAGTATAACAAAAGGCTCCACGTTTTGGATGCTCATAATCAAAAGTGCTGCCACCTTCAGGAATGCCATCGCCATCATTGTCTGCTTCTTCCAGCCACTCCATTGCTCGCTGTATATGACTCCATTGTCGCTGTAAAAACCCCGTATCGCTAGTCCAGTGGTAAAATTTCAGCACCTGCATAACCCAGGAACAGCTTAAATCTGGCCAGTCACGGACTCCACCTCTCACATTGGGATTACCAACAATCTCGTTTATATTGCCCGTAAAGTGCGGTATCCTGCCATCTGCCACAGGTTCAACGAGCATCTGACACTTTGCAAATAATTCCAGCTCTTTCTGGTCAAGTTCCGGAAAAAACATTGCACAAAAAGCATGAGCAGACATTCTCTGGTCCGAAGTGCCCAGTGCACCCGCCATACTGACTAAACTTTCCAGCACACTAAATCGCCCATCTCCGGTAAAGACAGTATTACTGAACATTACAAATGCCGTGTTTATTAGCTTGAGCTTCAGCCAGAACGGCAGATTAGACTTCCAGACCAGGTTCTGCCACTCTTCGGTTTTTCGCCGTAGATCATCCTTATATTTAAATGCATACTCTGCAATGTCCACTGCAGTCTCAAAATAATTGGTGTAATAATGCGAAATGTCTTCCAGAACTATATCTTCTGACTCTTTAACCAGATATGCTGTTGCAGACACTGGTTTAATTTCTTCAATCTTTCTTTTCTTTTTATTAAAGACTTTCAGCTCGCTAATTCTCCAGGCATAGTCTGGTAATGTTGTCAGTTGATTGATTTTCAAATAGCGAGTACTGACAGTAGAAAAGTCAATGCTCAATATATCATCGCGGTGTAATCGTAATGCCTCCTTCGCCGAAACTTTCTTTATGGGAAACCAGTGTTCGCCATCAGCTGAGCCCAGAAGCTCGCATCCACGGGGGTATTCATTTGGAGCTCCGTGATTGTTGAGAATGATTGCGTTAATTGTCTTAATTTCTCCCAGGTCAACCATAAACGCATCTCCAGCTAACATCCGCCGTTTCGTTGACCAGTAAGTATTCAAATCCTCATCCAGTGCTTTTTTTGTATCAGCATCATTTTCCTTAGTAACGTTCAAGGGCCTTCTTTTAACATACTGCGTTATACAATTGGGCATAAACCAAGATACTACAAAATAAACCTCTTTTTTCTCATAAGGAGTTAGTCTCTTTTTCACCGTAATTGCAGCTGCTGGCTTAAATTCTTCTCCTCTGCTTTGCTCAACCTTGCGTGGTATTCTGCCGCTGTTGACAAATTCCCCCCACCAGCTGATTTCATTTCCACCAGCATCCCACATTTCACAATACTCCACTACTCCATCCACCTGTCTGGGTGTACCAATATAATACTCCCCTACTACATTTTGTCGCTGACTGTCATATCTTTGCTCAGTAATAAACTGAAGTCCCGTGAGAGACGACGTATTTTTTATAAATTGAACATTCCCCTCGTAACTCTCCCAGTGAACACTTCCATACCCCCCCCATCCTAAAATATTTTGCCACGAAAACAATAAGGTGACTTCCACTGGCTCCTCAGTTGTGTTAATCAAGGCAAATCTGAACAAAGCCACTGGCAGGCTTGAATCCTTGAGGTTATGGGGAATCAATGGTGACCAGGCTAACAATTCCACCTCTACCGGTAAATCTTCGTCTAAAAATTTCATCCTCGCAAAAGGGAAAGCACCAAAATATTCCGTGTGTTGAATGTGTTGAACATTAATATACTCAGTATCTGCAGGCAGTCCTAACAGGCGTCGGTGCTTTTTTTCAACTTCTGCCTCCGGGATGGCTCTCTCCAGAGGAAGTCTTAAGATTCTGGCTGACTTGGTTCTGCCGTCGTCTGTCCGAATGGCAAAGAAAGTTCCTTTCACCATTCCGGTTCGGCGATCCCAGTTATTATTGATAGTAAAATTCCCAAACGCTCCATCTGTGAGAAGTTCTATCTTTCCACAACCAATACCACCCAGCGACACACCACTTGTCCAGCGTGTGTTGTAAATTTTGCCTGTCTCGGCTTCAAACCCCATAGGTACGCCATAGGTTCTATATAGCACTAATAACAGTATGAGAAAGAATGTCCACTGCATCCATAGTTTATATTTATTTTTTATGGCTTTTTCTTTCATCTGGATTTTGTATAAACCTGCGATGTTCCAGCCTGGTAATGCATAGATTTTTTATTCTTTCTTTTTGGCTTTGCTTGTGAGGACCCCCAATTCTATATATCTCGGATAAATCTGCCGATGAATATCCGTTAATTTACTGGTAAAAATTAACGAACCCAGAATGCAACTCAGGCCTCCCAGAGCAAGAGTGTTAGGAGCGCCAATTTTACTGGCGATGACACCAGCGATCAAACTGCCAATTGGCGACATCCCTACCAGCGCCATCGTGTATAGACTCATCACTCTACCACGCTTATCTTCATCAACAACTGTCTGAATTAAAGTATTACTGGAAACAAACTGGGATAAAAAATGGTAGCCGACCACTACCAGCATTATCAGTGAAAGCCACAAAGTGCGTGAGAGCGAAAACACAATCAATGCAGTCCCGGCAATTCCCGGAGCCAGCGCAATGACTCGTTCTAAGTCCAAAACATTTCTACGTGAAGCGCACACCAGACTGGCAGTAAATGCCCCCATCCCGACTGCAC
>CAYRXI010000101.1:6712-9906 GCA_964428255.1 uncultured Candidatus Sumerlaeota bacterium
TGTGAGGTCCACCCCGCAGGACATCGCGTGCAAATACAGGCATCAGCACTAAATATGGTAAGCCCATCAAACTAACCAAGCCAACCAATAGCAATACTGCACGAATTGGCAAGAAGCCAAAAGCATAACTGAAGCCTTCTTTGATATGGAGTATAAAATGCCTATTTTGAGTCTGCAGCCTATAGGGCTTAACTTTCATTGCCAGTAATGCCAGAATCACAGCCAAAAAACTTAAACTGTTCAGCAAAAAACAATTGACGCAGAGGAGTGTCCAGAGCATTCACCAATCCTAAAAAAACACTTAAGATAATGATGTGAGAGATGGAAATTAGATGGGTTAGTGCCAGAATAGCCAGTATTAAAGCCTGCAGCATAGCCAGTATCTGAGTAATAATGATCAACCTTCGTCTATTAAATCTATCTGCTATTACACCTGTTACTGGAGTGAGCAAAAATGAAGGTATCTGACTGGAGAAATCCACCAGCCCCAGTAAAAACTTGGAATTGGTCAACCGATATACCAACCAGCCCATAGCAATGCGCTGTATCCACGTGCCGATAAAGGAAATACCCTGACCTATGAAAAATAGCCGATAATTGCTGTACTGTAAAGCACGCAGAATTGACTTAATCCAGATAGCATTTCCTAATTTTATCATAACTTATAGAATCTGCCTGCTATTTCAACTTTACTTACCCTTGAACTCAAATCCCTTGTTATATTGTTGATTAATGTGTTTTTTCGTTCTTCTTTATCATAAATAGAGAAATTGAAAAAATATAAATCATTTCTCCTTTTTTTTATTAGCCATCGTATAATTGGGGGGGGAATAAAAATTTCTCCCTTAACCTTTCAACTTTTTCACTAACGTAGCCACACGTTTGCCCAATTTCATAGCATTCTGCCGTACCTGCTCATCGGGATCCCCTACACAGGATGTCCCATAATGCCCGGTGGCAGAGATGGGATCGCCACACACAATCATTCCATAAATCAGCATCGCCTGCAGGATTGACATAATAGTGGTCTCTTTCCCGCCTGAAGCATCGGCTGAGGTGGCGAATGCAGCACCCACTTTATTCTCCATCTGTTTGCGGGTGCCAACAAATTTATCAAACACGGATTTTAACTCTGCTGCCATTGTACCGAAGTAGACCGGTGAGCCTGCTATAATCCCATCTGCAGAGAGAAAATCCTCTTTTGTAACTTCAGTGGCTGATTTGAGAACACATTCCACTCCTTCTACTTCTTTGACACCACTGGCAATAGCTTCTGCCAGCTGTTTGGTGTTGCCTGTTCTTGAATAATACATTACCAGAACTTGCATTGTTCCACCTCCATCTTTAATTTTGTAAACTTGACCAATTTTAAATTAGCTCTGTTTTCTTTTGCAATCACATACATCATCCTGCTATCAAATGAGCTGAAACAGTCTTTTATCTGAACTAATTATTTACTTAATCTGCAATTAACATTTGACTCCAATGTAAAAAATGAAGGATGATAATTCTGTTTTTCTACGGGGGCATAGCTCAGTGGGAGAGCACTGCGCTGGCAGCGCAGGGGTCGTGGGTTCAAATCCCACTGCCTCCACCATTTTCTTCAATCACCCAAGTTTTATGCTGTTTGATAATTTATCTCCCAGCTCATCTAAAAAATGCTATTTTTTTTGCCGTAAAGTTAATTTTCTCTTGATTTCAGGTTAGTAGAAATACTATAATATAATTTTGTTTATTATTGTAGTTGTTCCTCGCTCCTGTAGGCTAAATTTTCTCAGTTAAAAAAATATTTTTTTTCATTTCCCTCTTGACTTTAAGAAGGCAATTTTTGTAAGATGATATTTTGCATTTGTGTTGTATAAGTAAAATTTAAAATTCGCTCTTTGAAAATTTAAAAGGGGTCTGCAAAGAGACCAGCGTTAATCCTACACCTGAGGATTGAGCCGTTAAGCTACAAAGGGCGTATGGTGGATGCCTTGGCGCTCGGTGGCGATGAAGGGCGTGGCAAGCTGCGATAAGTCCAGGGGAGCCGCAAGCAGGCGTCGATCCTGGAATACCCGAATGGGAAAACCCGTAGCGATAAACTCGCTACATCCACCGCTGAATCCATAGGCGGTGTGAAGCCAACCCGGGGAAGTGAAACATCTCAGTACCCGGAGGAAAAGAAAGCAACAGCGATTCCCCGAGTAGTGGCGAGCGAAAAGGGAACAGCCTAAACCGATAAGGTGCAAAGTTTACGAGCGTTGCCTTATCGGGGTAGTGGGACAGGTCCGGAGACAGTCGTAACTGTCTCGGAGAGTTACAAAAGCTGCAACGAGCTGAATGGTTCTTAAAAGGCCAACCATAGAGGGTGATAGTCCCGTAAGCGAAGTTGACAGCTCTCTCTGGGGTCTGCTCCCGAGTAACACGGGGCACGTGGAATCCCGTGTGAATCTGCCATGACCACATGGTAAGGCTAAATACTCCCGAGCGACCGATAGCGAACTAAGTACCGTGAGGGAAAGGTGAAAAGAACCCCTGATAGGGGAGTGAAATAGAACCTGAAACCATATGCCTACAACCAGTCGGAGTCCTATGTTCGTGGCGAGTCAGTCAGATTCGTCTGGCTGAATTGCCTGAACACGGATGACGGCGTGCCTTTTGCATAATGAGCCGGGGAGTTACTCTTGGTAGCCAGGCTAAGTCCCTCTGGGACTAAACCGTAGCGAAAGCGAGTCCTAACCGGGCGTTTAAGTTGCCAGGAGTAGACCCGAAGCTGAGTGATCTAACCATGGCCAGGGTGAAGCTCCGTTAACCCGGAGTCGAGGCCCGAACCGGTGGACGTTGAAAAGTCCTCGGATGAGCTGTGGTTAGGGGTGAAAGGCTAATCAAACTCAGTGATAGCTGGTTCTCCCCGAAATGTATATAGGTACAGCCTCGAGGGTTAAGTCGTGGCGGTAGAGCACTGGATGGGCTAAGGCCCTTTAAGGGGTACTGAACCCAACCAAACTCCGAATGCTACGACTCCATACCTCGGGAGTGAGTCGGCGAGGGATAAGCTCCGTCGTCGAGAGGGAAACAACCCAGACCCACAGCTAAGGTCCCTAAGATAACGCTAAGTGGTAAAGGATGTGAAAGCGCTGAAACAGCCAGGATGTGGGCTTAGAAGCAGCCATCATTTAAAGAGTGCGTAACAGCTCACTGGCCGAGTGCTT
>CAYRXI010000101.1:9916-10959 GCA_964428255.1 uncultured Candidatus Sumerlaeota bacterium
CCCCCATGTTCAAACTCGTTGCATCTTGAGTCTTGTCACTTGCACGGTAGGGGAGCGTTCCATTGGCGGTGAAGGTAGACCGTGAGGACTACTGGAGCTAATGGAAGTGAGTATCCCGGCATAAGTAGCGATAAATTCGATGAAAAATCGGATCGCCGTAAGCCTAAGGTTTCCTGGGCAATGTTAATCATCCCAGGGTTAGCCGGTCCCTAAGGCGAGGCCGAAAGGCGTAGTTGATGGGAAGTGGGTTAATATTCCCACGCCATCCTGGCGGCGACAAAGACACGGTGGGGTGACGCGGTAGGATAAGCCTACACACTGACGGATGTGGGGCGAAACCTCTAGGCTGCTTTCTAGGCTAAATCCGGAAAGCTGTCTCTTCTCCGGAAGAGACAAGCCGAGGGGAATCGGGAAGTGAGGTCTTCGGACCGATCCACTGGCTGAATCCTTGCCGCCAAGAAATAGCCTCGTTCGTGAGTCGTCAGGGTGACCGTACCGCAAACCGACACAGGTAGGCGGGGATAACACTCCTCAGGCGCTCGGGATAACTCTCGCTAAGGAACTCGGCAATCTCGCCCCGTAACTTCGGGAGAAGGGGTGCCCCGCGTAGGGTGAACGGACTTGCTCCGCGAGCCCGAGGGGGTCGCAGTTAAGAGGCTCAAGCGACTGTTTAACAAAAACACAGGGCTCTGCTAAGCTATAAGGCAAAGTATAGGGCCTGAAGCCTGCCCGGTGCCGGAAGGTTAAGGGGAGGTGTTAGTCTCAGCTTCGGCTGAGGCGAAGCACCAAACCGAAGCCCTGGTAAACGGCGGCCGTAACTATAACGGTCCTAAGGTAGCGAAATTCCTTGTCGGGTAAGTTCCGACCTGCATGAATGGTATACTGACTTGAGCGCTGTCTCAGCGAGAGACCCGGCGAAATTGTGGTGCCTGTGAAGACGCTGGCTACCCGCAGTGGGACGGAAAGACCCCGTGGACCTTTACTACATCTTGGCATTGAGTCTTGGTGTGACATGTAGAGGATAGGTGGGAGGCTGTGAAGTT
>CAYRXI010000102.1:0-2535 GCA_964428255.1 uncultured Candidatus Sumerlaeota bacterium
TCATGGCGTTCTGAAAGGCAAATTTAGCATCAATCGCTTTGTTTCGCTTATCAGCACTAATCCAGCAAAACTAATGGGGCTCTATCCTCGCAAAGGCACAATTGCCGTAGGCAGTGATGCTGACATTACTATTATTGACCCGCATAAACGCAAGACCGTGGACTACAAGGAACTTGCAACTAATTGCGATTGGTCACCATATCAGGGAATGCAATTTGCTGGCTTTGCTGAAACCACCATCTGTCGTGGCACCGTGGTTGTGGAAAATGGCAAATTTGTTGGTAAAGAAGGCTACGGCAAATTTATTCCCCGTCAGCTCTGGTGTGAACCTGATTAATACGGTACATCTGTAGACAAAAATACGATAGACAACATTTTAGTCTGAAAAAACATTCCTATTTTTACTCAGTCAGCGAATAAGATTTAATCGCAGTATAATCACTATCAATCAACTGTTTTCTTCTCCTGCGTTTTTAAAGTAAGCCCACTGCAAAGTTGTTCCGGGGCTGCCGCCTGAAGAATATGCTGGAATTCGGAATTTTTAGAAACAGAAAGTCCAAGGGAGAGATTGACAAACTTTTATTTTATACGTGCTTTACAGCATTGCTTTGTTTAAAATTTATTCAGTTATTTATATGACTTATAAAAACGTGATTTGAATTTCAATCGTTTTATCCACAATGCGAGAAATATTTTTAAATAGCGAGCCCTTATTGCTATTTTGTGTAATCGGGCTGGGTTATATAATTGGACAGATAAAGATTAAAGGGTTCAGTCTGGGTATAGCCGGCGTCCTGTTTGTGGGATTGTTATTTGGTGGGTGGCGACCGGATGGTGCACCACCACTAAAGATTGCGCGCGAAATTAGCGAAGTGGGATTAATTCTTTTTGTCTATGTGGTTGGTCTATCCAGCGGGGCTGGATTTTTTGCTACGTTCCGCAGACGTGGTTTGCGCTTTAATCTCGCGGTGGTTACGGCGCTTATTTGTGGTGCTATCATCACTTTTATCGGGGGGAAGCTATTGAAGTTACCAGTGGACTTGGTGGCTGGTGTTTATTGTGGCGGATTGACAAATACTCCTGCATTGGCTGCAGTGACTGAACTTGCCAAAGATGTAGCAGGAGTAAATCCCTCCAATCCCGCAGTAGGGTATTCCATCACTTATCCCTTTGGCGTCATTGGTGGCTTATTAGCTTTTCATCTGTTCTTTCGGTTATTAAGACGTAACTATGCCGAAGAACAAACGAAAGGAGCTTCAGGCGGTGGCGAAGCAACAAATCTCGTAGTCAAGAATTTTGTGGTGCAAAATCCCCAGCTTTTTGAGCGTGCTATTGGCGAATTGGAGGTGCGGGAAAAGACCGGCTTGATTATCTCTCGTGTGCGCCATAATGATAAAATTATTGTGCCTACAAAATACACGGTTCTGCATAAGGGTGATGTGGTCGTAGCTGTAGGCAAGCCAGAAGATATTGAGCGCGCGGTATCATATTTCGGCGCGGAATCCAGCGAGCGATTGGAATTTCTCAGCTGCGAAACCATTGATGTGCGGCGCATTCTGGTCTCGCGCCGTGATATTGTAGGAAAGACCATTGGGGAACTGGAGTTAGACCGTAAATATAATGCTCAGATAACACGCTTGCGACGGGCTGACATAGAACTGGTCCCTTCATCAGACACAATCCTGGAGTGGGGCGATAGCTTAATGGTAGTAATGCCCAGGGAGAAAGTATCAGAAGTCATCAAATTTTTTGGCGATTCTCTCAGAGGCATTGCTGAGATTAATTATACTGCGTTAACGCTTGGAATCAGCTGCGGAGTTCTACTGGGTATGATTCCTCTACCAGTGCCAGGCGGTAAGACGATTTCGCTGGGATTCGCAGGTGGTCCACTTATAATGGGACTGATTCTCGGCAGGCTTAGCCGTACAGGACCCCTGTTGTGGTCCATTCCCTTTGGTGCCAGCCAGGTATTAAGCCATATTGGGTTGCTGTTTTTTCTGGCTGGAATTGGCGTGCGAGCTGGCGGCGACTTTTTTACAGCGCTTTCCAGCACCGGAGCAAAACTGTTTTTGCTGGGTGTTCTTACGACCAGTGTAACTACGCTTCTGAGCCTGTGGCTGTTGCGAGTATATGCACGTGCTACAGTTGTGCAGGCGCTGGGTGCCACCAGCGGAATGCAGACCCAGCCAGCCACCATGGCATGCGCCTTTGACCTGACCAGATCTAATGAAACCTACATCGCTTATGCAACCACTTATCCCATCTCCATGATTAGCAAAATTATACTGGCACAATTACTGTTCATCTTCGGGCAAAACTTGCTTTAAATGGTATTTTTCTGGAAAATGGAGCTCTACGGTCGCGGCATTTTTTATTATTTTTCGGTGTGAAGTTTAAGCCAGGTGCCATTAGTAGCGAGTGTAATACAGCCTTGCTCATCAGTGCGGAAAATTTTGATGCCACGTTCACGACAACGCTCAAGAACTTCCGTATGCGGATGCCCATAGGAATTATTTTTACCGCAGGAGATGATGA
>CAYRXI010000102.1:2545-10905 GCA_964428255.1 uncultured Candidatus Sumerlaeota bacterium
TTGGGGAGCCACGGCATCCAGAAATTGAGCGGTAGTTGAGGTGTTACTGCCATGATGCCCAGCCTTCAGGATATCAGCGGTTAAAACATAGCCAGCCTCCAGCATACTTTGTTCTCCCTCAGCTTTGACATCTCCCGGAAAGACAATAGCAATACGATTGTACACTACTCGCAAAACTATGGAGTCATTTAAGTTCTCCGCCTCCGGATGGAGAACAATAATTTTTGCCGGTGAGAACCCTTTAATCTCATCACCCCGTTTCACTACCGTCTTTGGTGTTCCTGTGCTTTTTGCTGTATGTTGCAGGAGTTTAAAAGTTCTGGTGTCAACCTCTGCCCCATTTTCAATAAGAGTGCCAACGAAGAAATTTTCCAGAATATATGGTAATCCACCAATGTGGTCAGCATCAGGGTGAGTGGCGACAATGAGATTGATTTCATCAATCCCTCTGGCAATGAGAAAGGGAGCAATCACGGTTTCACCCATATCTCTGGGATAAATCCGTCCACCGTCAATCAGTAAGTTGTTATCATTGGGAAATTCCAGATATGTGGCATCACCCTGCCCGACGTCTAAAAAGAAGACCTGTAGCAGGCGTTGAGGCTGTTGAAAAAATGGGAGCCAGACCAGTAAGCAGCAAATCGCCAGTGTTACAATTAGAAACTGAGCTTTACCACGCCAGCGGGCAATTGGCGTTCGCAGACCGGTAATATAACTCCCGCCAAAGAGCAAAGTGTAATATAAACCAATAGCCCACCAGGGCATTGGCTCTATGTAGATAGCAGCGTAGGGTAAACTAGAAAGGCTCTGGATGATAAATCGTAGAGCCTCTGTAACACTTCCTGCGAGAAGGGCAAAAAACGGCGCAATTATGGGCAATACAGCCTCACATAATAGATATATTCCTGCAAATAGAATAATGAAAAATGCCAGTGGCACTGCGAGAACATTGGCAACGAAACTCACCAGTGAAAAGCGATGAAAGTAAATTACTAACACCGGCAACAAGAAAAGCTGAACTGCAATCACCACCTGTAATGGCATTAGTATCTTTCTATTTATAAATTGTGACAGATATCGCAAGCGACTGCCCTCAAACTCCGGTAATTTAAATAATTCCTGCAAAACTGGTGTAAGCATAAAAATTCCCATCACTGCCAGATATGAGAGCTGGAAATCTGCTTGAAATAGCGCCCTTGGATTTAGCAGCAGGAGAATGAAAGCTGAAGTGGCAAACGCATCAATTCCAGTTATGGGCCGTCTTAATACCAGCAATAACAATAAATAAGAATTTGCCATAAAAACGGCACGCAAGACTGGAGTTTTAAATCCTACCAGTGCACTATATATGACCAATCCTATCATTGTGATAATAATAGTAAAACGCAGATTTAGAGTGAGGGTTAATATTGCACCAAAAAGCATTAGAGCCACCAGTCCCGTATGCAATCCGCTAACAGAGAACAAATGCGCCAGTCCGGTGTCTACGAATTGGCGACGTTCCTGGGGAGGCAAATTATAAGTATTACCAAAAACCATCGCATATATAATTGGAGCAATCTCGGGGCGGAATTGGGCGGTAATCTTTCTGTCTGCATATCCTCTGATTTCATCCACAACTTGAAGAAACAGATTAAAGGGGCTTCGTCCTGAGATGGGGGGAGATATTTTTAGCATCCCCTTTGAATATACCGGCACTGTTCCATAAACTCCCCTCTGGCGTAAATACGCTGCGTAATTAAATACAGAGGGATTCGCAGTAGTCGGTGGTGGCAAAACCCTACCTCTAATTTCTACGTGATCGCCGCGAACAAAACTGCCGTGTGGAAAACTCTCTTTCAATCTGCCACCTATGATTAACTGAAGACGCCCAGGCGGATGCCAGAATTTTTCTCCTGCAGAAATCCGGATGTTTTTGAGAGGGACGAGAATGCTCCTCTGACGATAGACGGGCAAGCCAGCAATTTGTCCCGTGATATTCACCACGCCTGCTTGTTCAATTTCTGCAATTTGTTGCGTGGCTAATTTTTCTTCACTGATGATCTTATTCTGCCGGTAAACTCCCAATAGTAGAATGCCCAGAAAAATTAACTGCCCACTCACAGCAGGCGTTAGCCCAGGAACGAGGCGTTTCATTCTCGGGCGTGCAAAATAAGTCCAACTGTAAAAGATGATCAATATTCCGCACACGGCAAAGAATACGGGAGGCGGAAGGCGAAAAATTTTACCCAGAATAAGCCCCGCAATAAAATATGCAACTAAGACTAATGCAGGATGCCGATACACGTATAACCTTCAGTCCAATTATCACAAAACATAGTTTATCGGTTATCACAAAACTTCCACGTGTAGTCAATGCTGGCTTTTCAATATTGATAATGACTTTATAGAATCAATTTAAAATAATAGTTGGAATTCCAGTGTCCCTTAACAATTAAGCAAATATTGCTGATAAACTCGCTTAATAATTAAAACAATGTAAGAGAAAAGGGATAAAAATTTTACAACTAGTGCCCGATTATAGGTGTGCTATAAAATTGACAAAGGGTGAGGCGACGCGAGAAAATCAGGTGTTATGTTTAAGCTTCTAAAGAGAGAAGTTCAGTTAAAAGTCTCACGCAAGTTATTTTATCTCGCTATAGTACCGGGAGTGCTGATTGTAGTGGTACTGATTATCTGGCTGCTCTATCAGGGACCCAAACCCGAAGCTGTTTCTCCCGAAGAAATCACGCCCCGCCAGACAGTAAAAGACTTTTATCAGTTTTTGCAAAGCAGTAATAGAGATAACGCACGAATGTTGGTCACGACAAAGTTTATGACTGCTGGAGAAAATATGCCCGTGGGGGGTGAAAAGCAACTGGTCGTAGAATTACTCCAGCAAGAGGCAAAGATAAGTGAAAAAGCAAGAATTAAAATTATGGAAGAAAAGATAACTGGCAACTACGCCATTGTAAAAGTGGAATTTAATTTTCCAGAGCAAAAGGCCCACTTAGTACGGGAGATTTATTTATATCGGGAGTATAATTTCTGGTATATCGCGGGCATAGGTGCACCCCCACCCTGGCAACGACCAGTAACCCAGCAACATCAATGAAGACGTTTTTGCAATCAGTTCCCCGGCAATAACATATATAAACGTGCTATTGAAATTGTATTAGAACGCTGTCGTTTGTGATTCAATAATCAACTGCGGAAATTAGAGCTTACACTAATAATATACCAGATAGAATTATATAATATGTAGCAGTCTGGATTAAGTTGCCGTTTAAATTCTTTTCTGCAATGCAGGAAGTCAAAGGAGCCAGAGCAAAATGAAAAAAGTAGTTGTTTTATTAACAGATTTTGGACTGGAGGATTGGTTTGTCGGGACGATGAAAGGCGTGATTAAGGGCATCGCTCCCGCAGTTGAGATTATTGATTTATGCCATCAGGTAGCCCCAGGAGACATTCAGGGGGGGGCATTAACTCTCTTCTTCTCATATAGCTATTTCCCACAAGGGACAATCTTCTGCTGTGTAGTGGACCCGGGAGTTGGAACTGACCGAGAAGCCATAGTAGCTACAGACGGAAACTACCGTTACGTGGCGCCCAATAATGGATTGCTGGGACCGGTCGCTGCCAGAGCTGGTAGTAGCTGGCGTTGTCATAAAATTGAGAACCCCGAGTTAATGTTGCCTCATACCAGTCAGACATTTCACGGACGGGATATATTCGCGCCAGCAGCGGCACATCTGGCCAAAGGGGTAGCCTTAACAAAATTTGGCAAGCCACTGCGGAATTTTATTTCACTACAACTGCCAGCACCTCACTGGGATGGTAGAAGACTCACGGGTAAAATTATCTATATTGATAGATTTGGGAATTTGATAACCAATTTGAGTGCTGAAGAAATTTTCACCAGATTTAAGAAAGATACTCATAATATAGCATTGAAAATCAGTGGCATACAAATAAAAGGCTTAAAGAGGACGTATAAGGAAGTACGAAGAGGTGAGCCCCTGATGTATATTGGCTCAAGTGGTTACCTGGAGATTGGGATAAATCAGGGAAATGCTGCTCGTCAATTAACAGCTCAAATTGGCACCTCTTTTTACTTAACCTTTCTCGACCAAAGACGGGGAAAGTAACCCACTATGGCAAAAATTTACATAGAGACTTACGGCTGTGCACTGAATCAAGCGGACAGTGAAACAATGGCAGGATTACTGCAAAGTGCCGGCTATGAGCTGATAAATTCACCCGATGGTGCTGAATTGATTATAATAAACTCTTGCACAGTAAAGGAACGGACTTATCGGAACTTTGTGAAGCGCCTGGAAGAATTAAAAGCCCAACACACCCCGCTTATCATAGCTGGCTGTATTCCCGGAGTCTATGCTCACAGCGAGATTCTTCGCAAATTATCTTTTATAGATGTAAGCGGAGTAAGCAGGATAGTTGAGGTTGTTGAGGAAGTGCTGGCAGGCAAAAAAATTCAACTGGTAAAAACGGGATTTGATTTCTGCCGTCTCCAGTTTCCAGTGATTCATTTTAATCCGGTAATTGACATCGTACCAATTGCCCAGGGTTGTCTCGGAGAGTGCAGCTATTGCCAGACACGCCTTGCCCGGGGAGAACTGCATTCCTATCCAGTTGACCAGATAATAGCACGCATCAAGCGCAGTATTGCCAGAGAAAAAGTAAAGGAAATCTGGCTTACCGCACAGGATACGGGCGCATATGGAATGGATGCAGGGACTAACCTGATTCAATTGCTTCGACATATTTCTGAGACTGAGGGAGAGTTTCGCGTCCGTCTCGGAATGGCAAATCCTGAACACGTCCTGCCGATAGTACGGGAGTTGCTGGAAATTATGACTGATTCACGGTTTTATAAATTTCTACATCTCCCGTTACAGAGCGGTAGTGACCGAGTTCTACGGGCAATGCGCCGAAAGTACACGGTAATGGAGTATATGCTGATTGTCCAGGCAGTCCGCAATCGCTGGCAGGAGTTCAGCCTTGCCACGGATATAATTGCTGGCTTTCCTGGTGAAAGCGAAGCTGACTTTCAGCAAACTCTACAAATACTTGAAGAAATACGACCAGCGGTGATAAATCGCTCACATTATAGTGCTCGTCCGTTTACTCCTGCTGCAGAATTGCCACAGCTGCCCTCCGCGGTAATAAGCGCGCGCTCACGCCGATTAAGCCGGTTAGTAGAAAAGTTATGTCGCGAAGACAATCAGCGCTGGTTAGGCTGGAATGGCGAAGTACTGATTGATATGCAGAAAGACTCTGATAGTTTAATCAGCCGCAATTTCGCATACAAACCTATAATAATTCCTCTTAAAGAACAATCTTCAGTTATTGTTAACCATCCCCCTGAAGAGCAGAGTACCAAAAACAAAAATCAGCGACTAAAATTGGGAGAGATCGTGAAGATAAGAGTCACCGGGATGACCACTTTTCATCTAATTGGTAAGGTTGAAATGCCTGCAGAAATCTGCCTGAAGAAGTAAAACGGCCTTACTTCCAGTCCGGCTCATTCTACATAGTTTATATAAAACGGTTTTATTGCTTCTGTGGTTTTTTCCATTTCCTTGAAGAAGAGCGCCACAATCTGGGTAAGTTGATTCCGCCGTAAGTTGAACATGATTGTATCACTGAAGCGCCGACTGAGAAACAGTCCTCTACCACTATGGTCGTAAACTCCTTCCTTATCATATTGCCGACAGAGGGAATCAATAATCTGTTTTGGCGTTAACGTTCCCTGATTATCACTAACAGCAAAGCCAGCAATATCAGAGAGACAGCCGTAGTCAACTTTAATCATCTCGTTCTCTGCCAGCTGAGAAAAGGATTGCGGATTATACTTGGGCTTACCCATACTATCACGAAAGCCATGATAAGTGGCATTATTAATCATCTCTTCCAGAACAAGGCGGACTTCATTTAGTTTAGCAGAACGACAACCAAAAGCACCAAAGGTATTGATTACTTTGCTTACTACATATTGTTTATCCTCACGCGTACGGATGAACTCACTTTTTATCGTTGTGGGTAAATAACGCCGAAGTCCAAATGCCAGTTCAGGATTAATCAAATTTTCAATTGCCAGTAGAATTTGTTCAGTTGGGTAATCTACCCGTTTCGGCAGAACATTGGTAATTTCCCAGCGGCGGATAAAACAAATGTATTCCTCCAGATGGAGCTTGGTCATAAGGGCAAGTTTGGTTGGAAGATTTTTCTCCCGCTTTAAGTTTACAAACGATTCAACCTGTAACCCCAGCGTCTCGTAATCCATAAGAATAAGGGTGTAATCATTCTGACTGACTTTAATGACGCCCTCAGTCGCATTAGTTGCTATTTCAATTTTATATTGCGGACTTAGTAAACGAGTAAGCTTAGTCCGCTCCTCCGGAGATTTATCAATGATTAGAATTGAATAACCAGACGATGACATTTACACCTCATCATTTGCACGAAAAAATCTCTAAAAAAAAATTATTAATTATTTACAGAGATGGTCAAGGAGAACTGTGATTGAATCAAGCCAGAGCGTATGGTTATAAATCCGAATTTTACGGATTTGCCGGGGAGCAAGTCTCCGGCAAAGGACGGGAAAATGGCAGAGGAGCGTAATATTCCGCCACACGTCTCCGTTCAATGGTTGCGTCCTCATACCTGCCCTGCTGTTCCAGAATAAAGGCGCGATAAGCGTGACATTCCCTGGCTATATATGAATCTGGAAAGGAGCGAGCAGAGCGCGTAAAAAGGTCATAAGCTTTCTGAAGTGATTCTGCATCTCCCCTTTCCAGTAATTGTTTAGCCTCAATAAAATCTTCATACCAGCGCTTTGCAATCTCCTGCATACGCTCTGCTTCTTGAAGGGTGGGAAACGGAGGTGTTTTCCCTGTAGAATACCTTTCCAGAACTGGCAAAATGGGTTCCGAGAAAAACTCCTCCAGTGCTGTAAGATAAGCATAAGCCTCTTTTTGATTATAGTTTTCGTCTTTTAAGCGTTGTTCTTCTGCAGGGTTGCTAAAGAAAGAAGCCTCGCCGATGACACCGGGAATCCCATAAGAATGGCGCAAAACAGCCGTTCCGGCATTCGGGAAAATCGTGTGGTCAGAAACAAGACTGACAGGAGTATCGCCATTAAACAGCGCAAGGGATAAGTGACGCGCCAGACATTTTCCCAGCTGCACGCTGGCTTTATTTTCCGAGGCATTGCCATGGTAATATATAATCGGGAAATTAACACTCCGGTCAGCAGTGGCATTATGATGGATAGAGATGAAGACATCTGCCTTGTTTCCAACTGCCATCCGGGCGCGAGCCTCCAGCGGAACCGGGACATCGGCCACTCTTGTCATTATCACTTTTGCCCCGCGGGCTAACAGTAGGTCACGCAGGTATAAGGCAACACGAAGGTTAATCCATTCCTCTCTTTCTCCAGTCGGACCGACACGGTAGCTATCCGTCTCTGCAGTTCCGCCATGGCCTGGGTCAATACAGATTACTTTACCAGCTACTGGACTTTTAGCTTCCAGGGTAAAATTAAAACGGCAACAAACCATAATTATTGCACCACACATTAAGATACTTATTTTCAGCCACACCATACAATTTCAGAAGAATAATTTAATTTTAAATTACCAGTTTCCTGCTGAAGATTGTTTAAATGCAAGCAAGAAAAGTAATAAAAATATGAGCGGGTTATAGTTTTGTTTTTACAAAAATACTTAGTTAAGACTTTGATCCGATGCCTGTAATGGATGACAATTTGGCAAAATGGTTATGCGAATTGTTGCTATATAAATATCAAGATCTCAAAAAGAGTATTTGACTTTCTGAAACATTATTTTGGAGAGATAATTTATTGACAAAACCAGTAAATTCTTTTGGTAATTTGCGTTTGAGATTTAATAAAAATAACATTCCTCCCGTTTCATTAGGTAAGATAAGAAAGAAGTAGAAAAGCCTTCTCTTTCCAATAAAATCAAGTGGTTTTAAATTTTAAATCTTCCCCATAGAGGAAAGCGAAGGCAAAAAATTACCACATCAACCTGCCTAAAGTAAAACTGGACTTTACCTCTCAACATTTCCCTTCGCAGGGTATGGGTGCAGTTAGTTTCAACTGGATATTTAGGGAGTTAGGGCTGAAGAAGTTGATTTGTAAGGAGTTGAAGAAAAAGTTGCGGCGGAGGGATATATCGACGTATGTTTTACATCTGCGCTGCTGGCAAGTTTTTTGCGAGGTGATCGTGGATTATGTGGTTTGGATAGTCTGTGTTAGGAGTTAAATCATAAGCAAATAGTATGTGTAGAATGAATTTGCCAAACGTGCTTACTATACAGTAGTTTTGCAAAAATTT
>CAYRXI010000103.1:0-3434 GCA_964428255.1 uncultured Candidatus Sumerlaeota bacterium
CAGTAATTAAGCGCAAGTTTGGAGATACAATACGCAGTATTCTGGAGTCTCGTAAGAAGATTGAGGCATTGCTCAAGGGGTTAGTATATAACCTCTAGCGTCTATTTTTACCCTTTTATGACAAAGAACAATTGTTAACCAACGTCGTTTTTCTTATGAACAAATATTAACTTTGCAACAATGCATAATTAGTTTATTAATTTGGTAAATACAAAGAAGTTAATATTTCTAACATAACAGCATGTTTAATTATTCTAGTAGTGATTCTTTCACCTTTTCCAATTATTCTGTCATGGCAAGAAATAAAAGAGGATATTACTTATAAGAGTTATATAAGTTTGGGTAGTTATTATAAAATTATTCGAGATATACTACACCCATTATTTGGTGAAAATTTTTTTGATAATACTATGCTGCGAACAGGAATATTTTGGCCATTTTTTGTTATAATTATCCATTCACTGTTATATATTGGGCCAATCGTGCTAATTATATGGTATATACGTATATTTATTGCAAACTCGAAGTTAAGAAATACAATAATAATCCAGCGAATTGGGGAGGGAACCTCCTTCCTGATCCTGTTAGGAACAGTATTTCGTATTTTCGCAAACTTTGAGATATATTCTAATACTTCCTTAAATATTTCGGATGTTTACAATTGTTTTTTCATTTTAACTTATTGATTCAACTCCTTCGTTTTTAGATTGTTCTTTTCTATTATTTTGCCGCAGGCTTACATATTCAGTCTATTCTCTATGTCAATTAATCCGATTTAATCTTATTTATTCACCTGCCAGCATTCCATAGAAGATGATCTCCAACTACTCCTTTTAGGCAAACTCACTGAACTCTTATAAATCAAGGATAACAACAAATTAGCTTGATAAAGATATTCTTTTTATTAACGCTTTCTTTCAACTTTTGTCATCCAACTTATTGCAAAATTTTCCATATAAAACTTAAGCACACCAGACTTATCTCCAATACCTTAAAAGTTAATACTCTGTTTATTGAGCATCTTAAGAAAGTTTTAACCTGACCTTTGCCGATTAAATGAGCGTAATATTTAAGGTGTAATGGTTACTTCATCAATGGCGACTTCATTAAAATATATCCAGGAGTTTAGGTCATTTAGCGGGTCAAATCCCAGGATGTCAAAGGATAGTTGAATAATATCATTGGGGGTCTGCATCTGGGGGAAAATTATGCAGTCATAAAATTGGGGAGTTCCCACAGATGGTGCAGATAAATTATAACTATACACGCCCGTATCCCAGAAACGCCAGTTGGAGAGTTGATTGCAGCGCAGGCGAAAATCTATGGTAGCATCAGGGTGGTTAGCACTGGATTCTATGTGCCAGCGAGTGCGATAAACTTTGTCCTTTAGCACTTGCAGTTGCGGACTTGACCAGTATGAAAAACAGCTGGTCGCACCCTGTGGGCTCAAGCCGAGGCGCCCGGGCTCGTAATTAGCCGAGGGCATATTGAATGGTGGAATTGCGCCAGCGAACCACCAGCCTTTCACTATCACTGGTAAAAGTAAAAGTATGAGGTGCGGGTATTGGTGTGGGCGAGGGCGTCGGTGTGGCTGAAAACCTCTCCACTGTCCAGGCGGCGATAGCCGGTGGGGTGGTAACACTATTTTCGCTGGTTGGCTGGCTGGCATAACAATTAAAATCTTTCGGCACCACAAATACATTAATCTTCGTTGCCTATTCGTCTATCCCGCCTGTGGTTATATCCAGCGACCAGGTATTATCAGAATTGATGTTTACGACACATTGAGCAAATGCGGGCTTAATCCACCGACCGGCACCTGGACTAAAGATAAAGGCAGTAATGTCGTATAGCGAGGGATTAACATTCAAACATTTTCCTGCAAGATTTTGAAAACTACCAATGGGGGGAACTTCTGTCAGAATAACCTGTCTCTGCTGGAGAAACTGTTTAGGTGTTCTATCAGAGCGAAGAAGTCCCCAGTAAGGTTCAACGGGTTGAGAAGTCTTCTAGGGCTAGTCAAAGGCTTCAAATAAGTGGAAACGCAAATTGGTACCACACAGGCGGTAATAGTATTGTGCTTGACGCTCTTCTGAACAGGCAGAATCTCCGGTTGTGGGAAGTCCCACTTCTTTAAATGCAATAAATCTACCCGGGGCTAATTGTTGCAATAGATTAAATTTCTCCACCGTCCATTGAACAGCGAGCAAGGGTTCTTTCACTCCTGCCCAGTAGGGGTGAGCATTAGGATAAATCCAATCGCCCAAACTCAGTAGTCCTGAATTATTTAAGATAGATGTTCAGCTCTTTATTGGTTGTCACAGGTTTATGTGTGATATTTCGCAGGGAATTGACAGCTTCTGTCAGCACTGCCAGTGAATAGCGCCCGGTAAGAATTCCCTCATTCCCCACACAATAACCATCAACATAGTCTTTGGCTAATAGAGCGTTGTTCCACTCAATTTGTCCGGCGACCGGGTCTACCTGCGGAAAACTCCACAATCCCAAAATAACGCCTTCAAATCCAATCTCGCGTGCCAGTTGCGGAATTTTACCCAGGATATTATAAGCGGAGTAAGTGGCAATGCCCTGAAAGCCGTAATTACGCAAGGTTTGTAAATCCTGACGCAAACTGGCTTCACTGGGCCATATCACCTGGTTTGGATTCATATTAGTTGGCGAGTAACTTATCCAGCGTAATTCTTCAAGCTTACGGAATAACTCTGAGGTGTCTTGCGAGAATGCAACAGGCAGCGCTCCTATCATCACTAGTATAATATAATACAAATTTGTTTTTTCATCTGATAAAACATTTTCCTTACTTGTTTATTATTTAAAATTTTCTAAGAGTTTATAACCAAAAGTTCTCAACAAAATCAATCTGAACTTAATAATTTGACTTGCTCTTAAGTTCTCAGTTTTTTAAAGTGCTTTTCACTTTACTAAGAAAGAGGCGTTAAACTTTGGTAAATATTTTATTCATCGGCGATATAATCGGGCGTCCGGGGCGTGAGGCGATTAAGAAATTACTCCCGCAGATAAAAGCGGAGCAAAAAATAGATTTTGTGATTGCCAATGGTGAAAATGCCGCTGGCGGAAATGGCATAACTCCTGAAGTGGCAAAGGATTTAATTAATTCAGGCATAGATGTGATAACTGGTGGCAATCATACCTGGGCTAATCGTGAGATACTGAAGATTATAGACAGCGAGCCAAGACTATTGCGCCCGGCAAATTTTCCTGAAAATGTAGGAGTTCCAGGGCGGGGTGTTGGTATTTACAATCTCGGTGAAAAATTTAAAATAGCGGTAATAAATCTGATTGGCAGAGTTTTTATGAAACCCTATGATTGCCCTTTTCGAACTGCTCGCAAGATCCTTAATAATATCCACCAGCAAACCAGACTTATTGTTGTGGATATGCATGCAGAAGCT
>CAYRXI010000103.1:3444-10827 GCA_964428255.1 uncultured Candidatus Sumerlaeota bacterium
AAAAAGTGGCGCTGGGGTGGTTTCTGGAGGGCGAGGTCACTGCAGTCATTGGCACCCACACTCACATTCAAACTGCTGATGAGCGGATATTGCCCGGGGGAACGGCATATATAACCGATGTCGGAATGACCGGACCATTTGATTCAGTAATTGGTGTTAAAAAAGATGTCATAATTGATAGTTTCATCAAGGTATTGCCAGTTAAGCATACTGTTGCCAGTGATGATGTGAGATTTTGTGCGGTTGTAATAACTGCAGAGCCAGTAACAGGTAAAGCTCTCGCCATTAAGCGTCTGAATATCCCCGTGTAAAATAGAGAATCATATTTCTGAAAAATTCTGTTGCGTCAGGTCTGGGAGTTATTTTAACATTAATATGGTTTTTTATTTGCCAAATCTTTTCAAAGGTGATGGAGTTCACCTCTAACCGCTTGTAAAAGCTGATAACTCCTACCATTAAATTTCATAAAGGGCTGTAAGGAACTCGGGAGAATTTTATGAAAGCCGATGTTGTGCCTTTAATGGTAGGGTTATTGGTATTTTTATCCAGCCTGTTATCCCTGAGATTAGGGCTCTCTGTAGCCATTATTGAAATTCTACTGGGGGCAATTGCAGGTAACCTGGGACTTCAAGCAGAGGAATGGATGCAATATCTGGCGGGATTTGGGGGGATAATACTGACGTTTCTGGCGGGCACCGAGATTGACGTTCGGCTGTTGCGGGAAAAGGCAAAGGTAAGTTTCGCAATTGGGGTATCGTCCTTTCTGGTGCCATTTCTGGCAGCACTGGCATTCGCTTATTTTGTTGTGGGCTGGTCACTGAAAGCTGCGCTTATCGCCGGAACTGCCTTATCCACGACCTCGCTCGCAGTTGTGTATTCGGTCCTGATAGAAACCAACCTGTCAAAGACCGAAATCGGCAGGTTAATTATGGCAGCTACCTTTATCACTGATATGGGAACAGCACTGGCACTAAGCGTTTTGTTTTTAAAACCGACTCTATACACAGCGATTTTTATCTCTGTTTCGCTAAACGTAATATTCTTTGCCGATAAATTTTCACAATACATGTTTACTAACCCCCGCTTTAAAAACAAAATAATAGAACCGGAAATAAAGTATGTTTTCGTATTGTTACTGGCATTTATTTACTTTGCCAATCTGGGCGATGGACATGCCGTCCTGCCAGCATTTGTTCTGGGACTATTAATGTCCAGACATATAAAAGAGTCTGCGGAGACCAGAATGGTGATGAATCGTTTACGCACAGTGGCTTATGCCAGCATTACGCCGATTTTTTTCATCGTTAGTGGTTTAAAACTATCTATCCCCCTGATTGTAGCCTCGCTGGGTTTATTTGTAGCCTTTTTTGCCTTAAAAATCGTGGCTAAATTTATCGGGGTATATTTCTTCGCCAGAAAATTTATTCCTGAAGGGAGTGTGTATACAACGCTGTTAATGAGCACCGGATTAACCTTTGGGACAATCTCCAGTATGTTCGGTCTCAACGCTGGTTTCATCAATCAATCACAGTATTCAATTCTGGTGGGTGTTGTGATTGCCAGTGCTATAATCCCGACGTTTATTGCCCAGCAGTGGTTCTTGCCTGTAGAGGAGGAGGACCTGTTAGAATTTGGCAATGGCGAGAACAGCAATAACGGTGTGATTACGGAGACAAAAATGAGGGCATAATACCTATGGAGCAAAAGCACATATTATACTTTGAGCTGTTTGACGCGCTAAATAATACACAATGCCCGATTTGCCTGATAGTGGTGAAACGCATAGAAAAGTATTTTGAAAACTTAATATATGAGAACATTAATGACGTGAATTTCCGAAAAAAATTCCGCGAAGCTGGTGGTTTTTGCAATCTTCATTCTTATAAATTTATGCGATATAATGATGGGCTGGCGATTGCACTTACTCATCGGATACTTATTAAAGATTTAGTTAGTGAAATAAAACATATCGCCAGTAAAAGACGTCCCAGCAAGGCATCTAATAGATGCGCTATTTGCCAGTATCAACAGGAACTGGAACAAAGATTTACAGCCGGGTTGATGAATCACTGGAATGATGAACAGCTTCAGCAAAAATTTCAGGTAAGCGCTGGCTTGTGTGTTCCGCATTTCAGGAAATTATTGCACCAAACCAGGAAGCCACCAGAGTGGTTGTTACGCACCCAGCTGGAGTATTATAAAAATTTACTCACGCAGCTGGATAAATTTATAGATAGCTGCAATGCCTGTCTTGGAAATAATCGTCCGCTACTGAACGAAGAGGAGAAACTCGTGTGGCAAAAGGTAATATCTGTGTTATATGGGTTTGAAGGCAGGGTTGAACAATGAGTGGAACGTTTGACCTTACTTTTATTGACAAGAGAAATTATTTTCTTGCAGGAGTGTATGCAATTTTTGCCTGATAAGATGAAACTATCTCCTTCACAGACTAATTCTCTACGCACAGTGCTGCGTATCCTGGAAAAAAGAGTTGATGAGATTAACGCATTGTGTGACTCAAAAGAACGGGCAGGATTATTATACTCCATAAAAAACACTCTGAGTGACCAGCAGATAAAACAATTAAAACAAAAAGTAACAAGAGTAAAAACCATTATTGAAGAATTAACAACACAATTAAAACTGGAAAAGGAAGAAACCGATATAAGACGTCTTATAGAGAGTTATCTTTCAGCCTCGTGGGAAGATTTGTATTCTACAACGAGTAAGGGGCTTAGAGCTTATGGAGTTGTGGACGCCTCGGTGAAGGTAGAACTTGACCCGCTCCTTGAACGGCTGATTAAACTCCTTCTTTCTATGATACATCTGCTGGAAGTAAAAAATGATTCAAAGTCTCTTTGAGACAGAAAAAATAAAAATTAAGCCATACCAGGGATAGGATATTTATTGAGGTAAAAAACTTTTTATTGCAAAAATGCAAACCAAGTTTAGCACAGATAGTTCAATGACCACTTGTCCTCAGGGATACCCTGATATCTTAAATACTTATATTCAAAATAAAGAAAAACTGGTATCACTACTGACAGCACTGGAAAAGTCGCTGGATGAGGAACAACATAAAAATTATCTCTCTCTTGTTCGTAACAAACTTCTCTCAAATCAATTTTATCTGGTGGTGATTGGACAATTTAAACGCGGAAAATCCAAATTTATAAATACCCTGTTAGGAGAAGACTTGTTACCGACTGCGATAGTTCCCTTAACATCTATCATTACTATTATCAAATATGGTGAGCGAGTTAATATCCGTGTTATCTTCAAAGATGGAAGGACCGAGTGCATCACCCGCAAAGCATTGCCTTTATTCATAACTGAAAAAAACAATCCGAATAACAACAAAAATGTGGAATTAGTGGAGATAGAATACCCGGCGGAATTTCTCAAGAATGGTGTGTGCCTTGTAGATACCCCGGGAATTGCCTCCGTTTATGAGCATAACACGCAAATGACCTATTCATTTCTCTCGCAGGCTGATGCTGCAATTCTTCTTGTAAGCGGGGATCCGCCCATAACAGAAGCTGAGAGACAATTTTTGATAGACATAAAGGATTTTTTACCACCAAGTTTTTTTGTGCTTAATAAAATTGACCTGCTTACTCCCGCTGAACTTAGAGAGTCTCTGTATTTTACCAGCAAAGTCATCAAATCAACACTTGAGTTAAACGAGATTACAATCTATCCAATTTCAGCAAAAGCGGCTCTGGAGGCAAAAATAAAAAAAGATAAAGAGGGCCTCAAGAGAAGCGGGCTGACTGAATTTGAAATCTGCCTGGAAAATTTTTTGACCAGTACAAAAGGGAAAACCCTGTTAATCTCAGCCATAAATAAAGCGCTGGGAATAATCTCGCAGGAATTGCTGACCCTCCAGTTGGAGCAAAAGTCTCTCAATACAAGCATACAGGAGCTTGATGAAAGATTGAGCAAATTTAAAGAGGTTTTGAAAGAGGTAGAACAGGATAGGCTGGCAAGTCAGTATCTACTTGATGGTGAGGTAAAAGAATCCGTCAAAAGTGTCTTGCAAGATGACCTCGATAGATTGAGAGATACTGAAACACCCAAATTACTCAAAGAGCTGGAGAATTATTATGGCACACTAAACTCCCCGGGAAATAAAAGCCTTGTCCAGGCACTGGATAACTTTCTTAAAAATTATGTATGTGAACTTTTCAATAAAGCCCGGGGCATAGAGGAGGTAAAAGTACAACAGAACCTCAAGACTGTTCTAAACAATTTCAGCAATCGTACAAATTTACTTCTGGAGAAAGTGCTAACCCTATCGGCAAAAATTTTTGAGCTTACGCCGGAGGAATTTAAATTTGTTAATACGCTAACACAGGAGTCACAATTTGATTTTAGATTGGAAGAACCGGTTTCTGTGCATCTGGAGAGTCTAATTGATACGGTTGTCTGCCTGCTACCAAAAGTAATAGCACACAAGATTATCCTCCACAAAATGCAAAGACGAGCCGAGATGTTAATTGATATGCACTGTGGTCGCCTGCATTATGATATCAGCGAAAGGGTAAATCAAACAGTGAATGATTTTAAACTAAAATTAGAGCAAGCCATCTCAGCCATTGCGCAACGTGTGTATAAGGCTATAGAGGTTGGACAACAGGCTCGGTTGCAAAATTTGCAGGAGATAACAGCACTCAATCAACAACTGGAGTCCAAAATTAAAAACCTGCTATCTATAAAGGCTGAATTAAGTCATCTGGAACATAAACTTGAAAGTAAATCCTGTGGAACAAGTAAAAATCCAGCCTAAATCAAGGGAAAAATCTCTTCCCCCCTCTTCTGCCAGATAAAACCCTATTGATTCTAAATGTAATTAACTTTATGATTTTAATTTAACTAATTTTAGAATTGGGGGCTGGAGTAAGCAATAATGCTGAGAATACGTAGTATTCGCACCAAGTTAATTGTTTTTTTAACTATAGTAATTCTGGTTCCTTCGTTGCTTATTTCAGTAGTGTCAATCAAGGTTATATCGCATCAAATGCTGCGACAGGCACAAGCTCAGGTATCTTCAGACCTGCGTGCTGCGCGGGAAATTTACAATAATAAACTTAACCAGATTAAAGATACTTTGCGTCTGATTGCCTCACGTCGTCTCCTAATCAGTGCTCTGGAGAATCAAGACACCAATAAGATGCTTGAAGATCTGCAGTTGATGTGGCACCGAGAGGGACTGGATGTGCTGGTGTTAACTGATGCTACAGGCAAAGTGGTGTGTCGGGCGCAAAACCCGGAATCCCTTGGTGATGACCAATCACAGGATGAAATTGTAGCATACGTGCTGGAGCACCAGGAACCAATTGCAGGGACTACCATTGTGCCGCGTGAACAATTGCTGAAAGAATCTCCGGCACTGGCTGAACGTGCCTACATGAAATTTACGCCTACCCCCAAAGCAAAACCCCGCAAGGAGACTGAAGAAACCTCGGGAATGATGCTCAAAGCAGCAGTGCCGGTGTATCACGATAACAAATTTATTGGCATTCTTTATGGAGGAGAATTATTAAATCATAATTATGAGCTGGTGGACAAAATACGGGAAATCGTCTTTGGCAATGCAACGTATCGCGGACGTCAGGTAGGTACGGCAACGATTTTTCAATGGGATTTACGTATTTCAACTAATGTACAGAACCTTGACGGCACACGGGCTATTACCACCCGGATAGCTGCAGAGGTGTATGAAGCGGTTTTAGAACAGGGGCGCACCTGGACAGATGAAGCATTTGTCGTGAACGACTGGTATATAACTGCCTATGAACCGATAAAAAATATCAACGATAAAATAATTGGCATCTTATACGTAGGAACTCTCAAACGTCCGTTTGTTGATACCTTTCGCAAAACATTGATGCTTTTCTTAGGAATTGTTTTGGTTACACTTGTAGTTGTTAGTTACATTGCCTATCGTGTCGCCAATATCTTTACAGCGCCATTAAGACAGATGGCAGAAATAGCCCACCGTATAGCTGAGGGAGACTATCAACAAAAGATTACAGTTAACTCAGAGGATGAAATCGGCTATCTGGCAGAATCCTTCAATCGGATGACTCAGGAATTAAATAAGGCACTCAAAGAATTGCAAGACTGGGGAAAAACTCTGGAGCAAAAAGTTGAAGAACGAACCCGGGAAATTGAACGAATTCATCGGCAGTTCCTACAGGCAGAAAAAATGGCATCACTGGGGAAACTGGCTGCTGGGGTAGCTCACGAAATCAATAATCCAATGACGGCGATTCTGACTAATAGTTCACTTTTACTTGAGGAATTACCACCGGATGACCCGCGGCGTGAGGATGTGGAGACGATTGTTAATGAAACAATGCGTTGCCGTAAAATTGTGCGTGCCCTTCTGGATTTTGCACGGCAGACCAAGCCTGAAAAGAAACTTACCAATCCCAACCAGATTATTGAACGCTGTATATCACTGGTAGAAAATCAGGCTTTTTTCAGAAACATTCAACTGATAAAAGACCTAAATCCAGAAGTGCCCGAAACTATGCTGGACATAGACCAGTTTCAGCAAGTTATTGTCAACATTCTTATCAATGCTGCAGAAGCAATGGATACAAAAGGAGGCAAAATAACCATTAAGACCAGGTTTGACGCGCCTAGAAAAACGATTATGATAAGCATTGCGGATACAGGATGTGGTATTCCTGAAGAACACTTACCACGCTTATTTGACCCATTCTTTACGACCAAGGAGCATGGCACAGGCCTTGGTCTGGCTATCAGTTATGGTATAATTGAACACCATGGGGGTAAAATTGAAGTAAGCAGTAAATTGGGAGAAGGTTCTACTTTTTTAATTCAACTACCTGTGGCTACCTGAGATATTATGCAGGCTATCGCTATGCAGGAAAAAAAGAAGGGGGAAGCATAAAATTATGATGAAAGCTAACATCCTTCTGGTAGATGATGAACTGGCAATCTGTAAGAGCTGCGAACGGATACTGAAACGCGATGGACATAAGGTAAAATACGTCCTTAGTGGCCGCGAAGCACTGGAGCTGATAAAACAGGAGTCTTTTGATGTGGTGTTTACGGACCTTAAGATGATGGATATCGGGGGGATGGAAGTTCTAAAGGAAATTAAGGAGCATCAGCCGGATGTGGTCGTGGTTATAATCACTGGTTATGCTACAGTCGCCGCTGCAGTGGAAACAATGAAACTTGGTGCCTTTGACTTTCTCCCCAAACCATTCACCCCAGAGGAATTGTTAACAGTCTGTCGGAAAGCTGTAGAAAAAAGAGAATATATTCTAAAGAATAAAGAGCTAGCACAAAGCATTCAACAGCCCGATGCCACCCCGCAGTACGGCCTGGCAGAGATAATTGGCA
>CAYRXI010000104.1:0-4498 GCA_964428255.1 uncultured Candidatus Sumerlaeota bacterium
CCACTACCGCAGTTTCACGAAGATTAGCGGGAGTAATGGCGAACGCTACCGGTAAACTTTGAGGAAAGCAGAGAAGAGAGAGTTTAAGGACCAAAGAATATACCTTTGTAGCACTAGCCCGTTCTCTACCAGAATGCTTTTTGGGGTGCAAAGCAATATCCGTCATATCTAGCAATAGCGCGGTAGTTGAAGTAAGAAGCAGAGATATGATTTTGCGGATAATCATTTAAAGCACAATCGTAACAAAATATTATCTTTATTATTGGCTAAAGAGTGTTTTTTATTTGGAACATATAGGTAGAGCCGGTGCCGACTCTACCAGAGATAATATAAATTGGGGAAATTAAGGGTGAAGGAGAAATGAAAAAGGAAAAGAATAATCAATTGGTTGGAAATACAGGACTTTTTATATATGTTATGAGCTCTTAAAAAGAGGATGGAATTGTCTTCCTACGACAATAAATGCCAAAGGAGTTGATATTATAATTTATAGTAGCGATGGTAGTAAAAAGTATACTATACAGTTTAAATCATTGAGTAGTAGAAGTCCTGTGCCATTTGGTTCCAAACTAAATCTTATGGCAGATTTTGTTATAATCTGTAGAAATGTGTTTGAAGGAAACCCGGAAGTTTTTATAATGCTGCCCAAAGAGGTAAAATCTAAGTTACATGAAGGAATAAAAGCAGGTAGAAAATCTTACTGGCTCGGGGAAAAATTTTATAAAAAACCTAAAGATAAATGGGATAAAATTGGTGAAGGTTTCTAAATTATGAAAGCACAATTAACTGAAGACTACTTATTTGAACAGCCCGCTATAAGTTGGCTTAAAGATTTAGGGTATTTTTTATATTTATGGCTCAGAATTAAGTCCGGGAAATTAATAACGGCTTCCTATAGATAGGTAATTTTTAAGAAAAGATTTGTCGAGGCAATAAAAAGGGTAAATTCAAATCTAACCGAACACATCCCAGCATTTCATAGAATCTGATCGCCGACTTATTTCTAATGTATAAACACCTTTTAAAACCAATTCAAATCTTATCAGGATAAATCTTTTTTTCTACCAATATTCGAGATACTACCTTTTTACCATAGCTGCGTATTTTCAGGAACAATTTTGCTACCAGAGAAATATTTTATACCCTTCAAGTAAAATGTTCATTTTCAACTTACATTCCTTGACTTTAAAGTTCCGTGTCTTGTAAAGGTTATTATGTTTTTTTGTTTGCGAAAAATTTATTATTAATTGGGAAAATAAAAATGAATGCCATATTAGCTCTTCAGGACGGAACAATATTTAAAGGGACGGGCTTTGGAGCAGAAGGAATAGCAAGGGGGGAACTCTGCTTTAACACTTCAATGGTGGGGTATGAAGAGACTCTCACTGACCCTTCATACAAGGGACAAATTCTGATGATGACCTTTCCTTTAATCGGTAATTACGGCGTTAGAAAAGAGGCATTTGAGTCAGATAAAATCCAGGTGGAGGGGTTTGTTATAAAACAAGCCTCTGATATATATGTTCATAGAAAAGCAGTTAAAAGCATTGATGAGTTTCTGAAAGAAAATAAAATCCCTGCAGTTTGCGATGTAGATACGCGGGAAATAACCAGGAAATTAAGAATCTATGGAGTAATGAATTGCATCTTAGCGGTGTCAAAAGACAAAATAGACGAGAAGTGGATAGCAGAAGAAGTCAAAAAGGTTCCTGACATCTCCAAGGTGGACCTCATAGAAAAAGTCTCGGTAAAGCAGCCACAGGAGTTTAATTGTAAGGGGAAGAAGACGCTGGCAGTGATAGATTTGGGGATAAAACACTCTATTATAAGATGGCTCCTGCAGAAAAAAGTAAATGTGATACTCTTACCATATAACACAAAAGCCAGAGATATCTTAGAGCTGAAAGTAGACGGCGTCTTACTAAGTAATGGTCCAGGCAATCCAGAAAAGGCAATTGATGCAATAAAGCTGGTAAAAGAACTAAAAGGAGAGATACCGCTGTTTGGTATATGTCTTGGACACCAAATTATCGGGCTTGGGTTGGGGGCAAAAACTTACAAGTTAAAATTCGGGCATCGGGGCTCAAACCAGCCGGTCAAGCATCTGGACACTGGCAAGGTGTACATTACTGCCCAAAACCACGGCTACGCGGTAGATGAAAAATCAGTTTCCGGAACCACTATGAAAATCACCATGGTTAATTTAAACGATAACTCCGTAGAAGGAGTCTCGGATTTAAAAAATACAATTCATTCGGTTCAATTTCACCCGGAAGCGGGTCCCGGGCCTCTTGATACAAATCATTTATTTGATGAATGGATTAAATTATTGAGGTAAAAATGCCACGGAAAAACTTAAAAAAAGTAATGGTAATTGGTTCAGGTCCAATAGTAATTGGACAGGCGGCGGAGTTTGATTATTCAGGGACGCAAGCCTGCAAGGCACTTCGTGAAGAAGGCATCAAAGTTGTGCTGGTCAATTCTAATCCAGCCACCATCCAGACTGATTTGACCACCGCCGATATTGTCTATATTGAACCATTGACTGTTGAAACATTAACAAAAATAATTGAAAAAGAACGCCCGGACGGAATTATTGCTACGATGGGGGGTCAGACTGGTCTGAATTTAACCACCCAGTTATATGAAGAAGGGATTTTGCAGAAATATAATATTGAGATTCTGGGCACTTCAATCTGGGCAATAGAACACGGGGAAAACAGGGAAAGTTTCAAAAAACTAATGCAGGAGTTAGACATCCCCTTACCCAAAAGCAAGACGGTAAATACGCTGGAAGAAGCCAAAGAGTATGTAAAGACACTTGGCTATCCAGTCATCATCCGTCCTGCATACACCTTAGGAGGAACTGGTGGGGGAATAGCCTTTAATGATAGGGAGTTTGAAGTTATAGCACAAAGAGGACTTTCCTTAAGTATGATTCATCAGGTGCTGGTTGAGGAGGCAATTTTAGGTCAGGCTGGATGGGGAGAAATAGAATTTGAAGTCGTAAGAGACAGCAAGGATAACTGCATAATTATATGCTCAATGGAAAATGTAGACCCGATGGGCGTTCATACTGGAGATTCAATAGTTGTGGCGCCTGTTTTAACTTTAAATAACGATGAATATCAACTCTTACGCTCTGCGGCGATAAAAATTATTCGCGGACTTAAGATAGAGGGTGGCTGTAATATTCAGTTTGCATTTAATTATCTTACAGGGAAATATCGGATAATTGAAGTAAACCCGCGACTGAGCAGAAGTTCGGCGCTGGCGTCAAAAGCCACTGGGTACCCAATAGCAAGAGTGGCGACAAAAATTGCTATTGGAAAGACACTGGACGAAATCCCAAACGATGTGACCAAGACAACTTCTGCCTGTTTTGAACCTGCAGTGGACTATGTAGTGGTTAAATTCCCGCGCTGGCCCTTTGATAAGTTCCGTAACGTGGATGAGACTATTGGCTCTCAAATGAAGTCCACTGGCGAAACAATGGCAATTGGAAGAACTTTTGAGGAAGCGCTACAAAAGGCAATCAGGTCATTGGAAATCGGCAGGGCTGGGCTGGGATTTGATGGTAAGGATAGATTCATTGAAAATAAACGCATTCTGGACAGCCTACTGAAAAACCCCACGCATGAAAGAATCTTCCATATAAGAGATGCTTTCAGATTAGGCTACTTCATAGAGGAAATTTACGAATTAACCGGCATACATCCGTGGTTCCTGAAGAAAATCAAAAACATCTTTGAAGAGGGTAATAGAATAAAATTAGATCGAGAGTCAATACTCCGGGCAAAGAAAATGGGATTTTCAGATAAACAAATTGGGTTTATTCTCAAGAAAAGCGAAGAGGAAATCAGACAATTCAGGATAAAAGAAAAAATCATACCCACTTATAAAATGGTAGATACCTGCGCAGCAGAGTTTGAAGCTGTAACCCCATATCTGTATTCAACGTATGAGGAGGAAGACGAGGCAAAGCCCTCAAAGAATAAGAAGATAATAATAATTGGCGGTGGACCTATAAGAATCGGACAAGGAATAGAATTTGACTATTGCTGCGTCCATTCGGTGTATGCATTACGCGAAGAGGGTTATGAGGCTTTAATCATCAATAATAACCCGGAGACTGTTTCCACAGATTTTGACACTTCGGATAAACTATATTTTGAACCCCTGACCGTTGAAGATGTTCTCAACATTATTGAACGAGAAAATCCAGAAGGGGTTATTCTCCAGTTTGGTGGTCAAACACCAATCAATATGGCAATGAGACTGCATAAAGCCGGTGTCAAAATTCTGGGAACACAACCTGACAGCATTGATGAGGCGGAAAATAGAAAAAAATTTGGAGAAATTCTGAATAAACTAAATATTCCCTCAGCGGAATGGTCAACCGCAATGTCAGTAAAGGAGGCTCTGGAGGTTGCCAACAAAATTAAATATCCGGTTTTAGTTCGTCCGAGTTATGTCTTGGGCGGTAGAGCAATGCAGA
>CAYRXI010000104.1:4508-10432 GCA_964428255.1 uncultured Candidatus Sumerlaeota bacterium
AAGAATTAATCTCTTATATGGAGGAGGCAGTAGAAATAAGTCCTGAACATCCAGTTCTGATTGATAAGTATCTGGCTAATGCCATTGAACTGGACGTAGATGCCCTGTGCGATGGAAAGGATGTATTTGTGGCGGCAATAATGGAGCATATAGAAGAGGCTGGCATTCATTCCGGAGATTCCGCCTGTGTTATCCCCCCTCAGAATATCTCCGCGGAGATAAAACGCACAGTAATTGACTACGCTAAAAAAATTGCCCTGGCATTAAGAACAATTGGCTTAATAAATATCCAGATGGCAGTTAAAGATAATGTGGTGTATATTCTGGAAGCCAATCCTCGCGCCTCAAGAACAGTGCCTTATGTAAGCAAAACCATCGGTATCCCATTAGCACAAATCGCCACAAAGATAATGCTGGGGAAAACCCTGAAGGAATTGGGACTAACGGAATACACCGAGCCCAAATTTTCCTCGGTAAAGGAAGTAGTTTTACCGTTTTTAAAATTGCATGGCGTCTTTCCGGGGCTCGGACCAGAGATGCAGTCTACCGGCGAGGTTATGGGCATAGATGAAAACTTTGACAAAGCGTTTTATAAAGCTCAAGCCTGCGCAATGACTGAACTCCCTAAAAAAGGGAATGTCTTATTTACAGTGGGAAAACAACAGGATAAAAAAGAGCTTGCACCGTTTGCAAAGATATTAGTGGACCTGGGGTTTAAATTATACTGTACCTCGGGGACAAGAAAAGTGCTGAAAAAATACGGTATCCCTTCAATTGAAGTGCCAAAAGTAAGAGATAATCCTAAAATACTTGAGCTGATGAGGAATAAAGAATTAGACCTGGTAATAAACATCCATCGGGGAACACATCCGAAGAGCGATGCCTATAAAATAAGACGTACAGCCATTGAGCTGGGAATTCCCTATATAACTACGGTTACAGCAACTAAAGCTGCCATAAACTCCATTAAAGCCCTATCAAACCAAACCGTTTTGGTTCACTCCTTAGAAGACTATTATAAAAAATTTGGGCTGAAGCAACATTCAAAAAGAGGATAATAATTTCCCGGCATAAATAATTTCACTTTCATCTATTTTTATATTTCAGTTGAGCACCTGTTTGCAATTAATCCGCTATTTATAGAGGTCAGAAGCGAAATATTTATAGAAAGACAGGCGTCCCGCCTGTTATTAAGATACAAGCAAGAGGCTTATGCTACTTTGAATGACAAGCAAGATGCTTGTGCTACTTTAAACGACAGGCAAGATGCCTGTGCTACTCTGGAATCCTGTCTTATAGATTCATAAAAAGCTGCTAAATTGCAGCTTCTTTATTTGCGTGTAACATTTTGTAAGATTGAGCTACTGGCAGGTTAATTAATGAGTTATTGTTGAAAATGCTGACATTGGTGAGATCGCTTTTTCTGAACACTAGCGGATAAGAAAAAATCCGCACTCATTGACTATCAATTAAAAGCGACTCTAACTTGCATCTCTATTTCCGCCCCAAAATCTCATTTTTTTCTACACATAGCGCAATGCTCAAATTTCATTCTCTCAAAGAACAAATTTCCCGAACATTAATCAATACCTTATGATTCAAAAATTGCCACTTTAAAAAAAGTACAAAACCTTAGCTTATTAAATTGATGATGATTTCTATTGTAAAATCAGGTGTTAAAAGTTAATTTTATTGATTCAATTTAATTAAATTTTTAAAGGAGTAAAGAGATGGAACAGCAAGCTAAAACTGTAAAAATCGGGGAGTGGATTAGTGAGGGATGGGAATTGGTTAAAAGTGACCTCTGGAACTTCATAATTTTAACTCTGATCTTATTTCTGATAGAAATAGCAGCCAGTTTTACTTATATAGGTACACTGATTGTAACAGGGCCACTCCTCTGCGGTTATTATTATATAATTCTTAACAAGATAAGGGGGGGGAAATTTAATATTGGCGATCTGGCTAAAGGATTTAATTTCTTCGTCCCTGCTTTGCTTGCATTACTACTTATCGCCATCTTAACCGCTATCGGGCTAATTTTTTGCATCGTTCCCGGGCTGATTATCGGTGCAATGTATCAGTTCACTTTCCCATTAATTGTAGAGAAGAAGCTTGGTCTCTGGGAGGCTATGGAAGAAAGTCGGAAAATCATATGGCCCCATATTTTTCAGTTTATGATATTCATAATAGTACTTGGACTCATTGATATCCTGGGTGTTCTCTTATGTTGTATTGGCACCCTTATCACTACACCTATTTTGTTCTGCTCAATGGCTTACGCTTACAAAGATATGGTTGGATTTACAGAGCAATCTATGCCAAATACATTGGATTCTTGATGAAGTAAAAACAGTATATACAGATTTAATCAATAAGCAGTCTCTGTTTGATTTAAGAAATGAGCACTGAGAAGGTGAAACATATTAATCTTCAGCCAGTTTGTTCACGCACAAATAGCTGGATTGTGTTTTTCATTATTACAATTATCCTGATGGGGATGCATTTCTGGCAACCGCCAGAACATAATTTGTTTATTACCTGTTATTTCAAAAAAATAACAGGACTACCCTGTCCCGGCTGTGGCATTACCCGCTCACTCTGTGCCATTGCAAAGGGCAATTTTATTCACTCGTTGAAATTTCATCCACTGGGATTATTAAGCTTCACAATAATATTAGGTATCTGGCTAAAAGCTATAGTAGAATTGATGTTCAAGAGGACACTGGTTCTAAGTATTAACCAGAAAATAAAAACAATTATTCTGTATGTGTTTATTTACCTTACGGGGATATTCTGGGTAGTACGTATAGGCTTGACTGCTGGACTTTTTAATACTTACTGATAAAAGTGGCAATTTTAGATTTTTATTCGGGTCCAGCGGCCACGATGATAGAGGTAATAAATTACTGCAGCACGAAACGCCCAGTCCAGTACCATTCCATAATAAATTCCTGCCATGCCTAAATTTAAGGGAAAGGCTAAAATGTAGCTAAGGATTATGCGCACAATGACAATCCCGACCAGCCCGGTAATTAAAGGGCTGATAGTATCACCCGCACCGCGAATGCCGCCGGAGAGCGTCATAACCATTGCCAGCAATGGCTGTTCAAATGCCACCACCCTAACGCAGAAAATCCCGAGTTCCAGCACTGCTGGCTCCGGCTTGAATAAATATAAAAACCATTTGGGGAAAAATAAGAATAATAAACCAATTACTGACATTATTCCCACTGAATAGTATGTCGTTTTCTTAAACGAGAGACGTGCCAGCTCTAAATTTTTCTGTCCTAGACTCTGGCCAACAAGAGTTGTAGCAGCAATGGCAAAACCCCAGCCGATCATAAAAGAGATAGATTCAATAGTAATTGCAATGTTGTGCGCTGCCAGAGCTACTGTGCCGATGGCTGCAATCATCCGCATAAATCCGAGAATGCCGACGCTTCGCACAATTTCTTCCAGCCCTGCCGGGAAACTCAAACTAATTATCTTTTTTATATACTCAAAATTAAGAACCTTAAAATCCTGCAGAGACAATTGAATGGGTGAATTCTGATTAAAATAGACCAACATAGTTATCACGGCACCAAGAAGTATAGCAATAACATTGCCCAGAGCAGCACCGACAATGCCTAATGGTGGAAATATCCAGATACCAAAGATCAACACCCAGCTACAAAAAATGTTAGTAGCATTCATAAACATTGTTATAAACATCGGCGTCTTGGTATCACCGGCAGCACGCAGACAACCCGCCGCTGTAACCTGTATCAGGCGAAAAGTTGCTGCAGCGAATACGATACGCAGAAATTTTGTGCCGACTTCAGCTACTGCAGGCTCGGCTCCCATCCAGTACATAAATCTGGGTGCACCAAGGATGCCCAGAATGCTAACTCCAATTCCGATAAAAAATGATAAGATTAATGCCTGCACCACAGTTATGCGCGCCCGCTCAAAATCCCGTGCACCATAGTAGCGTGCAACCATTGCTACGGCTCCCGTTTGAATGCAAGCAGGAGTGAAAATTACACGCCAGATAATCACTCCTGCCAGTGCTACTGCTGCCAGATAAATTGAGCCAAGATATGCCACCATCATTGTACTGGCGATGGAAAGTGCGGTTTGCAAGATGTTTTCCAGCACCGCGGGTGTTGAAAGACGAAAAACTTCACGGGTTAAATTTTCTCTGGTCAGGTACATTAGTAAAAATGAATCACATACGGAAAATAAATAATGATTATTTATTTTTCGCTAAAAGCAATATTTTTCCCCCAGTAAATACAACTTTTTATAAACTGCTACTTATTTTGTTGTTGGTCTTTTTCTTGAGGTAATTTTACCCTGTATGAATAAAAGTTATGCATTATAGATTGACAATTATTGCCCTTTGTTTGTATTGTCTGACCTAATATTTTATTTTTAACCATCTAATTTTTTAGTAGGAGGCATGGCAAATGGATGTTTACGGGAATGCGCTGGGACTGATTGAAACCAGAGGATTGGTAGCCAGCATTGAAGCTGCAGATGCCATGGTTAAAGCTGCAAATGTTCGTCTCATTGGGAAGGAGTATATAGGCGGTGGCTATGTTACGGTAATGGTTAGAGGAGATGTGGGTGCAGTTCGTGCTGCAACTGATGCCGGCGCTGCGGCTGCGCGACGTGTAGGAGAACTGGTGTCAGTACATGTGATACCGCGGCCACACGATGAACTGGAAAAGATTCTGCCACCTGAACCTGAGAAACGCTGAAGTGTATTTGAATTTTTGATTAAATGTTCGGCGGTTCACACCCAGAGTGTGGACCGTTAAGTTTAATTTTCATTGCCAGGGTTATGGATAAAGAACAACTGGTTAATATAATTACTGAGATGGTCTTGCAGGAACTATCTGCAAGCAGGCGCAAAGCAGACACTGAGAGCCAACCTGCATCCCCTGCTGGTAAATTGCGAGTCCCTGTGGGTGTATCAAATAGACATATACATGTTAGCCGCGAAGACCTGGATATTCTATATGGGAAGGGCTATGAATTAACACTGCGAAATCCACTAACACAGCCCGGCGAGTTTGCTGCACAGGAAACTGTGATAATTGTCGGTCCTAGGCATGCAATTGAAAACGTTCGTATCCTGGGACCGCTTCGCAGTCATACTCAGGTTGAGATTTCTCAAACTGATGCCTACACTCTTGGAATCAAAGCCCCGGTTCGTGTATCAGGGGAAATTGAAGGCACGCTAGGTATTACGATAATTGGTCCTAAAGGCACAGTGGTGCTGAAGCAAGGAGTAATCCGAGCCAATCGCCACATTCATATATTGGAAGAAGATGCCCGGCGCTATGGTTTTAGAAATCGTCAGCTGGTTGCAGTTAGAACTATCAGCTCCGCCAAACCCACTTTGTTTTACGAAGTAATGATTCGTGCCAGTGCGAAGGCTTACTTTGAATTGCATATAGATACTGATGATGCAAACGCCGCCGATTTAAAATCAGGAGATGAGGTAGAAATAATTTTATAACGGTTAGAATCCAGATTTACACTTAACAAAGTAGATTAAAACTTTGAACAAAAAAACTCCCCTTTATTTATGAAAGATATTGACCCAGAAATTATTCGCGCTTTAGTCCGTAAGGAGCTTGACCGGCAATTAGCGAAACGTCAGACTGTAAAAAGTAGTGAAAAAAAAGCGATACTGGTAATTCTTTCCGGTGGCGATGTTCTTATAAATAATTTGCTTACGCAACTAGCGCTACTTGAGCAAAAATATTCACTGAGCATAGTCACTACCAGAAACTTTCAGGAAATAGTACCGATTTCAGAATTACAACGACACATCCCGGAAGCAAAAATTGTTGAATCAGTTGCCAGCGCCGAAACTATTCCTTTTATCAAGTCCCATCAGGTGCTTTTGCTTCCATTATTATCCAGCC
>CAYRXI010000105.1:0-10209 GCA_964428255.1 uncultured Candidatus Sumerlaeota bacterium
ACAGTCGGCGCCGGAGTTGTAGCTAAGATTCTTGAATAGTAGTTTACTTTTATATAGAGAATTGAGAAAATGGCAAAACAGCGAATCCGAATAAGCTTAAAGTCCTATGATCACCGACTATTAGACCAGTCTGTAAAAGAGATAGTAGACACTGCGAAGCGTACAGGTGCTAACCTTGCCGGACCGGTCCCGTTACCTACACGGATTAGTCGCGTGACAGTACTGCGTTCATCGCATATTGATAAGAAGTCACGAGAGCAATTTGAACTCCGTACCCACAAGCGATTGATAGATATACTTGACCCGACCCAGAAGACGCTGGATGCCCTGACAGAATTAGATCTACCGGCGGGAGTTCATATAGAAATAAAATTGCTTTAAAACGTATTAAACTTACTTGGTGCCGGTAGTGGCTACCTGAGTCTCTTAAGGAGATGAAAGAGAGATGACATTAGGTTTACTGGGTAAAAAATTAGGGATGACTCAAATTTTTGATAAAGATGGGAAATTAATTCCCGTCACGGTAATTGAAGCCGGTCCCTGTTATGTCTTGCAAATTAAGAATCGCGAGAAGGACGGATATTCAGCAATTCAGCTGGGGTTTGACACAAAGTCCAAACATAAGGCAAATAAGCCAGAGCAAGGGCATTTTGCAAAAGCCTCTGTAGAACCACTCCGATTTGTGCGAGAGATAAGAGTGGATGAAGAAGAGTTAAAAAACTTTACTGTTGGACAGGCATTGACTGTAGATATATTTAAAATCGGAGAGCGAGTAGACGTGACAGGGATAAGTAAGGGACACGGCTTTGCAGGAGCCATCAAACGGCATGGAATATCGCGGGGTCCTATGAGCCATGGATCAATGTATCATCGGCGACCTGGTTCTTCTGGCGCTTCCAGTGACCCAGGACATGTTATCAAAGGTAAAACAATGCCCGGGCATTTCGGCAATCGCCGTTGTACCATACTTAATCTTCGGGTGGAGAAAACGGATAAGGAGCGTAACATATTAATGCTACGTGGGTCTGTGCCCGGTGCAATGGATGGCTATTTAATCGTGCGAAAAAGTGTGAAAGCAAAGCAAAAATAAACCATAAGGTGTGTTACACTAATGCCAAGTATTAACATAATCGCAGTGAATGGAACCCGGACAGAAGAGACCGTTGAGGTTAGTGAAAAGTTATTTTATAGCAAGAAAAACTCGGTGGTAGTGCGGGAGGTTCTCAACCAGTATCTGGCAAATCAACGCCAGGGAACGCTATCTACCAAGACGCGCGGTGAAGTAAGCGGCGGAGGCAAAAAACCCTGGCGTCAAAAAGGTACTGGTAGAGCACGTCACGGCTCTATTCGTTCGCCAATCTGGAGACACGGTGGAATTATCTTTGGTCCAAAGCCGCGTGATTTCTCGTACACTATTCCCAAAAAGAAGAAGCGGCTTGCATTTTACACCGTGCTAACTGCCAAACGCGAAGAGGACAAAATAAAACTGGTGAAAGAGATTCCGGTGCAGGAACCGAAAACCAAACTCCTGGTAAACTTTCTAACCTCGCTCGGAGTCGCAGAAGAAAAAAATCTAATTTTGCTGGATAAAGTTAATCGTCTGGTTTATCTTGCTGGAAGAAACATCCCAGGAGTAAAAGTTTCCGTTGTTGATAATATCAATATTTTTGACCTGTTATACTATGATAACCTGATTGCGACGCCGGAAAGCATAAAACGGCTGGAGGAGTTGATTGGATGAAAGACCCCTGGACAATATTGATTAAGCCAATTATAACAGAAAAAAGCTATAAAGAAGCAGAGCTTACCGAGCCAAAGTATGAGTTTGAAGTGCAACTGCACAGTAATAAGCCGGAGATAAAAAAGGCAGTTGAACAGGCTTTCGGGGTTAAAGTAAAAAGCGTTAATACAGTAAAAGTAAAAGGCAGTCCCAGGCGATTACGGTCACGGCAATATGGTAGAACTTCACAATGGAAGAAAGCCATAGTGACCTTACAACCCGGGTATAAAATAGAATTGATTTAAGAAAAAGAGGGTGAGAGAAGTGCCACTAAAAACATATAAACCCATAACACCAGCCAGACGGCATTTTACTACGTCTACTTTTGAAGAGATAACAAAAACTGAGCCGGAAAAAAGTCTCACGGTTATATTGAAAAAGAAAAGTGGACGAGACAATCAGGGGCATATTAGTATCAGACGTCGTGGCGGTGGACATCGGCGGCGCTATAGAATTATTGATTTTAAGCGTGACAAGGATGGCATCCTCGCGAAGGTCGTGGCTATTGAATATGACCCCAATCGTTCGGCACGAATTGCCCTGTTGCAATATGCTGATGGTGAGAAACGCTACATCATTGCCCCTGATGGCTTAAAAGTTGGCGACGAATTAATGTCCGGCGAGAACGCAGAGATCAAAGTTGGTAATGCCCTGCCGTTAAAGAATATTCCATTGGGAACTATTGTGCACTGTGTGGAGTTGACGGCTGGCAAAGGAGCACAGCTGGCACGTAGTGCTGGAGCAGCCTGCCAATTGCTGGCTCGTGAAGGAGAATATGCGCATCTGAAAATGCCCTCAGGAGAAATTCGGTTAGTGCGGGTAAATTGTAAAGCTACCATCGGCCAGGTGGGCAACCTAGACCACGAAAATATTACACTGGGGAAAGCCGGAAGAACCCGCTGGCTGGGACGTCGTCCCAGAGTTAGAGGTGTGGCGATGAATCCAGTTGACCATCCACTGGGTGGTGGTGAGGGACGTTCCAAAGGTGGTAGACATCCTTGCAGTCCTGAAGGATTACTTGCCAAGGGATTAAAGACACGCAAGCCTAAAAAGGCTTCAGATAAATTGATTATTAAGCGGAGAAAGTAAGTTAAGCAACGAGGTGAAAAGACATAAATGCCGCGGTCTTTAAAGAAGGGTCCATTTTGTGATGAAAAGTTGTTAAAGCGCATTCAAGAAATGAATCGGACCGGGGAAAAACGCGTTATCAAAACCTGGTCGCGGCGCTCAATGGTATTACCGGATATGGTTGGCCATACAATTGCCGTGCATAACGGTAAACAATTTATTCCGGTATTTATAACTGAAAATACGGTCGGGCATAAGTTAGGCGAATTTGCTCCGACCAGAACTTTCCGTGCACACGGAGGGAAAACAGCCAAAGTAGCTAAAGTGAAAAAGTAGTTTTTTCAGGGACCAAAAACAATGGCAAGTGGGAAAATAGAATTTGATAAAAACATAGTAGCGGGCAAAGCCGTCGTGCGCTATGCGCGCATTTCGCCCTTAAAAGTCCGGTTGGTAGCAGATTTAATCCGCTATAAAACAGTGGCAGAGGCAGAAGCAATCTTGAAGTTTACGCCCAAACCCAGCTCTGTTCCGATGCTAGTAAAAGCCTTAAAAGCAGCGAAAGCCAGTGTGAATAAGCACGAATTTCCTAAAGTAGAAGAATTGATAATTGGAGATATTCGCGTGGACTGTGGCCCAATGTTAAAAAGATTTCGGGCTCAAAGTCGCGGACGGGCAGCGCCCTATGTCAGACGCTCCTGTCACATTACGGTAAAACTAATGCCAGCAAAATAAATTATACTCTTAAAAGGTTACGGGGATAAAAGAAGGAGGACAAAAATAGCGTGGGTCATAAAGTAAACCCAATTGGACTACGTGTAGGCATTATAAGAGGTTGGGAATCGCGCTGGTTTGCCCAGAAAGATTATGCGAAATTGTTGCAGGAAGACCTGCAAATCAGGAAAATTATTAAAGAAAAGTTCTATCATGCCGGAATAGCAAGAGTAGAGATAGAGCGCGCGGCAGACCGAGCCAAAATAACTATTTACACTGCCAGACCGGGTATTATCATAGGTCGTAAAGGATTGGAAATTGAAAACTTGCGGAAATTCCTGCAGTCAAAATTCAATCGGGAGATTTTAATTAATATTGAAGAGATAAAGAAACCTGATTTGGTAGCTCAGCTGGTGGCTGAAATGCTGGCTGCACGACTCGTTCGCAGAATCGGTTTTCGCCGGGCAATGAAAAGAACCGTTCAGACTGTTTTAAAAGCCGGGGCACTGGGAATTAAAATTTCCTGCGCCGGTAGACTTGCTGGAGCTGAAATCGCTCGCACTGAATGGTATCGCCAGGGTAGAGTCCCACTACATACGTTACGAGCGGATATTGATTACGGGTTTACTGAAGCCAAGACTAAATATGGGACCATCGGGATTAAGGTCTGGATTTTCCGCCGTGAAGTGTTTGAAAAAGGTTTACGTATGGGTGTATAGAGTAAGTTAATTGTGAGGGGTATTAAATGTTAATACCAAAACGAGTAAAATACAGGCTACAGCAACGTGGAAGAATGCGAGGTAAAGCCACCAGAGGTAATAAACTCGCGTTCGGCGAATACGGATTGAAAGCACTGGAGCCCGGCTGGATAACTACCAGACAAATTGAAGCTGCACGTATTGCTATCAGCCGTTATGTGAAACGCGGTGGGCGATTATGGATTAAAGTCGTGTGCGATAAGCCCGTGACAAAGAAGCCTGCGGAAACTCGTATGGGAAAAGGAAAAGGGAATCCCGAGTTCTGGGTTGCAGTAGTAAAACCCGGCAGAATCCTGTTTGAGTTAAGTGGAATCAGTCGTGAACTGGCTGAAGAAGCAATGCGGCGTGCTGCACATAAACTGCCCATAAAGACTAAATTTGTCTGTTATCAGGATACACTTGGGGGGGTATAATTAAGATGGCAACCGCAAAAGAGCTCAGAAATTTAAGCATTGATGAGTTAATTAATAGAAGCAAAGAAATACGGCGCACAATCTTTAATCTGCGTGTGCGAGCCACAACAAAGGAGCTTAAAGACGTTTCTGAAATTGAAACCCAGAAGCGTGAGCTGGCACGTATACTGACCGTTCTGCGTGAAAAGGGAGTGAAACTTTAGATTAGACGTAAGGAATGGCTATGACAGAAAAGGCAAAAAAACAACGGGGTTTACCCAAAATAAGGATAGGACGTGTTATCAGCAATAAAATGCAGCGCACCGTGGTAGTTGAAGTAGAACAATTGGTTCAGCATCCCAAGTACAAAAAGTATATCCCCAAGCGCACAAAGCTCTATGCCCACGATAAAGATAATCAATGTAAAGTCGGGGATTTGGTAAAAATAATCCAAACACGTCCGCTGAGCAAGTTAAAACGCTGGCGAGTTTGTGAAATCTTAGAACGCGCTGAACAGGTCTAAAATTGAACGTAGGAGAAACGGGGGATAACAGATGATCCAGGAATATACAGTCTTAAATGTGGCAGATAATACGGGTGCCAAACGCATTCGTTGCTTCAAGGTCTTAGGAGGTTCAAAGCGCCGTTATGCTACAATTGGCGATGTAATCGTAGCATCGGTGCGTGAGGCAACACCCGAAGCGCATGTTAAAAATGGTTCAGTTGTTCGTGCCGTAGTAGTCAGGACTCGTAAAGAGGTACGGCGTGAAGATGGCTCCTATGTGCGTTTTGATGATAATGCAGCAGTATTAATTAATAAACAGAATGAACCACTGGGTACCAGAATCTTTGGTGCAGTGGGTCGGGAACTGCGCCAGAAAAACTTCACCAAGATTATCTCGCTGGCGCCGGAGGTTGTTTAAGACCAAGTATTTACGGAGTAATTAAGAAATGTCATTTAGAATAAAAAAAGGCGATACAGTAGTTGTAATCAGCGGCAAAGATAAAGGAGCTGTCGGAAAAGTTCTCTCGTTGCAACCAGAAAAAGGAACGGCAATTGTAGAGAATGTAAATTTTGTTAAACGGCATCAGCGACAGCGGACGTATCAACGTCAAAGTGGCGTTCAGGAGAAAGAAGCGCCAATTTATCTTTGTAAGCTGATGCTGCTTTGTCCTAAATGCAATAAGCCGACGCGTATCGGCGCACAAATAACTCCTGAAGGCACCAAAGTACGTATTTGTCGTAAATGTGGAGCACCAGTTTAATTCTTAAGTAAATATAAAGGAAAAGACAATGGGCTACGTTCCCAGATTGTTAGAAATATACCGCAAAGACATACGCCCGGCAATGATGAAAGAACTGGGGTATAAAACACCTATGGCAGTCCCCAGACTGGTAAAAATTGTTTTAAATATGGGCGTGGGCGAAGCCACTCAAGACCCCAAAGAACTTGAGACTGCCTGTGACGAATTGGCACTGATTAGTAGTCAACGTCCCCGAATTAATCGGGCGAAGCATTCTATCTCTGCATTTCGTCTCCGTAAGGGTGTGGCTGTTGGAGCTACGGTAACTTTGCGTGGCAATAGAATGTATGAGTTTCTGGACCGGTTGATAAATATTGCAATCCCCAGAATTCGTGACTTTCGTGGCTTAAGTACAGCATCGTTTGATGGCAGAGGTAATTATAATCTGGGAATTAAGGAACACACCATTTTCACTGAACTGGATTTAAGTAAGGTCACAAAAATTCGCGGGCTGGATATTGCAATTGTAACCACAGCCGGAGATGATGAAGAATGCAAAGAATTACTGAGTCGGTTTGGAATGCCCTTTAGAAGTTAATTTAGCTGTCAATTGGAGGAGTAAACAATGGCACGTTTGTGCCAGATAGAAAAGGCAAAAAAAGAACCTAAGTTTTCAACACGGAGAAAGAATAGATGTCAGCTGTGTGGTAGACCACGCGGCTACTTGCGCAAATATGGAATGTGCCGTATTTGCTTCCGCGAACTGGCAAGCCGGGGGCAGATTCCAGGTGTGCGCAAAGCTAGCTGGTAATTACCACTCCGAGCTGCGTTGAGGTGAAACAATTATGTCCACTGATACCATAGGTGATATGTTAACCAGATTGCGTAATGCCGCAATGGTTAAAAAACAATATGTGGATATTCCGGCTTCCAAAATGAAGCTGGGAATAGTGCGCATTTTACGGGAAGAAGGTTTTATCAAGTTTTATAAATATATGAAAGATAACAGGCAGGGTATCATCCGGGTTTATCTTAAGTACGACGAGAATAATGAACCTGCCCTGCATGGCGTTAGGCGAATAAGTAAACCTGGACTACGGCAGTACGTTGATAGTAGAAATATCCCACGGATTCTCGGAGGTTTGGGTATTGCTATCATCAGTACTTCCAGAGGCTTGAAGACCGATCGCGAATGCCGTCTCCATAAAATCGGCGGCGAACTGATATGTACCGTCTGGTAACTTTTGAATTAAGGTAAAATTATTGATTAAGGGTTAAATTACGATGTCAAGAATTGGCAAATTACCTATCCCTGTGCCCAATGGCGTCACGGTCACTTTTTCGGGCAAGAAGATAGAAGTTGCCGGTCCCAAAGGGAAACTACATTTAGACTTGCCTGATAAGCTGCGCGTTATTCAGAAAAATAATCAATTGCGGGTTGAACGTTTGAGTGAGGTTAAAAAGGTTCGCTCATTGCATGGCTTGTATCAGCGCTTGATTTCCAATATGGTCAAGGGAGTGACCGAAGGATATACTAAAGAACTGGATATTGTAGGACTTGGCTATAGGGCTGCTCTGGAAGGGAAACGTCTGGTTTTAAATATAGGTTTTATTCATCCTGTATTTTATCAGCCTCCGGAAGGTATTCAAATAGAAGTCCCAGACCCCAACCATATCGTTGTTAGAGGTATTGATAAGCAGCTGGTTGGACAGGTGGCTGCCGATATTCGCAGTTTCAGACCTCCAGAGCCTTATAAAGGTAAGGGAATTCGTTATACCGGCGAGCACGTGCGACGGAAGGTCGGTAAAACTGGCGGAAAATAATTTTTATCAGGAATTACCAAGAGCATAGATTATGGCAACGTTAACACGGGAAGATAAGCGTCAAAAACGACATTTAAGAATACGACGCAAGATAAAAGGTACTGCTCAACGCCCCCGCGTGTGCATTTATAAAAGCCAGCGGCATCTCTATGCACAAGCAGTAGATGATGTCAGCTCACCGCAGGGGAGTAAATCTTTACTATTACTCACTACTAACTCCAAGGAATTTAAGGCTACTGGAACGACCAGCTTTCGTAACATAGAAACAGCAAAACTACTTGGTAGTAAATTCGGCAGTCTCCTGAAAGAGAAGGGAATTGAGAAGGCTGTATTTGACCGCAGCGGGTATCCTTATCATGGTATTGTTAAAGCATTTTGTGAAGCCCTACGTGAAGCGGGCATAAAAATATAAAACATCGGAAAAAAGGTGAAAAAACGTGACCGACGAAGTGCTCAATCAACAAGATAATCAGGACGAAAAACCGGAAGAACAGGCGGCGGCTCCTCAAGAGGAAAGACCTAAAGAGTCTGTCATTGCTCGTTTAATGCGCCAACGCGAAGAGGCTTTCATTGATGTGAGAACTCTTTCCTTAAAAGAAGTAGTGGTCAGCCTCAATCGTGTTGCCAAAGTTGTAAAAGGTGGAAAGCGCTTCAGATTTAATGCAGTAGTAGTGGTCGGTGACGAAGATGGCCATGTCGGTATGGGCTTTGGCAAAGCTAATGAAGTCCCCGAGGCTATTGCTAAATCAGTGGAAAACGCAAAGAAGAATATTTTTAAAGTACCACGAGTTGGACGTACCATTTTACACGAGGTAATCGGGTATCATGGAGCCTCCAGAGTGTTATTAAAACCCGCCTCAGAAGGTACCGGGATTATCGCCGGACCTGCAGTTCGTGCAGTTCTGGAACTGGCAGGCATTAAGGATATTCTTACCAAGAGTTTGGGAAGCAACCGCCCGGTTAATGTTGTAAAAGCGACAATTAATGGCTTAAAGCAACTGACAATCCCAGAAAAAATTGAGAAACAACGAGGTAAACCACTTGTAAAAATAATGGGCAGAAAATTTGCCCAACGTTACTATGAGGCAACCGGCAAAACAATGCCTCCGGTTGAAGCGGTTACATCGGAAGCCTCAACTGAAACTTCTACCAAGGCAGAATCTGGTACAACAGACCAGGTACAGACACAATAATTTTAAAGAATTTAGAGGGCATCACCAGTGACGAAATTAAAAATAAGACTCAAGCGCAGCCTGAGTGGCAGGATTGAAAAACACCGCCGAACAATAAAAGCTTTAGGCTTGCGCAAGGTAAATAGTGAAGTGGTCCATAATGATACCCCTCAAATTCGGGGAATGATCAGGCAAGTTGCATATTTGCTGGAAGTAGAGGAGATAAAAGAATGAAGATAAATCAGTTACCCGGAGATCCAGGTCGCAAGCAAAAACGAAAACGCGTTGGCCGTGGTCCTGGTTCAGGTCAGGGCACGTATGCTGGGAAGGGAGTTAAAGGGCAAAAAGCCCGAAGCGGTGCAGGTATACCTGTTAGCTTTGAAGGCGGGCAAATGCCTTATCTCCGCAAAATCCCTAAACGCGGCTTCAGCAATCCCTTCAGAGTAGAATACTGCATTGTAAATGTTGGCAAATTGAATGAAGTTTTTAAGGAAAATGACATCGTTGATATTAATCTCCTCAAGCAGCAAAACCTGGTGAAAGGGAAAAATCCCCTGGTTAAAATTCTGGGTGAGGGAGAAATTACGAAACCTCTCATTGTCCGGGCACATAAGTTTTCGCGCAGTGCTCAGGAGAAAATAACCGCAACAGGCGGTAAATGTGAAGTTATTGCTCAGAAATGATTCAAAAAATAGTCAACATATTCCGCATACCTGACCTCCGGCGCAAAATTCTGTTTACGCTATTTATTGTTTTTATTTACCGCGTAGGATCTCATATACCAATTCCGTTTATTGACCCCGAAGCTGTAGACCGTTACTGGGCATCAATGGCAGGAGGCGGCGGTATCCTGGCAATTATTGATATGTTCTCTGGCAGAGCATTCCGCTATATGACCGTCTTTGCGCTGGGAATTATGCCCTATATTAGTGCTTCTATTATCCTGCAGTTATTGATGGTGGTTTGGCCCAGATTGGAAAAAATCTACAAGGAAGGACCGCTCGGGCGCAAAAAGATAGAACAATATACGCGTTATGGCACTGTTTTACTGTCAGCATTTCAGTCAATTGGTGTAGCATTATGGGTTTTACAGCAGGGAATGACTATCATCCCGCATTATCGCTTATTATTCATTTTTACCACAATGGTGGCAGTGACTGCTGGAACAACGTTTATAATGTGGCTTGGTGAACGCATTACCGAGAAGGGCATTGGTAATGGGATTTCTATAATAATTATGGCAGGAATTGTGGCGTCTT
>CAYRXI010000106.1:0-7579 GCA_964428255.1 uncultured Candidatus Sumerlaeota bacterium
AACCAGCGTTTATAGCTTTGATTATTGCTTGTTCTACTGGCAATTCCTGCAATACTCCGCCCATATCCATAGCGTCAGTGATTACTATGCCCTTAAATCTATCTTTCAACCAGTCAGCAATAACTTTGCGCGAGAGGGTAATAGGACCACGTTTTTTGTCCAGTGCAGGCATCCAGATATGGGCAGTCATCACTGCATAAACTTTCCCAGTCTGAAAAAGTGTTACAAAGGGGTAAAGTTCATATTTAAGCAGTTCATCTTCGGTTTTGCTTATTTTAGCCAGCCGATTGTGAGTATCCACCTTTGTGTTGCCCTGACCAGGAAAATGTTTAATCGTACAAATGGCACCGCCATCCCGCGCTCCATTCACCCAGGCAGTTGCCATCTGGGTGACTAAATTCGGTTCGTCGCCAAAAGCCCGCACATTTATAATGGGATTTTGCGGATTTGAATTAAGGTCAAGCACAGGTGCGAATATGCAGTGAATGCCAAGTGCACGTGCTTCAGTAGCGGTAATTTTTGCAGCCGAATAGGCAGAAGAGGGCGAGAAACTGGCACCCAGCCCCATTGCTGCAGGCAGGTCAGTTGCACCCTGGAGACGAGCGCCTAAACCACGCTCAAAGCTCCCCCCTATCAATAGAGGGATTTTGGTCTCCTCCTGTATTGCATTATGATAATGAGCAACTTTCTGTGGTTCAGCCGGAAAAAAAATTACGCCACCGGGCTGAAGGTCTGCTACAAGCTTTCTGGCTTGCTGGAAGCGGTTAGGTAATCTAATAAATAGCAATTGCCCGGCTTTCTCTTCAAGTGATAATTGCGGCAAAATCTGCTGGCACCATTGAGTGTCTACCCGCTCAATACGCCACGAGGGTAGTGTAGTCATTGAAACTGTCCCTCTGAAATTTTTGTGTTACTTACAAGTCTTCAGTTAAAAGCAATTAGTTAGTTATTGGTGAGTAGAAAAATAAGTTATTTTTTAGGTTCGTATTCAAAGTCTTTGAGTTTTCCGAAGAAATAAGCATCATAAGCGCCTAAATCAAAGTAGCCATGTCCGCTATAATTAAACACTATCACTTCTTCTTTGTTTTCTTTTTTGCAACGCATTGCTTCATCAAACACAGCTTTAATTGCGTGGGCAGTTTCTGGTGCACAAATTAATCCTTCAATGCGCGCAAATTTAACGGCTGCATCAAAGACTTCCAGCTGATGATAAGCACGAGATTCCATTACCCCTTCGTGGCATAACAAACTTACAATGGGTGCCATACCGTGGTAACGTAAACCTCCAGCATGAATTCCAGGGGGTATGAAATCATAGCCCAGTGAGTGCATTTTTAACAATGGAGTGGTTTTTGCCGTATCACCATAATCATAGATATAAGGGCCACGCGTTAGGGTTGGACAGGCTTTGGGTTCCACAGCGATAAATTTAATATTATGTTTGCCAGAGAGTTTATCGGTTACAAAGGGCAAAGCCAGTCCGGCATAATTACTCCCCCCCCCGACACAACCAATAATCACATCTGGCTTTATACCGGCTTTTTCTAACTGGAGTTTTGTTTCCAATCCCACGATGGTCTGGTGTAATAACACGTGATTCAAAACGCTTCCCAGTGAGTATTTGGTGTCTTTATCCTGTGCAGCCACTTCAATAGCTTCACTAATGGCAATGCCCAGACTGCCAGGACAATTGGGGTCCTTAGCCAGAATATCCCGTCCGGCTTTTGTTTCCTGACTGGGACTGGGGATTACTGTGGCGCCCCAGGTCTCCATCATAATCCGGCGATAAGGTTTCTGCTCATAACTGACTCTAACCATAAATACCTTACACTTAAGACCAAACATATTACAGCCAAAAGCCAGTGCGCTTCCCCACTGGCCTGCCCCGGTTTCTGTGGCAATCTGTTTCACATTTTCTTTTTTATTATAAAAGGCTTGCGCCACAGCGGTGTTGGGTTTATGACTACCTGGTGGACTTACACTCTCGTTTTTAAAGAAAATCTTTGCTGGTGTGCCTAAATATTGCTCCAGACGATATGCCCTGACTAATGGAGTTGGGCGCCAGATGGTATAAATATCCAGAATTTCCTCAGGAATCGGAATCCAGCGCTCCTGGCTGACCTCCTGCATAATCAGACTTTCCGGGAAAATAACTGACAACATATCCGGAGTAATCGGTTGATTGGTAGCCGGATCAAGCGGTGGTGGCACAGGTTTGGGTAAATCAGGCTGAACATTATACCACTGCCTGGGTAATTCTCTTCTGCTAAGAATTATAGCACTTTCCTTTTCCATCTTTGCCCTCCTACAATTAAGTTCAAAAAGCATAAACTATTTACCAAGCTGAGATATTGAATGCAATATATTTTTTGTTTGTTTTTTGAAAAAAACGTGAAGTTTTGAAAAAAACATTTGCATTTTTTTTACTCTAATTTTGTAATCTAATTTTAAAAACTTACGACTGTACCTGAAGTTTTATGGAATAAATAAAAATTCACCACCTGAAGATAAACTAATTACCAAAACGCTTTATTTCTTCTCATTAACATCTAAATTAATTTTATGGTAGTATTGAACCAAATACGAGATACTGATAGAGCTATGCCAAGTAGTCTGACGGCGGAGCGTGCTGTTCTGGGCACAATGCTCGTGGCAAATGAGGTGATACCCCTAGTGGAAGCTCGATTATCAGCCAAAGACTTCTACCGTACTGAGCATCAGACAATTTATGAACAGATACTTAACGTATATCACCGTGATGGTGCGGTGGATTTGACAACACTATGTGATGAGCTCCAGCGGATGAAGGCGTTGGATAAAGTTGGTGGAGCTAAATGTATAGCTGATCTGGAAGAGGCTGTAGTAACTCCGGCAAATATTGAGCATCATATTCGGATTGTGGCTGATAAGTCAAGACTTAGGAGAGTGATTGAATCTGGGTATACTATAATAGAAGAAGCCTATAATGAAAACCAGGAACCGGAGAAGATACTGGAGAATGCTGAGAGTTTAATTTTAGAAATTTCCCGTGAACGTGCATCCCGAGACTTTGTGCATGTAAAAGAACATGCAGCAGATGCAATCCAAGAGATAAATGATAGGTTTGAGAACAAGGCTCCTTCTGCATTTATAATCACAGGGTTTAAAAAATTGGACAATCTTATTTCTGGATTCCAGCCAGGTGAGTCAATAATAGTTGCCGGGAAATCATCAATGGGAAAGACCGCATTTGCGCTGAATATTGCATTAAATGTAGCTCAAAAAAAGATCCCTGTTGGGATTTTCAGTATGGAAATGACTGCCCAACAAATTAACACCCGCCTTCTGTGCATTATGGCAAAGGTTCCAATCAAGCGTGTACGCGATGGATTTATCAACCGTGAAGATCTGAAAAGACTAACAGAAAAGGCGAGAGAGCTTAGTACTTTGCCAATTTATATTGATGATACTCCGGGACTGACCTCCATTCAAGTCCGAGCTCGTGCTCATCGTCTAAAGTCATTAGAAAAAAATCTGGGATTGATAATTGTGGACTATCTTCAGTTGCTACGGAGTGGTAAACGTGCAGAGAATCGTCAACAAGAGGTTGCCGAAGTCTCTCATATGATGAAAATGATGGCAATGGAGCTGAACATTCCGGTTCTTGTACTTTCACAGCTCAGCCGAATGGTAGACCGCCGCGGCGCGGATAATCGTCCAATATTATCTGATTTGCGAGAATCCGGTGCCATAGAACAAGATGCGGATATGGTGCTGTTTGTCCACAGACCGGATTTTGAGAAAAAACGCCGCATAGAAAAAAATTATGACGAAGACCATAAGAGAGAATATCGTCCTGAGCCAGGTGAAATTTGTGAAATTATAGTTGGGAAACAACGCAACGGTCCAATTGGGACAGTCAAGTTGATTTTTTTCCCGGAGTTTACAATGTTTGCTCCGCCTCACGAGTCCTCGCAACAATAATAGTTAAGCGGCCAATAGCGATGCTTTGAGGGTTTCCTATTATAAGTAGTTTTTTATTGACTTTTAGCTATAATAAATTAGATTTCACTTTGTTTTTTATTTTTCCATAAACTGAGGAGAGTGAGTGCTTTTTGATTTAGCGAATATAATTGTCTTTTTGATAGTTACGCTGATACTGGTTTATGGAACATTGTTAGTTAGTCGTTTAATCCGTCCGCACAATCCAACGCCAGAAAAAAACACCATTTATGAATGTGGTGAGCCAACATTTGGCAGCTCCTGGATATAACATTCGGTTTTATAATATTGCGCTGGTGTTTTTAATTTTTGATGTAGAAATTGCCTTTCTATTTCCGGTGATTCTGGTGTTGCGAGAATTCAAATTAATCTCCCGAACGATGGGTGCCATTGCGCTTGCCGAGGTTTTATTTTTTGTGATTGTTCTAATCGTAGCACTTATATACGCCTGGCGTAAAGGAGCGCTGGACTGGATTCGGACTGAATCACTCGCTGATAACGGGCTGTAACACAGGTGAAAGAAGAAAAATTAAAAAATCCAAATGCAATAAATTGGTCAAAATCGCTTAATCCATTTGCTATACCGGAACTTTGTCCGGACAAGACGTTGCCCAATGTTTTGTTGGTTCCGGTAGATTATCTATTTAACTGGGCAAGATTATCCTCTCTCTGGCCTATGACATTTGGTCTGGCTTGCTGTGCCATTGAGATGATGGCAGTTGGCGCCCCTAAATTTGACATTGACCGATTTGGAGCCGGAGCCTTTCGTGGCACACCCCGGCAAAGTGACCTGATGGTAGTAGCCGGAACACTCACCTACAAGATGGCACCTCGTTTAAACCGCCTTTACGAGCAAATGCCTGAACCCAAGTATGTGATTGCAATGGGTGCCTGTGCCATAAGCGGAGGTCCTTATTACAAATATGGTTACCATGTAGTTAAAGGCGTTGACCTTATCGTGCCAGTAGATGTGTATATTCCTGGTTGTCCGCCGCGTCCCGAGGCATTTCTGGATGGGCTTATGAAATTGCAGGAGAAAATACTAAAACGCGAAGCTTTCATACGGCAAAAGGTAAAAAAATTGCTCGGACAAAAATGAACTTCACTGAACTATATAAATTATTAAAAGAACGGTTTGATAATAAAATTTTAGGCAGTAATGAAGCCAATATTGACCCCTTCATTGTAGTTGAGCCATCAGCGCTGGTTGAAATAATGCACTTTTTAAAGGTTTCTGAAGAGACACGATTTGACTTCCTCTCGTGTATCAGTGGTGTAGACTATCCAGAGGAGCAAATCATAGAAGTGGTGTATCACTTATTTTCCTATAGCAGGAGGGGGAAATTAACGCTTAAGGTGCGTTTGCCGCGAGAGAATCCAGTAGTTGATTCCGTCACCTCTGTCTGGAAATCTGCTGATTGGTTAGAGCGGGAAGTATACGACCTCTTCGGGGTGAAATTTACAGGACATCTTCATCTCAGGCGGATACTGTTACCTGAAGACTGGGAAGGACACCCATTGAGAAAGGATTATGTGGAGCCTATAGCATATCACGGCATAAAAAATAAGTGAGAACAGAGTTACTGAAGGATACCACGACATTTTATGACACGAGATTATTTAAATACTCAGGAGATACTGGTAAATGTAGGACCACAGCATCCTTCAACTCACGGAGTACTACGCCTTTTAGTGAAAACTGATGGCGAATGGGTAACTGAGACCATACCTCACATTGGTTATCTGCATCGGTGCGCCGAGAAGATTGCCGAGTTTCTTGACTATCCCCAATATATTCCGTACACCGACCGAATGGACTATCTGGCAGCCATCAACAATAATTTGTGCTACTGTCTGGCTGTGGAAAAGTTAGCCGGGATAGAGGTTCCGCCCCGCGCCACATATCTGCGGGTAATAGGAGCAGAGCTCAATCGTATTGCCAGCCATCTAATTTCCTATGGCACTTTCGGAATGGAGACCGGAGCCTTCACGCCATTTTTCTACGGCTTTCGTGAACGAGAATTCATCCTCTCCATCTTTGAAAAGTGGTTCGGGGCACGGCTCACCTGCAATTTATGCCGTATCGGCGGAGTGATGGCAGACATTACGCCAGAGATAGCTGCAGACATTCGTGAATTTATCAAAACAATGCGCGCTGTCTGGAATGATTACAACACCTTGTTGAGCTTTAATGAGATTTTTATACAACGGACAGCAAACGTCGGTGTAATTCCAGCAGAGCTGGCAATTGACTATGGACTTACAGGACCCTGTCTACGCGGGTCTGGTGTTAAGTGGGATTTACGCAAGAATGACCCCTATTGCGATTATGATAAATTTGATTTTGAGATCCCGGTAGGCGAAGGCAAAATGGGGACTGTAGGAGATTCCTGGGACCGCTACTGGGTAAGAATGCGCGAAATTATTGAATCTACCAAAATCATAGAGCAAGCAGTAGATGGTTTACCTGAGGGTCCATTTCAGGCAAAAATTCCAAGAGTACTAAAATTACCGGCCGGAGAAGTATATGTGCGATGCGAGAATCCACGAGGAGAATTAGGTTTCTATCTGGTAAGTAAAGGCGGTACAAAACCCTATCGCCTGAAGGTGCGTGCACCCTCTTTCTGTAATCTGGCAATCACCAGTGCCATTTGTAAAGACTGTTTGCTGGCTGATGTAATAGTAATTGTTGGCTCTATTGACATCGTTCTGGGAGAAGTGGACCGTTAAGACTACAAACGCACATTTGAGGAAATTAATCAGAGATAAACAATGCGGGAATTGATTGAATATATAATAGCCAGTGTACCAATTTTATCAGCGGGACCAAAGCTGATTATTTATCTGTTTTTCATATTTATTGGTGCAGGTGTGATGCTGGCATATTTGAGTATAATGGTGATTATCTGGGTATATTTAGAACGGAAGGTAGCAGGACATATACAGGCACGCTATGGACCGATGCGCGTTGGACCACATGGTATCGTGCAGACTGTGGCAGATGCCATCAAACTATTAATGAAAGAAGATATTGTAATTCCCCAGGCAAATAAGCTCCTATTCAGTCTGGCTCCATTTCTGGTGTTTTTTGGCGTTTTTGCGCCATTTGTTGTTGTCCCTTTCTCAGAAAAGATTTATCTGAGCCGGATGAACGTTGGAGTTTTTTACTTAATGGCACTGGTGGCGGTGGAAGTCATCGGGATCATTATGGCAGGCTGGGGCTCAAACAACAAGTGGGCGCTCTATGGAGGAATGCGTCATGCAGCGCAAATGATTTCCTATGAATTACCAATGGGAATCTCTATGTTGACGGTGGTAGTATTCAGCGGTTCAATGACGTTGCACGATATAACACACACTCAAGGTGTAATGCCCTGGGAGTGGTTTATCAGCCCGCTAAAAAGTCCGTTTACTTTCATAGCTGCATTCATCTTTTTTATCAGTGGATTGGCAGCCTGTAAGCGCGTGCCCTTTGACCTGCCGGAAGCCGAGTCCGAATTGGTGGCTGGGTATCACGCAGAATACAGCGGGATGCGTTTTGCGTTCTTTTTTCTGGCTGAATACACCGCGATGTATTTGATTAGCGCCGTAACAGCGA
>CAYRXI010000106.1:7589-7879 GCA_964428255.1 uncultured Candidatus Sumerlaeota bacterium
GGGGACCATTGCCTGCACCATTGGGCTTGATAAATATGCTGGCAAAAACTTACTTTTTGCTGTTTGTAATGCTCTGGCTACGCTGGACATTGCCACGGTTAAGGATAGACCAGCTGCTGAACACCAGCTTAAAGTATATGTTACCAATTTCACTCTTAGCCTTATTAGGTTCAGCACTGCAATCGGTGTTATTTTAAGCCCGAAAAATGCAAATAAAGTCAACATATCAGTCACAGAGACCGCTTCAGCGCTACTTTCGTAACATTTACAGCTCTCTGTGGACAGCTGTG
>CAYRXI010000106.1:7889-10086 GCA_964428255.1 uncultured Candidatus Sumerlaeota bacterium
ATCCCGATGAGTTACCGGTAATTCCTGCAGCTTTTCGCGGACTGCATATCTATGAGCAGGAAAAGTGTATTGCCTGTGAGATATGCATTCGGGTATGCCCGATTGAGTGCCTCAGTATGAGCTACGAAGGCAAAGGCAAAAATGCACGGATAAAATCATATATGGTAGATTACACCAAATGCCTGTTCTGTAATCTATGTGTTGAAGTATGCCCGACACGGTGTATTCGTCTGGGCTCAGGATATAATCTCAGCAGTTATGAGCGTGCTGGATGCGTGCGAGAATATGCACGTGATATTTATTCGTCTTCAGCACAGGTTACCTCATCATCCTGAAAATTTTTAATATGGTAGAAAAGGAAATAGCACAGAGTGCAGTTTTTTACGCTACGGTTCTGTTAGTAATGATTTCCGCTGCCTTTTCTGTGTTCAGCCGTAGTGTTATAAATGCTGCCTTTTCCCTCTTTTTTACTTTATGCGGAATGGCGGGATTTTACTTTTTGTTAGGTGCGGATTTTCTGGCAATTGTGCAGATTATTGTATATGCGGGGGGGATTCTTATATTGTTGCTATTTGGTGTCTTGCTTACACATAGAACCCTGGAAGAGCTGCAGCTGGAGTCAAGATTGTCTTATGTGGCTGGTATACTCGGTGGGTTGGTTATATATTTAATTTTGTTGTTCATAATTTCATTCAGTGTCTGGCATCAGCTACCTGATAAGCCACTGCAACCAACCACTGCGACAATTGGCAAATTACTACTAACAAAATATCTATTACCCTTTGAGATATCATCAATAACCTTGCTGGCAGCATTAGTCGGAGCTGCTTATCTCGTGCGGCGGAGAGAGAAGGAGTGAATATCAGCCTGACACATTATCTCAGTGTAGCGGCGATGTTATTTGCACTGGGTATTATAGCAATTATCTCGCGCAAAAACGCCATTGGTGTATTGATTGGTGTGGAGCTGGTTCTCAATGCAGCAAATCTCAATTTTATTGCCTTTTCCCGCTATGCGGATATTGGCGTAGATGGACAGATATTTGCCATTTTCATAATTTTATTAGCCGCGTGCGAGGTAGCAGTGGCACTGGCAATTGTGATTAATCTCTTTGCTGGTCTGGGCGCCATAGATGTAGACCGCGCACGGAAAATGAAACGGTAAACTCAGAATTTTTACGCACTTTTACGAGACGATGGACTTAACTATCAAATTAGCGCTGTTAGTAATACTGATACCAGCAGGAGCTCTGGTAGTACATATCCTTCTGGGATTAAAGTTGCCGCGAAAAGGCGATTGGCTGGCAACTGCTGCCGTCTTTGCCTCCTTAGGTATTGCTTCTTACCTTTTTATTAGAATGCTGAGCAGTGGGGTTCAGCATCATTTACAATACGAACTCCCATGGCTTAATTTAGGTGAAAAAGTCCTTTCGTTCGGCATCCTTGTTGACAACCTCACCATCGTTATGCTGGGAGTGGTGACGCTGGTCAGCGCTTTGGTTCATTTATATTCAATTGGTTATATGCATGGTGATGTCCGTTACTGCCGTTACTATACCTATTTGTTACTATTTACAACCTCAATGCTGGGATTAGTCCTGTCAAATAATCTGGTAAACCTGTATATGTGCTGGGAGCTGGTGGGTTTAAGCTCATACTTTCTCATTGGCCATTGGTTTGAAAAACGCTCAGCTTATAATGCAGCAATTAAAGCCTTTATCGTTACCCGAATTGGCGATGTCGGGATGTTGCTGGCAATTTTAGTAATTTTCTTCAAGACCGGTGCCCTGCGGTATGAAGATTTATTTCAAGCAGTGGCAATTGGTAAACTAAGCGGAATGGCATTGAGTTTAGCCGGCCTGGGACTATTTTTCGGTGCGATGGGCAAATCTGCACAATTCCCCCTGCACGTTTGGTTGCCTGATGCGATGGAGGGTCCTACGCCCATCAGTGCCTTAATTCACGCCGCTACAATGGTGGCAGCAGGTGTGTATCTGGTCGGGAGATTGCATCCGATTTTTACTCCGAATGTATTACTGGTAATTGCCTATATCGGCGTCTTTACCGCATTTTTTGCAGCAACAATCGGGCTCGTTCAAAACGATATCAAACGCGTGCTGGCATACTCAACAGTCAGTCAGCTGGGGTATATGATGTTGGGGCTGGGAGTGGGCTCATTTGTTGCTGGTATGTTTCAT
>CAYRXI010000107.1:0-8343 GCA_964428255.1 uncultured Candidatus Sumerlaeota bacterium
TGACTACCAGTCATATCGGGGGGGGCGCTATACCAGTGTCAGTCAGAGTTTTCAGCGGTTAGACCCCAGAGTGCGTTATGTTCAAAAACTCGCCCCCACGCCCTTTACCATTCCAGCTGAAACCAGACAATTTAGCAGACTACGACTCCCGCTTAACGAAATAATGAGACGCCAGAACACTCTTTTCACCTCTCCTGTAGAAGTGATGTATGTAAGTAGCAGTTTTGTAAATGACACAGACCAGCGAGCTGCTATCTGGAAAGAACCAGAGCTTCAATTAACTAATGCTGTGGATGGTCTTGATTCGCGAGTAATTGACTTATTCACCGTAGCACCAATCCTGGAGCAGAAAATCCCTTCTGCTCTGCTGGAACAATTGGCGGCTGAAAATAATCCTGCCATTCAACGACAACTTCAAAAAACACTGCAAATACTGGAAACTCCTACAGTTATGGGGAGAATAAATATTAATACAGCTACATTTTATACCCTGCTGACCTTGCCTGGAATTACAGATGCACAGGCACAGAGTATTGTGGAAAATCGTTATACGACACAAAATCAACGCCGTGATTCATCTACTGCAACAGCCGGAGAAACAACTTCTGTAACTGTGCCCTTTAAAACAATCAGCGACCTGCTCCGATATGATGTAATCTGGCAACAGGTCAATGAAGCCGAACGGTTACAGCAGTTTGCCAGATGGGCAAATATGATTACTACTAATTCACGAGCCTTTTCCGTGCTGGCGCATAGTGCACCGGTGAAGCCGCTAAAAAGCAGTCGCCGTGACCATCCGATTTCTGTGTATGCCTTACTGGCGCTTGATCAGACAGATACACCAGTAATATTCTTTAAATATTTGAATCGCTAAATAAAATGTGGTTGACATTGAATAAACAAAGACATATACAAACTTTAGATTATTTTTTGTTGAGTTCTGATTGACGTGACAATAAAAATTCTAAATAAAAACAAAGGTTTTACCCTGATAGAAATCTTCATCGTTGGTGCCCTTATCGCCTTATTCGCTGCAATGGCAATCATCAACATCCAGGGTCAATTTGAAACTAATTTGCGGAAAATAACTATCGGTGAAACCCGCGAAATCGGCACCGCTTTGAGTTTTGCCTATCAGGATGTAGGTGTTTTCCCCAAGTTTAGTTTTCTTAATCGCTCACTCAATATGCTATTCCAGATTTCTGGACCTAATACACTGCCTCCGGGATTTGATTATATGGGCTTTAACCTCTCCATATTGCAGAGTCGGATTTTGAGCAATTGGCGAGGTGGATATTTCTCCCTCGCCGGCACTCGTAATCGCATTGCACAGGGCAGAGGTGGTACGGTGAGAATGTACATCCCGGAGTTGCAAACAGATTTGCCCTGGCCCGCTGATCCCTGGGGTAACCCTTACGTGTTATATCTACTATATGTGGATAATGAAGGCCGTTATGATTTCATCAACAGCCCGGTGCAGGAGCCCAATTTCTTCTGTGCTGTGGTGAGCTATGGACGTAATAAAGTTCCCGGTGGCACTGAAGATACCCCATCCAATGACCCGGTTCTCTCTGCTTTGCGCCTGTACGAACCTTATCAACCAGCACAGGGTATTCCTTTTAGAACTCTTACACTAACAGAATACACACCACTTAGGGCATCTGCTTATTCTCGTCCAGGTGATGCAGTTAGACCGGGAATTGTGGACCGTGGTTCTGATGACATTTACTATGAGTTTTGAATAATCTTTGACCCTAAATAGGGAGGGAAATTTGGTGTTAATAAATAAGAGAAACAAGGTCTTGGGTTTTACAGCCATAGAAATTGCGATGGTTGCTACGGTGATAGCAATTCTGGCTCTGATTGTTTTGCCTTTGTTCAGGAAACGAACCGATGAAGCCAAAATCGTGGCTGCCAAAGATGATTTACGCAGTCTGCGAGATGCTCTGGTAATGGCTAACGCCTATACTGATCAGTGGTTCCGTTTGCAGGATTTGGATAATGGTCAGGCGTATAATGAGCCACCTCTTAATCCTGACACTGAAGTTCCTATTGCCTACTGGAACAGAGAAATAACGGTCTTTGAGCGGAGCCAGTTGACCCTGGGGCATTCAGATAAACGCTGGACAGGACCATATGCTTCATTGCCCCGTTCCGCATACTTAGGAGAGCTGAATCCCAATTTTATACTTCCTCCTCAATATCAGGCAAATGCACGTTATAATTACCGTCCCGAATTATTTCGCAGTAATAACGGACCAATTCTTGACCTGATAGGCAGAGATAGCCCCCTTGATAAGATCCCTGTAGACCCCTGGGGCAATCCATATATTTTCTTTGCGCCCGGGAAGATAGGAATTAATCCGGCTACTGAAACAGATTATAGCAACGCAGTGATATACAGCCTCGGACCAAATGGAGCTCCGGGAAATGTGCAAACTACAAATCCATATTATTATCTGCGGGAGGCTGGCTACCTCGGACTGGGTGACGATTTGTATATATCATTCTGACCTCGGGTAAAGGAAAGAGAAGATGAAACAAAGAAGAATAAACAAAGGTTTTAGTGCTGTAGAATTACTCATAGCAGTAATTATTATCGGAATTCTGGCAGTAATTATTGTTCCACGCTGGGCTCAGCGGACTGAAATGGCGCGCCAGAAAGCAGCACAGGCTGACCTGGAGAACCTACAGGCAGCAATGGAAGCCGCTGCCATTGATACCGGTTACGCTTATCGTCTCTACGTTCTGGATGATACCCGAGGTGGTGATGGTATCGGCTTTGGAAACCCCAACGACAAGATTGACGGAATTAATGACGAGCAATATAACTTAGTTCAGCAGAATCCAGATGGACGACAAATATTTATAGATTTGCAATATGGCTACTTCAGACCTAATTATGTAGAAATTTATGACCTGATGGTAAAAAGCGAAACCGCATTTAACTGGAACGGACCATATATAAACTGGAATCGTGACCGGGTGGATTCCAATGGTAACGCAGCGCCCGTATATCGTCCAAATAATGCTGATGATATCCCTGATGACCCGTGGGGCAATAATTATTTATTGTTCACGCGTGAAGGGCTGGTAAAGGAACCAGAAGGCATTATTGTAAAAAGTGTTACGTTTGGTGGCGTAAGTTATGACTGTGATATTTTTGACCGCTTGACATTATTGAGTCTCGGTTCAAATGGCTTACCAGGTGACGGCACACCAGGGGCTAAATTTGGTACTGGCGATGATTTAATGAGACAATTTTAAAAAGGAAAAAAAATCAGGAGGTAAATATAAAATGTGTAACGTAAAACGAACGAAAAAAACTACTGGTGTAACCTTAACGGAGTTGTTAGTCGTTCTGGCTATCATTGGTTTGCTGGCAACTATAGCAGTGCCGGTGTATATCAACCGCTCAGAGCAGGCTAAAGTCCGCATTGCACGCCAGGAATGTCAGGAAATCGCTAAAGCAGAGGATATTTGTGCTATGACCCATGGTTTCTATGTGCCAATTCAGATGCTGGATGATGTGCCAATTTCTAACGAAGCCGATGCTGATAGTATTGATAAAGAACCTGATAGTATCTACTTGATTGATTCCGGTATTCCAGCCACTACCCAGGTTAATCAACAGCCCCAGTTAGGTGATAGAGGCACAAATACTAAAGTGGCTAATTTATATTATTACTGGCAGGGTCCATTTCTGAATCCCACACGTGTCTGGTACGACCCGACACGCTTTGATAGTGCCTGGGATCCTGATATGAGCACCACAGACCGCAGACAGGATTATCCAATTGACCCGTGGGGTCAGCCATATCGCTTGTACTCAGATATCGGTATTATTGGCACAGGCGCTACAGGCAGCAATTATGCATCAACATCTTTCTCTGATGGACGCCTGACTACTGTAGATGATAGATTTGATAGATTTGCCGTAGTAAGTTTTGGTCCTGATGGCTTGCGTGATACCGATCCGGGGCGTAATGTAGCGGCACCTTCAGATGATATTGTATATTACTTTGGCACGGTTGCCACTGAAACAGCTTATCGTTTATGGTAAAAACTAACTCTACTTGATAGCAATTATGAACTTGTAAATATAAAAGGATAAGTTTATGAAGAATAAAACAACAGGTGTGACTTTATTAGAGATTCTGGTGGTCGTAATGATTATCGGAATCTTATCTACCATTGCCATCTCCGTCTATACAGGGCAGGTAGACAGAGCACGTTACGCAGCTGCCAGTGATACTATTCGCCAGCTGGAGATGGCAATCTCCCGCTACGAAATTGACGTTGGACAACTACCGCCCTCCGGTTCTGGTACCAATCTTGCCCCCTCTCCGCCCAATCCCGGTTCTCCGGCTATGGGTTGTGGTTATTTACAGCTGGCGCTATTGCACTCGCTCAGTGGAAACGTCTATCAACCCCTTGACTCTCGCTGGATCGGACCATACTTAGAACTGGATAGTAACCAGCTGGGCGATATAAACGGCAGACCCGTAACGGGAGCCACACCTCGTGCCAGCGTTCAAATTTTTGACCCCTGGCATCAACCCTATTACTACATACGGCATCAGGATTATGACGCACTTGGTGGTACCAGACGCCCCCCCTCTGACCCATTTTATCCTGATGAAACTTACTATAATCCAACCACCTTCCAGATTTTTTCAATGGGGCGCAATATGACCACGCTCAATGTCCCCAATCGTGGCCTTGAACCTGATGACGTCCGTAATTGGTAAATTTTCTCCGTGTTTTTAATATGTAATCTTAAATACTTCTTCACCCCCTTACTTGGTTATTGACATTTAGCATCCGTCTTCTGTGTAATAAGACTAATTTCTTCGTAGGAGAATAACTATGGCGAAAATTTTTTATGACAACGATGCGGACTTAAAATTGCTTAAGGACAAGACGATTGCAGTCATTGGCTATGGCTCACAGGGGCACGCACAAGCACAGAATATGCGCGACAGTGGCGTCAACGTAATTATAGCTGAACTGCCCGGGACACCCAATTATGTGAAAGCTGTGGCTGATGGATTTAAGCCTATGAGTGCCGCCGAAGCTTCTGCCAAAGCTGACATCGTTCATTTTCTTGCCCCGGATGAACTTCATCCTAAAATCTACGAGCAGGAGGTTAAGCAGAATCTGAAAAAAGGTAAAGCCATTGCCTTCTCCCACGGATTTAATATTCATTTCGGTACCATCAAACCATCTGCAGACATTGACGTTTATATGGTTGCACCAAAAGGTCCGGGACATTTAGTGCGCCGGCAATATACTGAAGGCAAAGGAGTTCCCTGTTTAATTGCAGTTGAACAGGATGCCTCAGGCAAAGCACTTGAAATTGCACTGGCGCATGCTAAAGCCATTGGCGGACTTCGTGCTGGCTGTATTCAAACTACTTTCAAGGAAGAAACTGAAACAGATTTATTTGGTGAGCAAGTTATTCTTTGTGGTGGACTGACTTCCCTCATTTATGCCGCGTTTGAAACTCTGGTTGAGGCCGGCTATCAGCCTGAAATTGCTTATTTTGAATGTCTCCACGAGCTGAAGCTCATCATTGACCTGATTTATGAAAATGGCATTTCTATGATGCGCTACTCCATCAGTGATACCGCAGAGTATGGCGATTATACCCGTGGACCTCGCATCATTACCGAGGAAACGCGTAAAGAAATGAGAAAGATTCTCCAGGAGATTCAAACCGGCGCTTTTGCTCGCGAATGGATTCTGGAGAATCAGGCTGGCAGACCTGTATTTAATGCCCTGCGGAAAAAGGGGTTACAGCATCCGGTTGAAGAAGTTGGTAAACGCCTGCGTGCTATGATGCCTTGGTTGCAAAAGGAGAAGTAAGACCAGAATCATTTTCATATGTAACCAGTTTTTTTCTATGCCACTTCGCAAAAAACCGACTACAAGTAAGCCCTTGAAATTTTTGATGCTGGGAGTTGGAGACTTCTTCCCGCGGCGCTATTATTATACCAGTTTTCTCATCTTGACTAATCACAGTAATGTTTTGGTTGATTGTCCCGACCCTCTGCATAAAGTGCTGTTTGAAGCTACCCGACGCAGTGGCATCTCCATTGACATCACTGACATAAACGATGTGATTTTAACTCATTTACATGGCGACCATTCCAATGGATTGGAAGGTCTGGGATTCTATAAACATTTTATCCATAAGCGCCGTCCTACTATTTATACCATTGCTGAAGTAGCAAACAACCTCTGGGAGCATAAACTTTGTGGCTCAATGTGTCGTATGAATGATTTGGAGTCAATGACCCCCAGATTTTATCAACTGCAAGATTTCTTTAAAATTCGTTTGCTTCGCGAAGGTGTCATACATCGTATCAAGGACTTAAAAGTTATTATCAGGATGACCAAACATTACATCCCTTGCTTCGGCTTGAAAATCGGTTATAAGGGACGCTGGCTCGGTTATAGCTCTGATACTGCCTTTGACCCGGAACATATAAGTTTCCTGTCTGATTGCCACTTAATACTGCATGAAACTAATGTCGGCGGGCATACGCCATACGAAAAGCTGTTAACCCTGCCCGAGTCCATTCGTAACAAGATGCTCCTTGTACATCTGACTGATGACTTTGACACTCGCCGAAGCAAAATCCCTTGCGCCGAAGAAGGGAAAATTTACTACGTTTAATCTTGCTTCACACAAAACATAAATTAGCTGCGTGCTAAAAGCAAAACGGAGGCAAAAATGAGTGAAATTAAAGTTAGAAAACCACGTATCTCGGAACTCCAGCAACTCGGAGTAACCACCTGGCCCATTTGGGAGCACGAACCCGATACTTTTGAATGGGAATACGACCAGAAGGAAACCTGCTATTTCCTGGAAGGCGATGTTACTGTAACTACAAAAGACGGCAAAAGCGTCCATATTGAGGCTGGTGACCTGGTTGAATTCCCTCAAGGGCTAAAATGCACCTGGAAAATTACTGAGAAGGTAACCAAGCATTATAAATTTGGCTAAAGCAATAGTTCTCATCCAAATATATAGTAATAGTTCGTACTAAAAATTAACACTTTAAAAAAGTGGCACCAGCGGATGTCTCAGCTTCTTTAATAATTATGCAAAGTACTTAAAAGATGAGATTTCTGGAAATTAATGGCAAAAAGCTGCCCCGCGTACTGTTAGGCACGAGCCCGTTTATTGGAGCTGGGCAATTCGGAAGATTGGCAGAGCTATATTACCGGCGTTTTTATCTCCAACCCGAAAATATGAGAAAAATAATGCAACACGCAGTAGAATTAGGGTGGGGCATTCAACCGTTTTCCTTACCAAATATTCTTTCAGCGCTCAAAGAACTTAAAAAAAACCATCCTCAAGTTGCTTTGCTGTTCATCTGTGGGCTATCAGATTTTGACAGGGAACTCCAAATGGCGGTCGCACTTGATGCCACGGCTATCGGAACTCACGCAATCATCACTGACCAGCTCCCTGCAGAGCAGTTGAATACTTACCTTGAGAAAATAAGGCAACATAACCTTATCTGTGGTTTTGCCACACATTCCCCGGTAAAGACTCTTCCGCTTCTGGCCCAGACTTCTGCCGACTTCATAATGATACCTCTCAATAAAGCAGGCAAACTGATGGGACGCAACGCCCAATTGGTTCCATCAATGATTAAAGATTACCCCAAGCCCATCATTGCCAAAAAGACTCTGGCTGCTGGCACACTTCAACCTGAAGAAGCCCTTGAGTATGTGGTGAATTGCGGCATTGCTGGCGTATGTCTGGGAATTACGGAGGAGTCTCAGCTCCAGGAAAATCATAAAATCCTGACTGCGCTAAATTTTATCAACAAGGACTGAATCCCAATGACTAAGGGAATTAAACCCAAACTCATTGTAAGTAAATGTCTGGGGTTTGCCAGCTGTAGATATAATGGTGGAAGCATCAGCTCTCCTATTGTAGACCAGCTAAAACCATTTGTTGAATTCTTCCCGGTTTGCCCGGAAGTTGAAATTGGCTTGGGAGTTCCCCGCAACCCTATACGGCTGATTTCTGTAAAGGGCGAGCGCAGACTCGTTCAGCCCGCCACAGGCTTGGATTTGACGGAGAAAATGGCGGAATTTATCAATCAACTCTTATCTTCTATTAAAGTAGTTGATGGCTTTATTTTAAAGGGCAGTTCACCCTCGTGTGGTATAAAGAACGTTAAGATTTATGCCCCAGGTGGAGGAGTCATTGAACGTGGTAGTGGCTTCTTCGGTGGCAGCATATTGGAGCATTTTCCTGACTTGCCGGTTGAAGATGAAGAGCGCTTGACCAATGCAAAACTCCGAGAACATTTTCTCACA
>CAYRXI010000107.1:8353-9872 GCA_964428255.1 uncultured Candidatus Sumerlaeota bacterium
ACTGTTTGCCTTGGCAAGATTTCGTGCTGTCAAAGAAGCCAATTCTATGAAGGCATTGGTTGGGTTTCATTCTCAGCAAAAATATTTGCTAATGGCATATAATGCCACAAAACTTAAACTACTCGGGAGAATTGTTGCCAATCTTGAGCATAAACCCTTTAAAGAAGTTATTGAAGACTACGCCCGGCATTTCCCCACAGCCTTTATTCGTATGCCCAGATTTACGTCTAACATTAACGTCCTGCAACATTCTGCCGGCTTTTTCTCCAGATATCTCAACGCAAAAGAGAAGGCATTCTTTAACGATTTGCTCAAACAATACCGCGCCAATAAAATCACCTTAAGTGTTCCGCTGAATGTAGTAAAATCCTGGATTATTCGTTTTGGCAATGATTACCTGTCTCAGCAAACATATTTTCAACCTTATCCCGCTGAATTAATGACTCTGGCTGACTCCGGTAAAGGCAGAGACTTTTCCTGAGACCTTCCAAAGTAGCACAGGCATCTTACCTGTCGCATAAGGTAGCACAGGCATCCTTGCCTGTTGAATAATTGACAGGCGGGACACCTGCGTTACATAAGCCTGCATTACATAAAATTTTTCGCTTCTAAACATCAGCAGTATAATAGAACCTTTGCAAACATTGTTAACTCCCGATTAGAACTTTTTTCTGTAGAGTTTATAATTATTCTTTCCCGGTATTTCTAACTACAATTTGTCCTTCCATATCCTATAAAAAATTCGCTTTACTCTTATTAAAATCTTCCCTCAATATCTCTCCAAAAACATAAAAAAAATAAAAACCTCTTGACGTTAACATCGGTCATCGTATATAATGAGAATGATTTTCATTTTCATTTACTTTTGTAGGTTAATTATGCCGTGCGAAATGCACCGCTGGGGTCATAGATTTAAAGGCTGGGGCTGTCGCTTTACTTTACCCCGGCAACTCATTCTGAACGTCCTTAGCTCTACTACCGAACATCTCAGTGCAGAAGATGTTTATCTTACTATTCACAAAACCTATCCGGGGATTGGGCTGGCCACAGTCTATAGAACTCTGGAACTTCTGGTGCAGATGCGAATAGTGCATAAATTTGATTTTGGTGACGGCAGGGCACGCTACGAACTGGCTGACGGCTCCTCCAAGCCACATCATCATCACATTATTTGCACCGGTTGTGGTAAAGTCATTGACTATTCAGACCTTCCTGAAGAAGAAGTCCAGCTGGTTCAGAAAGTGGAGGCAGCTCTGGAGCAACGCCACAACTTTAAAATAGTAAATCATCAGCTTAATTTTTATGGTTTTTGTCAAAATTGCCGTTCGCAAAAAGATTGAATGAATTAATTGAAAGAAAGGAGGCGAATAAACTATGCCATGGGGTGATGGAATAGGTCCCTGGAGATATACCAAAATGACTGGCAAATCTGCCGGCCATGGTCCCGGTTACGGTATGCCAGGCTATCTAAATCCCCTGCCTACCAGAGGTTTCTGCGGCTGGGCAAGAGGCTGGTTTG
>CAYRXI010000108.1:0-9503 GCA_964428255.1 uncultured Candidatus Sumerlaeota bacterium
TGTTCGTCAGGCATTGTTGAACATTATGAAAAATGCTATGGAGGCTATTGAACACCAGCAGGGTGAAATTGAAATAAAAACCTATGCCGCCGATAACTGGGTATACGTCAGTGTCAGCGATAATGGCAAGGGGATGAATGAAGAAGAATTATGTCAAATGTTTGAGCCATATTTTACCACTAAAACTTATGGCTCCGGATTAGGCTTATTTATTGTTTATCGCGTTATTCAAGAGCATCGCGGTGAAATACAGGTAAATAGTACACCGGGCAAAGGCACAACATTTATTGTGCAATTACCGGTCGTGAAACGCCCGGTCAGATTATTAACTCACAAAACGGCGAAGTAAAATGAAACGCAAGATATTAATAGTTGACGACGAACGCAATATTCGTGATGGAATGAAATGGGCATTAGAAGGTAAAGACAAGGAATATGAGGTGTATACAGCAGGTAATGTTGATGATGCCCTGGAGCTGGTTCGCAAAAACAATGTAGAATTAATTATTACCGATTTGAAAATGCCCGGTGCCAGTGGAATGGACTTATTACGAAAGATAAAAAGTGAGACGCCAGAAGTTGAAGTCGTGGTGCTTACGGGCTATGGTACAATTGAGAGCGCAGTGGAAGCTATGAAACTGGGAGCTGCGGACTATCTGCTCAAGCCCATAAATATTGACGAATTAAACTTAGTTGTAGCGCGAGCACTCCAGCATAAAACCCTCCGGCAGGAAAATATTACACTCCGTCAGGCACTGGATGAAAAATTTGGCTTTGAAAAAATAATCGGGCAATCGCCAGCAATGGAACGCGTCTTCCGCCAGATACAAATGGTTGCACCTACCAAATCCACGGTGTTGATTCAGGGTGAATCCGGGACTGGAAAAGAGCTGATTGCTGGTGCGATTCATTACAACTCTCCGCGCAAAGATAAGCCCTTCATCAAAGTAAATTGCGGTGCGCTTACTCCGACTTTGTTAGAAAGCGAACTTTTTGGTCATGAAAAGGGCGCTTTCACGGATGCTTATCGCGAAAAGCCGGGCAGATTTGAACTGGCAAACGGCGGCACTTTATTTCTGGATGAGATTAGTGAGACTACTCCTGAATTCCAGGTCAAACTATTGCGGGTAATTGAACTACAGGAGTTTGAACGTGTCGGGGGCACCAGAACCATAAAAGTTGACGTGCGAATAATCACTGCCACCAATAAAAATCTTAAAGACCTCGTCCAGCAGGGTAAATTTCGCGAAGACTTATTTTACCGCTTAAACGTTATTCAGATAATTGTGCCACCTCTACGTGAACGCCGTGAAGATATACCTCTTCTCGTTAACGCCTTTATCAAGGAATTTGCTGCACAAAACAACAAACCTGCACTAAGCATCTCTCCCAAGGCAATGGCAGCACTGCAAAACTACAGCTGGCCCGGCAATGTAAGGCAATTGCGCAATGTAATTGAAGCGGCTGTGATAATGTGTAATACCAACGAAATCAAGCTATACCACCTGCCAGAAGAAATTCGTCTGGCAGAGGAATCTGCGCTGGAAGAGGACGCAATTCGGCTAAAAATTGGCACCCCGCTTTCAGAGATGGAAAAAGAAGTCATCAAAGCCACCCTGAAGAAAGTAAATGGAAATAAAGCCCAAGCTGCCAGACTACTTGGCATTGGCAGAAAAACCCTCTACCGCAAGATGGCTGAATACCGCATACCAGATTTTGATTGAGAACAAGGCTTTTTTATCTGCCTTTTACACCGATACAAGAAAGTTGCTTCAGGCTTCTTATTGACCTTGGTGTTAAATAAAGATACACTTAGTTTGTTATATTTTAAAATTGAAAGGAGAAAGGAATGAATGAAAGAGTAAAGCTGGCTTTGAGCATCGCAATTACTTTATTACTGTCTTTAGCAGCGACAGCACAGGTACAATGGCTTGGAAGCTATGAGCAAGCCCTGTCACTGGCTAAGTCTCAACCCAAACCGATACTGGTGTATTTCTATTCCCCAAAAAGTAAAAGCTGTAAAGAAATTGAAGACAATATTCTGAACAAACCCGAAGTATACAACTTCCTGAATGCCAATTTTCATAATGTGCAGCTGGATGTTGGAGTAAATACTGCACTTGCAGCAAAATTAGCGGTCATCAGAGTGCCCCAGATTGTCGTGCTGGACTCCTCGGAGACTGAGCTACTTAGATTTGTGTCCTTCACCACACCGGAACAATTTATTAAGTTATTATCAGCGACCGTTCAACCGGCACCTGCAGGAACTTCCGTTTCAGCAACACCTTCTGTACCACACAGTATACCACAGACATTAGAACCTTCCGCCTCCTATTTGAAGATAAATCAAATCACTGCAGATAAAATTAATACCACCGTCACCATAAAGGGACAAATAACCAATATGATATCTCCAACTTCTCCAAAAGCCCCGTATTCTTACTACGTGTCAGATGGAACGGAATCCATACGCGTAGTAGTCTGGGAGGATGTTTTTCAGCAGTTAAAAAACCGCGAGCAGCTAAAACCCGGAGCGGAAGTGGTGGTGCGTGGTAAAGTAAAAGAATTCAGAAACCTGCTGGAAATCCACCTGGAGAATGCCAGCGGGCTACAACTTGCCAGTGAAGTTGTGGCAACTCCGATGTCAGTCACCCCAAGCCCGGGCACAGCATCTGTCTCTGGCGTTCCCTCAATAAGCACGAGTGGTATCTTCCCCATTGCACAGCTTAATAATAACCTGTTAAATAAAACTGTAACGGTAAAAGGCAAAATCACTAACATAGTTCCTTCCTGGCAACCTAATGCCCCTACCACAGTTCAGCTGGAGGATGAAAGTGGGGGGAGAATAAAGGTGGTTTATTGGCCCGATGTGGAAAAAAGTTTGAGCGAAGCTCAACGTCCCGTAGTTGATGGGACTATGCTGGTTACCGGCACCCTGAGTGAATATAAAGGCGCACTTCAAATAAAAGTTAACAGTCCCTCAAATATAAAGGTGGAAAAACCTGTGGGTGTAGTCTCCATTCCTGCCGGTGAAATTGTTCCTATAAGTTCTATTACGCGCCAGACTATTGGACAAAGTGTGACCATCAGCGGTAAAATTACGCGAAAGGTCAGCGTGCGGGGCGGTACAATTATTACCGTGACTGATGATACGGGAAGTATTACGGTACCGTTGTGGGATAGAATTACCGAGCAGTATGCTGGTAAAGATAAAATTAAAGAAGGCGCTAGGATAACTGTTAGTGGAGCAGTATCTCTGTATGAACGCAGGCAGGAAATTCAAGTTCAACCTAACTCTGCTGCCGATATAAAGAGCGTGGGGCCCTGACAGCTTCTTCCCCGACTACCTTTTGCCGGGCTTCAGTAAGAGGGCGACAAACATCAATATATACGCCAGAATAATAAAGAGCGGGGAAAAGAAAGCAAAGATATTTTCAGCTCGTGCGTCTACGAACGATAGCAGGATGAAACCAATAGCCAATAACAACAATCCCGCTAAAAATACCAATAAGGTTACACGTGAGAGAATTCCTCCGATAAGTCTGGAACTATTCCTGGGAAGGCGTGAAAGGTCAGCCTGCTTTTTTTCTGCCATTGTAAGCTGCGGAGTAAACACTCCTCTATAAAACGGCGTTGGCATCTTTGCCTCAAAAGCCTATATGTGAGGTAGCCTTACTCGCTCTTTTTTCTTCTTTTTAGGCTTAGCTTCTTTTTCTACCCGCTGAACAAATTCAATGTAGCTCATCAAGGCAGAATCACCATGCCGTGGCTTATCTTTAACAATGCGGGTATAGCCGCCTGGGCGTTCTTTAAAACGAGGTGCAATTTCATTAAATAATTTTTTCACTGCCTCTTTTTTCTGCAAGGCACTGAATACCTGACGTCGTGCGTGAGTGGTATCTTCCTTGCCCAATGTAATTAATGGCTCAATAAATTTCCGCAATTCTTTTGCTTTTGCATCGGTAGTATAAATACGCTCGTGTTGAATTAACTGGCAGGCAAGATTACGCAACAATGCCAATCTATGCGCAGTGGTTCTACCTAATCTTGTCCGAATGTTTTGATGTCTCATCTTGTGGCTACCTCAGTCAGATAGATTATTTTTTACTAATTGATTTTTTATATTGCTCAATCTGATTCTACAGGCATATTAATAGGACGCCCTTGCTCATCAAACCGCATATTAAATGATAAGCCCATTTCTTTAAGGATATTTTTAATCTCCTGAAGCGACTTGCGGCCAAAATTTCGATACTTGAGCATTTCTTGTTCAGATTTTTGTACCAGGTCGCGAATGGTCTTAATTCCTGCTGCTTGCAAGCAGTTAAACGAGCGAACAGAAAGCTCCAGCTCCTCAATACTTTTTTCCAGTTTTTCCTGAAGTTCAGCCAGTGGTGAAATCTCTTCTTTTTCAGCTTCATAACGCTGGAGAGCCTTCACTTCTTCTTCAACAGCCACAAAAACAGGCAGGTGGTCGCTGAGAATACGCGCTGCGTAAGTTAAGGCTTCTTCAGGCCGCACCACACCATTGGTCTTAATTTCCATAATCAGGCGGTCATAATCCGTACGTTCGCCAACACGTGCTGCTTCAACCCTGTAGCTTACATTGCGCACCGGGGAGAAAGAGCAATCAAGATAAATAACTCCCAGTTGTTCCAGTTGCTGTTCGGTCTGTTGCGGTTTCAAACGCTCGGCGGGTACATAGCTTCTGCCGGTCAGTAATTCGCCTTCAAATTTAAGCTTACCGTCACTGGCAAGATGTGCAATGTAGTGGTCAGGATTAATTATGACTGTTTTGTCATCAGTCACTATATCTTTAGCAAAAACGTCTCCCGGTCCTGTTACATCCAGACTGATTTTAGCCCTGGTTCTATTATCCAGCAATTTAAAGTTAATACCTTTTAAGTTTAGAATAATCTCTGGAACGTCCTCTTTTACGCCTTCAATAAAGGAAATTTCATGTTTTACACCGGCAAACTTCACCCAGGCAATGGCAGTACCGGTTATGCTTGAGAGAAGCACGCGACGAAGTGAATTGCCCAGTGTTGTACCAAATCCACTCTCAAATGGCTCGGCATAGAATTTACCATAGGTATCACTTAAGGTTTCTTTATCCCAGTAAAGTCTGCCGGGCATCAACATTTGTTTAAATTCCATAATGTATGCTCCCCCTTAGATGATAAAATATTTTATTATTTAGAATACAATTCAACAATAAGCTGCTCCTGGACATCCAGAGGAATCTCGTGACGTTCAGGGATGCGCACCAGTTTTCCGGCAACTTTATCAGCATCAAATTCCAGCCAGGGACTTCGTCCCTGAGTTTCTGCCAGCTTCAGTGCTCGTTGTACATATAGATTCTGGAGTTGCTTATTGCTGATGGTAATTTCTTGCCCCGGACGGACAAGGTATGAAGGAATATCAACTCTTCTCCCGTTAACCTGGACATGGCCATGTGCCACCAGTTGCCGTGCAGCACGGCGAGATGAAGCAAAGCCTAAACGATAAACAATATTGTCCAATCTCCGTTCCAGCAATTGTAAAAGTACAGTGCCACTCGCGCCCCTAAACCTTGTGGCAATGCTAAAATAACGTCTGAACTGGCGTTCTAGAACGCCATATATGCGTTTTACTTTCTGTTTTTCTCGTAGCTGAAGTCCGTAGGTTGAAAGTTTCTTTCGCACTGCACCGTGCTGTCCTGGTGCATAAGCACGGCGTTCTAAGGAACACTTTGAAGTATTGCAGCGTTCTCCTTTAAGAAATAATTTTATACCTTCTCGCCGACAGAGTCGGCAGACAGAACTTTGTAAATTACCCACCGGTTTATAAACCTCCCGTTAAGTGTGTTATACTCGGCGCCGCTTTTTAGGACGGCATCCATTATGCGGTATTGGCGTCACGTCTTTGATAATTGTAATATCCAATCCTGTAGCCTGCAAGGCGCGAATGGCTGCTTCTCTTCCACTGCCCGGACCTTTAACCAATACTGTGGTAGTTTTTACTCCCTGGTCCATAGCTTTTTTCGCCGCACTGCTGGCAGCTAATTGTGCTGCAAAGGGTGTAGATTTTCGTGCGCCCTTAAAACCTACAGTCCCCCCGCTTGCCCAGGCAATAACATTACCTTCTTTATCTGTTATACTAACAATAGTGTTATTAAATGTTGCCTTAATATGGCTAATAGCATGAGAGATAGAACGTTTTTGTTTCTTTTTGAGCTTGTAAGATTTTTTAGCCATTTTGTACCTCTTTATAAGTCGCGATTTTATTTTAATACTCTGTTAATTAACGAGTGAATTACTCCTCTTTTTTACGCGTACCAATGGTTTTCTTCGGACCTTTACGGGTACGAGCATTAGTACGGGTGCGCTGTCCACGAACTGGTAATCCTCGGCGATGACGTAACCCGCGATAACTGCTAATTTCCATTAACCGCCTGATATTCTGCTGAACTTCACGCCGTAGGTCTCCTTCTACAACATAATTATTGGCAATAATGGCATTTATTCGGCCCACTTCCTGCTCGGTAAGGTCATACACCCGCTTATCGGGACTGATGCCAGCTTCTTTTAAGATCTTGTTAGAAAGAGTTCTTCCAATACCATAAATGTAAGTAAGGGCTATTTCCACCCGTTTATTACGTGGTATATCTACACCTGCAATACGTGCCAAGATGTTCACCTCCCGATAAAATTAACCCTGCCGTTGTTTATGACGGGGATTTGTGCAAATTATGCGTAACACGCCTTTACGACGAATTATTTTACACTTGCTACAAATCTTTTTTATGGAACTACGTACTTTCATTTTTTTCGCCTCCAGGGTCATTTGTAACGATAAATTATCCGACCCCGTGTAAGATCATAAGGTGATATTTCAACCATTACTCTATCACCCGGCAAGATACGGATGTAATTCATCCGCATTTTGCCAGAAATATGCGCCAGTACTTTCAGTCCATTATCAAGCTCCACGCGAAACATTGCATTGGGCAATGTTTCCACTACTGTGCCCTCAACTTCTATGGACTTTTCCTTGGGCATATTTTATAAAATTTTCACCTTACTTTTCTCTACATATTTTGGAATAACTATCAAAAATTATTAATTTTATTCAAGTTGCTTTCCTCTCGTCAAGAGTTAGATTATGTCAATATTTCTGCTTCTGACTCAGTTATAACAATTGTATGCTCAAAATGAGCTGAGCGTTTACGGTCTGCGGTCACAACAGTCCAGTTGTCATCCAGTACTTCTGTGCGCCAATCACCTACATTTACCATAGGCTCAATGGCTAAAGTCATTCCGGTATACAGTCTTTGCCCGGTACCACTTTTCCCGTAATTCAGGACTTGAGGTGGCTCGTGTAGCTGCCGCCCGATTCCGTGACCTGAGTATTCCCGCACTACGCTAAATCCTGCTGCTTCTACATATTCCTGGATGGCAGCTGAAATATCGCCTACGCGATTCCCCGCTTTTGCTTGAGCTATTCCCCGATATAATGCTTCTTCTGTCACTGCGAGCAGTTGTTCAGAAATCGGGTCAATCTTACCTACTGCAACTGTTACAGCAGCGTCAACAAAAAAACCTGATTTAGCTAGACCGATATCCAGACTAATTATATCGCCGCTTTTAAGCTTACGCTCGGGAGACGGTATCCCGTGCACCACTTCTTCATTAATGGAGGTGCACAATGTTGCGGGATAGCCGCGATAACCAAGAAACGCCGGTGTACAGCCCGCAACAGTAATTAGTTTATATGCCCGTTTATCCAGTTCTGCTGTTGACACTCCAACATCTATGTGGCGTATCAGTTCTTTCAGTATCTCCCGTAGCGTCTTCCCCGCCTGCCGCATTATTTCAATTTCTTGAGGAGTCTTTAGGTCAATTACTTCTACGCTGTGATCAACTATGTTCATTCTTGCTGACCAGTTTTACCAATAGATTACAAATCTGCAAGAATACTTCGCCTACACTATCATCCCGGCAAGCGCCACATCTTTCCCTGACTTTTATAATAGTCCATAATGGGGTACGTCTGTTCTTGATACAGTCGCAGGCGTTCCCGGATTACTTCCGGCTTATCTTCACGGCGCTGCTGTAATTCGCTTCCGCAGCTGTCGCATTTATTGTCAAATAACGGTGGCTTAAAGTAAATATTATACGTTGCCTCGCATTGAGGGCAGTATAATCTACCGCTTAAGCGCTTAACCAGTGTATCTTCTTCAACATCAATGAATAAGCTGGCATTAAGTGTTTTGCGGTATTGAGTCAGGATTTCGTCAAGTTGTTGTGCTTGCAAGCGTGTTCGTGGATAACCATCAAATAATATACCACAATCTACGTTACTCAATCCCGCTATTTTCTCTTTAACAAGGTCATATAAAATTCCGTCTGAAACCAGGGCGCCCTTTGCCATAATATCTTTAACCAGGTTGCCCAGGGGAGTATTAAGGCGCACTGCCTCCCGAAACATCTCTCCTGTAGAAAAATGAAACAGGGCAAATTCTTTTTCCAGCAAATCTGCCTGAGTGCCTTTTCCAGAACCTGGTGGACCCAGCAAAATCAGATTGAGTTTGCCAATTGCCCGGCTCAGCTCCGGGTTTAGCAACTTTTCAAGCTGTTTCTTTATATTATCCATTTCAAGGGGCGCAGAACTCGGAGCACAGAACGTAAATTAAATTACCATTTACCTCTGCCACGTGCCCGAATCTTAAAGCCCTCATAATGACGCATTATGAGTTGGGATTCTATCTGCTTTAGCGTGTCCAGTAAAACTCCTACCACAATTATTAACCCGGTGCCGCCGACTAAGTCTGTCATTGCCCAGGGTAAGTTAAACGATGCCCACAAAATCTGGGGCAAGAGGGCTACGGACACTAAAAAGATAGCTCCGATCAAGGTTATCCTGGTCAGAATATAATCAATGTAATCAGAAGTGGACTTTCCAGGGCGGCGTCCAGGAATAAATGACCCAAATTTCTTCAGGTTTTCTGCCACATCAACCGGATTAAAAGTTATAGCTGCGTAAAAGTAGCAGAAAAATATCGTCAAAGCTGCATATAAAATAGTATGAAGATTAATGGCTTTAAACAATAAAAATATACCTGTTTGTGAGAAGCCAAACCACTGATATAGCAATTCGTACAAATTATAATTTGACTGCATCTCAAACAGATGACTCAGGTGGTATAAAATCCCGCCATTGGACCTGCCTGCCCAGGAGAAAATAAACGCCGGGAAACTCAGAATCGCCGAAGAAAAGATGACCGGAATCACACCACCAGTATTAACTTTGAGTGGCAAATAAGTAGTGGTGCCACCCATCAGATGTCTACCTCTAACCTGCTTGGCGTGTTGAATTGGTATTTTTCGTGAACCTTCCTGGATCATTATGATTGCTATAGATACACCTATCATTAATACAAACAATATTGGGAACCAGATGGGTGCCATAGCCTGTGTCTGTACAGCCCGAACTCCGATTCCAATATCGTAAGGATAAGACGC